>ONMI01000001.1 GCA_900318915.1 uncultured Prevotellaceae bacterium | reverse complement strand
TGCTGGTGCTGGTAGACGGTTTCATCATGACCGCCTGCATGCTGGCCGCCAGCCACCTGCACCCCGAGGTGCTCCACTACGCCATCTTCGGCCACTGCGGCGACGAGAGCGGCCACGGCCGCATGCTCGCCTTGATGAACGCACAGCCCCTGCTGCGGCTCGGTCTCCGCCTGGGCGAGGGCACGGGCGCCCTCTGCGCCTATCCCATCGTGGAGAGCGCTGTAAGGATGATCAATGAAATGAACAACTTCGACAATGCTAAAATCACTAAATACTTCTAGATGGTATGAGAATGCCTGGGCCGCCTTCATCTTCTTCACCCGGCTGCCCTTCTACAAGCTCTACTCGCCCAACAGCGAGAGCTACAAGGCGGTGGTGGAGTTCTGGCCCCTCACGGGCTGGTTCACGGCCAGCGTGACAGCCGCCACCCTCTTCTTCGGCGCGCGGCTCTTCCCCCCGTCGGTGGCCGTGGCCTTAGCCATCCTGATGCGGCTGCTGATAACAGGAGCGCTGCACGAAGACGGCCTGGCCGACTTCTGCGACGGTTTCGGCGGTGGCGGCAGCGACCGCCAGCGCATCCTCGACATCATGAAAGACTCGCGCATAGGCACCTACGGCGTGCTGGGTCTGCTCATGTACGGTCTGCTGCTCTACCTTTCGCTCAGCAGCCTGCCTGTGGAGACGGCCGCCCTCACCATACTGTGCGCCGACCCCTACTCGAAGATGCTGGCCGGCCAACTGCTGCAGATGATGCCCTACGCCCGCACCGAGCAAGAAGCCAAGGCCCGCATGGTGTACCGCAAAATCAGTGTGCCCGCCTCGATAGGACTGGCCGTTCAGGGTCTGCTGCCCGTGGCGCTGCTCTTCTACCTTCGTCCCGCCCTGCTGGGCTACTGGGAGATTATCCTTTTTGTGCCCTGCCTGGTGATGTACGTGCTCTACCGCATTATCTGGTCGAAGCTGCGCGGCTATACCGGCGACTGCTGCGGCGCCCTCTTCCTGCTGATAGAACTGAGTCTTTACCTTACAATGAGCGTGTTATGCGAGTAATTCTGGTGAGACACACCCGAGTAGACGTGCCCCGAGGCGTGTGCTACGGATGGAGCGACGTGTCCTGCGCCGCCACCTTCGAGGAGGAAGCCGCCTGCACCCGCAGCCGTCTGGAAGGCATCGCCTTCGACAAGGTATACACCTCGCCGCTGAGCCGCGCCCGCCGGTTGGCCGACTTCTGCGGCTGGCCCGACGCCGAGGCCGACGACCGACTGAAAGAGATGTACATGGGCGAATGGGAGATGAAGCGCTACGACGAGATTGACGACCCCGAACTGCAGGAATGGTACGACGACTATATGAACAAGCCCACCAAAGGCGGCGAAAGTCTGCCAATGCTCTACGCCCGTGTGGCCGACTTCCTCGACGAACTGCGCCGGCAGCCCTATGAGCGCGTGTGCATCTTCGCCCACGCCGGTGTGCTCGTATGCGCCGGTATCTACGGCGGGCTCTTTGCCCGCGACGACGCCTTCGCCCACCAGGTGGACTACGGCGGAATAGAAGAAATCGAGCTATAACCCAAGGAATCGCTTTTTTATCCGGCGGCCATCAAAAAAAGAGCCTGGACAAACATCCAGGCTCTCATCGTTTCTATGCTATAGAAGAAAAGTGATTATTTCAGCTCCATGATTTCGCCTCCGGCCTTCACCGCCTCCATGTTGAGAGGAATGAGTCCGTGGTGGCGCTCAGGCAGCGTCTTGTAGAGCGCCTTCTCCAGGCCCTCGTTGGTCACGACGGGGCAAACGCTCAGCATGCCGCCCAGCACAATCATGTTGAAAATCTTAGAGTTTTTCATCTCAGCCGCCTTGTCCATGGCACTGATGCTGTACACCTTGATATCCTTGCGTGTAGGCGGGTTGATGATGCCATAGCTGTCGTAGATAAGGATGCCGCCGGGCTTCACCTTGGGCTGGAACTTATCGAGCGAAGGCTGGTTGAGCACGATGGCGATATCATACTTGCTGAGTATGGGCGACGAGATGCGCTCATCGCTGACGATGACCGTCACGTTGGCAGTTCCACCGCGCTGCTCCGGTCCGTAGGCAGGCATCCATGTCACTTCTTTTCCCTCCATGAGTCCGGAATAGGCCAGGATTTTGCCCATAGAGAGCACGCCCTGTCCACCGAATCCCGATATAATGATTTCGTGTTTCATACTAATTAGCTGTTAGAATCAGAATTTGAAATGCTTATGCCACGTACTTAGAGTCCCGTGTTGTCTTTAAGGTCGCCTTTGGGGTAGAACTTGAACATATTCTCCTCCATCCACTCATTGGCCTTCTTGGGCGAGAGTTTCCATCCGCTGCTGCAGGTGCAGACGAACTCAACGAGCGAAGAGCCCTTCTTGGCCATGGAAGCCTCGAACGCTTTGCGCAGCGCCTTCTTGGCCTTGCGTATAGAAGCCACACTCTCCACGCTCTGACGGGTCACATAGCAAGTACCCTCGAGGGTGGCGGCTATCTCCGTCATTTTGAGGGGATATCCGTGCAGTTCGGCCGTACGTCCGTAGGGGCAAGTGGCGGTTTTCTGTCCCATGAGTGTGGTGGGAGCCATCTGTCCACCCGTCATGCCGTAGATGGCATTGTTGATGAAGATGATGACAATATTCTCACCGCGGTTGAGCGCATGGATGGTCTCGCAGGCACCGATACAAGCCAGGTCGCCGTCGCCCTGATAGGTGAAGACGAGTCGGTCGGGCCATACGCGCTTGATGCCGGTGGCCACTGCGGGAGCCCTGCCATGGGCAGCCTCCTGCCAGTCGATATCGATATAACGGTAGGCGAAGACGCCGCATCCTACAGGCGACACACCCACGGTTTTCTCCTCCATGCCCATTTCTGCTATGACCTCGGCAATGAGTTTATGCACCACGCCGTGTGAGCATCCGGGGCAGTAGTGCATGGGCACATCGTTCATGAGAGCCGGTTTCTGATACACCAGGTTCTCGGGGCTGATAATATTGTTGTTGTCCATCACTTCATTAATTTAGATTTCAAAGCATCCACAATTTCCTCGGGCTCGGGCACGATACCACCCAATCGTCCGAAATAATCTACAGGCACTTCGCCATTGATGGCCAGTTTCACATCCTCGACCATCTGGCCGGCGTTGATTTCTGCCACGAGCACCCCTTTCTTGCCGCGTGCGATGTCGCGCACCTGCTCTGTGGGGAAGGGCCATACGGTGATGGGGCGGAAGAGTCCCACCTTGATGCCCTCTTCGCGTGCCAGCTCGATAGCTTTCTCCGAGATACGTGCAGCCGAGCCGAAGGATACGATTACATAGTCGGCATCCTCGCACTGCTGTGTCTCATAGCGCACTTCGTTTTCACGAATCTGCTGGTATTTCTTCTGAAGATGGATGTTGCGTTCCTCCATGATCTCCGGTTTCAGCTCCAGCGAGGTGATGATATTGGGCTGGCGGTCTTTCTTGCGTCCGAACGAAGCCCAGGGGCACTCGCGCATCACCTCCTCGTCGGTACGGCGGGGTTTATAGGGCGGGAGCACTATTTTCTCCATCATCTGTCCGATAACACCGTCGCTCAGGATCATGGCGGGGTTGCGGTATTTGAAAGCGAGTTCGAAGGCCAGGTCAACAAAGTCGGCCATTTCCTGCACCGAGTTGGGTGCCAGCACGATGACATAGTAGTCGCCGTTGCCGCCACCTCTGGTAGCCTGGAAGTAGTCGCTCTGTGAGGGCTGGATGGTACCCAGTCCGGGGCCGCCGCGCTGCACGTTGACAAAGACGCCCGGCAGTTCGGCACCGGCCATATAGGCGATACCCTCCTGCATGAGTGCCACACCGGGGCTTGACGACGAGGTCATGGCCCTTTTTCCGGCACCGGCAGCGCCGTATACCATATTGATAGAGGCCACCTCGCTCTCAGCCTGTACCACCACCATGCCGGTGGTTTCCCAGGGTTTGAGCAGGCAGAGCGTTTCGATTACCTCACTTTGCGGTGTGATGGGATATCCGAAGTATCCGTCGCATCCGCACCTGATGGCAGCGTGGGCGATAGCCTCGTTGCCTTTCATCAAAGTAACTTCCTGTTCAGCCATTTTTTAACCCTCCATTTTTTTACGGTACACAGCAATGCATCCGTCAGGACACACGATAGCGCACGAGGCGCATCCGATACAATCGTCGGGGTTTTTGGCCTCGACATAGGGATAGCCCGAGACGTTGACTTTCTTGTCGGCGAGTGCGATGACGCCCTTCGGACAAGCGTAGACGCAGAGAGAGCATCCCTTGCACCTGTTGGTGTTTACCACGATTGAACCTTTGATTTTACTCATACTCTCTAATGTTTTTGTTTTGTTGTGTTTTTCTTATAGCATATAAACTTTAGGGATTATAATAATCTTTGTGATAGAAGCTGAGAATCTGGTCGAGCATTTCCTTTGCTTGCACGGCCGGACTCTCGGGGTCGAGGGCGATGGCCTCCATATAGTTGTTGAGCGCCATCTGCCAGTTGCCCTGCTTTCTGTACTCGTTGCCGAGTCGGTAATATTCGTCTGCTGTCATGGATAATAGATTTTCTTTCCTGCTGCCAGTGTATTTTTCATCAGCGAGCAGATGGTCATGGGTCCCACGCCGCCCGGCACGGGCGAGATGTAGGAGCACTTGGGTGCCACCTCGCTGAACTTCACATCACCGGTGAGTCGGAATCCGCTCTTTCTGGTGGCGTCGGGCACGCGTGTGGTTCCCACGTCGATGACCACGGCCCCCTCTTTCACCATATCGGCGGTGACGAACTCAGGGCTTCCGATGGCGGCGATGATGATATCGGCCTGGCGGCACTCCTCCTTGAGGGTGGCGCTGTGGCTGTGGCACACGGTGACGGTGGCGTCGCCAAACTGTTTCTGCATCATGAGTTGGGCCATGGGCTTGCCCACGATGTTGCTGCGTCCCAGGATGACACACTTCTTGCCACTGGTGGGAATGTTGTAGTGCTGCAGCAGGGTGAGGATGCCGAGCGGTGTGGCCGAGATGAAGCAAGGCAGACCGATGGCCATGCGTCCCACATTGACAGGATGGAAGCCGTCGACATCCTTTCTGTAGTCGATGGCCATGACCACCTTCTGCTCGTCGATGTGTCGGGGCAGCGGCAGCTGCACAATCATGCCGTCCACTTCAGGGTCGGCATTCAGTTCGGCCACCTTCTGGAGCAGTTCCTGCTCGGTCACGTCGTCCTCATAGCGTATGAGCGACGAGCGGAATCCGCAGGCCTCACAGGCCAGCACTTTGTTTTTCACATAGGTTTCCGAGCCACCGTCGTGGCCCACGAGCACCGCCACGAGGTGGGGAGCTCTACCCCCGGCGGCCACTATCTGTGCCACTTCGGCAGCGATTTCCTGTTTGATGGCCGCTGCTGTGGCTTTACCGTCGATTAGTGTCATATATCCGTTTTGTCAGGTTGTTGCTATTACATTTTGGGCATACCGCCCTTCATGCCCCTCATGGCCTTCATGCCTTTCATCATCATGCCCATGCGCGACTGGTCGGTCACCATTTTCATCATCTTGCGCGTCTGGTCAAACTGTTTGATGAGTCGGTTTACCTCCTGGATGTTGGTGCCGGAGCCCTTGGCTATGCGCATGCGTCGGCTCTGGTTGAGCACATCGGGATGGGAGCGCTCATAGGGTGTCATACTATGGATGATGGCGGTGATGCCCTTGAAGGCATTGTCATCGATTTCCACATCCTTGAGGGCTTTTCCCATGCCCGGAATCATGGATGCCAGGTCTTTGAGGTTGCCCATTTTCTGTATCTGCTCAATTTGTCCGAGGAAGTCGTCGAAGTCGAACTTATTCTTGCGAATTTTACGCTCCAGCTCTTTGGCTTTTTCCTCGTCGAACTGCTGCTGTGCCCTCTCCACGAGGCTCACCACGTCGCCCATGCCGAGAATACGGTCGGCCATACGTGTGGGATAGAACACGTCGATGGCATCCATTTTCTCTCCGGTACCCACAAACTTGATGGGTTTGGTCACCACGGTGCGAATGGAGAGCGCCGCACCGCCACGGGTGTCGCCGTCGAGTTTGGTGAGCACCACGCCGTCGAAGTCGAGCCGGTCGTTGAACTCCTTGGCGGTGTTCACGGCATCCTGACCCGTCATCGAGTCGACCACGAAGAGTGTCTCATCGGGCTGTACAGCCTCTTTAAGCCTTGCTATCTCCTCCATCATCTGCTCATCGATGGCCAGTCGTCCGGCGGTATCGATGATGACGACGTTGTATTTACCGTTTTTGGCCTCGTTGATGGCATTTTTGGCGATGGCCACCACATCTTTGTTGCCCTCCTCGGTATAGACGGGCACACCGATGCCCTCGCCCACCACTTTGAGCTGTTCGATGGCAGCGGGACGGTACACGTCGCAGGCCACGAGGAGCGGGTTTTTGTGCTGGCGCGTCTTGAGCATATTGGCCAGTTTGCCGCTGAAGGTGGTTTTACCCGAGCCCTGCAGACCCGACATGAGGATGATGGCAGGTTTTCCCTCGAGTTTCAGGCCCACGGCCTCGCCTCCCATGAGTTCGGCCAGTTCGTCGTGCACGAGTTTTACCATGAGCTGTCCGGGCTTCACGGCGGTGAGCACATTCATGCCCAATGCTTTTTTCTTCACCGTATCGGTGAAGGTTTTGGCCACTTTATAATTGACGTCGGCATCGATAAGTGCGCGACGCACATCTTTCAGGGTCTCAGCGACATTGATTTCGGTGATTTTTCCCTCACCTTTCAGAATTTTAAAAGAGCGTTCTAGTCTTTCGTTTAAGTTTTCAAACATAACTGTCGTTGTATCACAATATATATTAGATTGCAAAAATACACAAAAACCTTGACGCAAACAAACAAAAACAGGTTTTTATCACTTTTTCGCCTTAAAAAGGGTTTTCGGGGGGGGGGAAGGCCCTAGATGCCCTAGAAGCCCTAGATGCCCTGGAGGCCCTAAGCCCTATAGCATGAAGGAAGCCACCAGAGGGAGGTGGTCGCTGGTGCCGCCGTGGTAGCGGCGGCCTATGAAGGTGCGGCGGGGCTGCACGCCGCCGTAGCGTTCATCCTCTTCGATGAGGAAGTCGGCGTCGTGCACACGGCAGGTGCTGAGGTTGTGCAGCAAGAGACTATTCACAAAGATATGGTCGAGGCTGCCCCATCGCCCACGGTATTTGTAGGTGCCGCGGGCGCCGTTCTGCCCCACCGCCGCCGCAGAGACATCGGTGAGGCCATGCTCCTGCAGCAGGCGGATGGCCTCATCGCCTTGATAATCATTGAAATCGCCCGCCACGATGATGAGCGGGTGCTGCTGTGCCGCCCGTATGGAGTCGACCGCCTCGGCCACCCGTTGCGCCACCCTGACGCGGTAGGCATTGGTCTGTGCCGCCCCGCTGGCCCTGCTGGGGGCGTGCACCGCCAGCACATGCAGTGTGTCGCCCCCGCGCACCACTCCGCAGGCATAGAGCACATCGCGGGTGGGATGCTGGCGTCCTTCGGGCAGGATACGCAGCGCCGTATGGCTGATAATCCGGAAGGAGAAGGGCGAATAGAGCAGCGCCACATCGATGCCCCGCTCATCGCCGCTCTGCGTGACGATGTATTCATAGCCCGCCTTCCGCAGGAGCGACCTTCGGGCCAGGTCGCGTATCACCGAGTCGTTCTCCACCTCGCAGAGCGCCACCATGTCGGGCAGTGCCCACTCTGTGCCGTCCTGTTCGCCGCAAGAGAGCACCGCGCGGGCCACGTTGTTCACCTTCTGCCAGTATTTGTGACTGTCCCAATGACGCTGCGATGCCGGCAGAAACTCATAGTCGTTTTTCAGCGAGTCGTGCTCGCAGTCGAAGAGGTTCTCGCAGTTGAACTCCACGAAGGTGAAAAGCGAAGCGATGAGCAGCAGCAGTTGCATGGTATTGGTTGGATAAGGTTTCTCAGAGGTAGAGGGGTGAAGTCGTTATCGGTTGAGCACGAAGGTGTTATCGGTCTATTTGTATATCGCGTGCCACATTGTGGCGTATCTTGGCCAGGTATTCCTGCATGCGTCCTTCGTCGTGGTGTTCGATGATGTCGAGCAGTTCTTTCAGTTCGGTGCGTATTTTCGACACCTGTCCGCCCGTATAGGGATTGAAGAGTATTTCCTGCAGCAGGTAGTCGTCCTCATTGAGCACCCCCTTGGCTATGCGCATGTGCCGCTTGAAGGTGGTGCCCGGCGCGTCCTGGTGCTTCATGACCGCCGCGAAGACGAAGGTACTCACAAAGGGGATACTGAGCGAGTAGGCCACGGTCTGGTCGTGCTCGTCGAAGGTATACTCATAGATATTGAGTCCGAGTCGGCTGTAGAGGTCTTTGAAGAAGATGCGTCCCATGTAGTCGCCCTCGCTGATAATGACGGCGTTCTCCTCGCTGAGCTGCTGCAGATTGGCGAAGGTAGGTCCGAACATGGGGTGCGTGGAGACGTACCGGCGTCCGGAGCGGTCGTAGAAGTCTTTCAGTCCGGTTTTCACCGATGCGATGTCGCTGATGATGCACTCCTTGGGCAGGTAAGGCATCACCTCCTCGAAAGCCGGGATGGTATACTTCACCGTGACGGCGTTGATTACCAATTCAGGCTGAAACTCAGCTATTTCCTCCAGTCGGGTGAATCGCTGCGTGTTGTAGGTGAACCGCATCCGCTTGGGGTCTTTCTCGAAGACCGCCGTCTCATGTTCGAAGCTCAGCAGGTCGAGGAAGAAGCTTCCCATCTTGCCGGCTCCCATGACCAGTATTCTCATAGTGTGTAAGGATTATTTGTTGATGATTTCCATTTGCTGCCGCACGCTCTCCTCGTGCACATTCTCGAATATTTTCTTCACGAACTCAGCGTCCATGCCGCAGAGCACACCCTGTGCGCCCCGTTTGTCGAGAATCTCGCTGTAGCGCACCGGCTGCAGCACGGTCATATTGTGCTCTTTCTTATACTGTCCTATCTCGCGGCACACCCGCATACGCTTGGCCAGAAGGTCCATGAGTTGGTTGTCGAGTTCGTCAATCTGGTTGCGCAGTTCATGTATACCTTCGGTGGTGACCGTCTCGTCGCGCACCACGATAAGCGAGAGGATATAGTCGAGCACATCAGGTGTCACCTGCTGCTTTGCGTCGCTCCACGCCTTGTCGGGGTCGCAGTGCGCCTCAACGAGCAGTCCGTCGAATCCCAGGTCCATGGCCTGTTGGCAGAGCGGCGCCACCAGTTCGCGTCGTCCACCTATATGGCTGGGGTCGTTGATGATGGGCAAATCGGGAATACGGCGTCGCAGTTCGATAGGAATCTGCCACATGGGCAGGTTGCGGTAAATTTTCTTGTCGTAGCTGGAGAAACCCCGGTGGACGGCTGCCAGCTTGGTGATGCCCGCCTGGTTGATGCGCTCCAGGGCCCCTATCCACAGTTCGAGGTCAGGGTTCACCGGGTTTTTCACCAGCACGGTGGCATCGGTGCCCCTGAGGGCGTCGGCCAGGTCCTGCATGGCGAAGGGGTTGGCCGATGTGCGTGCCCCTATCCAGAGGATGTCGATGCCATGGGCCAGTGCCTGCTCCACATGGGTGGGTGTGGCCACCTCGGTGGCCACGAGCATGCCCGTCTCCTCCTTCACCCTTTTGAGCCAAGGCAGCGCCTTCAGTCCGTTGCCTTCGAATCCGCCTGGTTTGGTACGCGGTTTCCACACGCCGGCGCGGAACATATGGCAACCCTTCTTGGCCAGTTGCCAGGCCGTTTTCATCACTTGTTCCTCGGTTTCGGCCGAGCAAGGTCCAGCTATCACGAAAGGCCGTTCGTTGTCGCTCGGAAGATGGAGCGGTTGTAGGTTCAGATCCATGAGATTATATTTTTATTTGTTATTATTATTCATAGCGTTGATTCGGCGCAGGGCCTCCTGCATGCGTTCATCGTCGGCGCAGAGCGAGATGCGCACATATCGCCTTCCGTTCTCGCCGAAGATGAAGCCCGGTGTGATGAAAACCCTCGCCTCGTGGAGCACCTTTTCGGTGAGCGTCTCGGCATCGGCCATACCATCGGGAATCCGTCCCCAGAGGAACATGCCCACCTGCTTCGGGTCGAAGGAGCACCCCAGTGCCGTCGTAATCTGCTCGGCCACTTTTCGGCGCCGCAGATATGTGTCGTAATTCGCCTCGGCGTGCCATTCGTCGGTATTGTCATAAGCCTGTGCGGCAGCCAGTTGCAGTCCGCGGAAGGTGCCGCTGTCCACATTGCTTTTTATCTTCAGTATCCAGGAGATGAAGGTAGGGTTCGAGGCGCACAGTCCCACGCGCCATCCCGGCATGTTGTGGCTTTTGCTCATGGAGTTGAACTCTATGCAGCAGTCTTTGGCACCCTCCACCTGCAGGAGCGACTTGGGCTGTCGGTTCAGGATGAAGGAGTAAGGATTGTCGTTCACCACCACGATGTGGTGCCGTCTGGCGAAGTCGACCAGCCGCCGGTACGTCTCCATCGAGGCATCGCCTCCGGTGGGCATGTTGGGATAATTGGTCCACATGAGTTTCACCCCCGTGAGGTCCATCCGTTCCAGTTCGTCGAAATCAGGCTGCCACGCATTGTCGCTGCGCAGGTTGTAGTTCACGATGCGTGCGCCCAGTATGCGGCTCAGCGAGGTGTAGGTGGGATAGCCCGGATCGGGCACGAGCACACCGTCGCCCGGATTGACGAAGGCCAGTGTCACGTGCAGTATGCCCTCCTTGCTGCCTATGAGCGGCAGTATTTCGGTAGCCGGGTCCAGCTCCACGCCATACCAGCGCTTGTAGAACCGCGCCATGGCCTGCCTCAGCTCCGGTGTGCCCATGGTGGGCTGATAGCCGTGGGTGTCGGGACGCCGTGCCACCTGGCAGAGTGTTTCTATAGTATCGTCTGAGGGCGGCCGGTCGGGGCTTCCTATGGCCAGGCTCACGATATCGAGTCCCTGGCTGTTGAGCCGGGCCACCTCTTTGAGTTTACGGCTGAAGTAGTATTCCTGCACGGTGCCGAGCCTGTCGGCCGGCTGGATGTCAGCGAGTCTGTTTCCCATTGTTGTACTCTCCTAATATTTTAAGTTCGCGTGTGAGGGGGATGATGGCGTCGATGCTCTGGCGGTAGCGGATAAGGTTGTTGTAGGTCACATCCACATAGAACAGATACTCCCACTCCTGCCCGATAATGGGCAGCGACTGAATCTTGGTGAGGTTGATGTTGTAGAACGAGAGGATGGTGAGAACCTTGGAGAGCGAGCCCTCCTCATGGGGCAGCGAGAACACGAGGCTGGCCTTGTCGGTTTTGTCGAGCGGCCGCATGAAGTCGGCCTTTCTCGGGTCGCACACCACGAGGAACCGGGTGAAGTTGTGCTTGTTGTCCTCGATGGCATCCTCGAGCACCTTGAGTCCGTTCATTCGGGCCGCCTCGGCGTGGCAGATGGCGGCCGTGCCGCGGCACTGGTGCTGCGCAATATACTCGGCCGCGCCTGCGGTGTCTTCCGCCTCCACAGCCCTGAGCTCGGGCCTGTTGGCCAGGAACTGCCGGCACTGCATGAGCGCCACGGGATGCGAGTGCACCTCGCGCAGGGTGTCCCATGAGTCGTCGGGCAGGCAGCAGATGGCATGCTGTATGTGCAGTTTGTGCTCGCCCACCACGGTGACACCCGAGTCGCGCAGCAGTTCATAGTTGTGCAGCAGGCTGCCCGCTATGGTGTTCTCTATGGCCACCATGCCGATGACGGTAGGGTCGCGCTTGATGTTCTCGAACACCATCTCGAAGGTGGCGCAGTAGATAAGCTGCACCTGTTCCTGTCCGAAATAATGCTGCACGGCGATGTCGTGAAACGACCCTGCTTGTCCCTGTATGGCTACTCTCTTCATAAACTACGCATATTATTAACGACTGAATCCCGCCTCATGGTGAAGCGGGATTCTATGGTATGTCATTGAAATGTATATGGATTCATTTTTACGACCTGCTACAAGATTCCCGCTCTGCCCTTGCGTGCAAAGTAAAAATAGTAATAGCCATAATATGAATTCCGGTTACACATCAGCTCTGTTCTTTTTGTCGGTTGCAAAAGTAAAACAAAAAATCTGTTTCCGCAAACATTTTGCAAGAAAAAATGCACGAAATAACGACAATCGTTTACTTCTGGGCTACAAACCAGCCCTCGTGGGCAGCCATTTCGGCATTGTTCACGCCCTGCTCGTTGAGGGTGAAGTTGCGGTCTTCGCCGTTCATCACCACCTTGATGCTCTTGCCGTCCTCATTGAAGCGGAAGATCTCTTTGGTGACGCCGTTCTGCGAGATGGACCAGCTGTCGTCGCGCTTGTTGTAGGTGAGGAGGGTCACCTGTCCGTTGGGGGCCTTGATTTCATAGCCCTTGTGCAGGGTCTTCACGGCATAGAGCAGACCGTCGTCGCCCTTGATCATCTGAGTCTTGCCCACATTCTGTGCCACGGGATTCTCACCGGTCCAGAACTCGATGGTGTTGAGCACCACGGCGTCGACGGTGAGTGCCACGCCACCCACGATAGGCATGAGCACGAAGCCCACGATGGCGTTGATGAACTTGTTGCTGGTCATATCCTTCTGCCATGCGGCATACTGATTGAAGAGGCTGAACGAACCGATACACGAACTGAACATCATGCTGCCTGCGAGGAGGCAGATGACGGTTTTCAAACACATTTTGTTTACCATTGTCAATACTTTTTTCGGGTTAAACATGATTTACTGAATGCAAAGGTAAATAAAACCGACTGACCGACAAAAAGAAAAAACATTTTTTTGCGACCAGTTATTTCGACAATCGACTTTTTTATGTTATCTTTGCTCAGTGTGCGCTCATGACATGCCGCCAGCCCTATTTCCACCACGATGAACCACAAGACGCTCCATCTCCTGCTCATAATCGCGCTGCTGAGCCTTCAGCAGGCGAGAGCCGCCGACTTCGTAATCGGCGGACTCACCTACCGTGTGCTCTCCACCACGGAGCGAACCGTGGAAGTGGTGCGCAACGACACCCTGCCCTACGGGGGAGCCGTCAGCGTGCCCGGCACGGTGCAGCACGGCGGACAGCGCTACACGGTGACCCGCATAGGCGACGGTGCTTTCCTTTGCTGTGCCCAACTGCTGCGCATCGCCCTGCCCGCCACGGTGAGACACATAGCCGAGAGAGCCTTCTACGGCTGCAGCCAATTGGCCCAGGCCGACATAGGGCAACAGACCGACAGCATAGGCCACTACGCCTTCAGCCAATGCACGATGCTGAGCGAGCTCCACCTGCCCGCCACCCTGAAATACATAGGCCGGGCCGCCTTCAAGGGCTGCAGCGGTCTGCAGCACATACAGGCCGAGGGTGCCACGCCCCCCACCCTGACGGGAAGCGGTCTGCTGGATAGTTTTGCCGGCACCGACCGCGACGGCATCGTGGTGACCGTGCCCGAAGGCAGCGCCGCCCGCTACCATGCCGCACCGGGATGGAGCCAGTTTGCCCATATCACCGACCACACCGCCACCGTCGGCCAGGCCCTGCTCTCCCTCACCATCGAGGGCAGCGGCCATGTGGTGCACGCCGACGGCGAGATGGCCTCCGGCCACACCTACACCCTGCCGAAGGGCGAGCCCCTGGAACTGATGCTGGAGCCCGAGAAAGACTACACACTGCAGCACGTCTACGTGAACGGCCAAGAGCACACGGAACTCCTGCACGGCGACACCCTCACCCTGCCTGCCCTGACAGCCAACACCGCCGTGCGCGCCGTCTTCGCCCAGCGCGACACCTATCTCACCCTCTGCCACGACGAGAACGGCAGTCTGCAGATAGACGTAGTGGAGAACCGCCCCGTGCGGCTCCACATCCGGCCCAACGCCGGTTGGCGCATCCACCGGGTGACGGTAGACGGCGCCGACGTGACGGAACAGATAGACGCCGACCAGACACTGACGATAGAGAAAGCGCGGCGCGGCATGGCCATCCGCGTAATACTGGAGAAGAACGGGCAGTATGCCGTGTGGAGCGCCGACGGACTGATGACACTGCGCGAGGCCAGCGGCACCATCGAGGTGCCCGAGGAAGCCGTCTGCGCCGACCTTACCAGTTGCCCCGACGCCGACATCCGCCCCAACAGCAACCCCAACACCCTCTATGTGTTGAGCCGCACGGCAGCAGTGCCCGCCCCGCTTGCCGACCGCAACGTGGTGGTGAACGGACACGCCGACCGCCTGACACTGACCGACGGGCACGACATCTTCGTGCCCTTCGACCTGGAAGCCGACGAAGCCCTCTACACCCGCACCCCCACCCTGGGCACCAACGGCCACGGCGGCTGGGACAGCATCGTGCTGCCCTTCGGTGTGGAGGAAGTGACCGATGTGGAGGCCGGCGAGCAGATAGCCTGGCGGCAAGGTCCCGACGACTACGGCCACCGGTTCTGGCTGCGCCACTTTGCCGGCACCGACGGCGACGGCGGCCTCCTCTTTGCCGACGCCGCCACCTGGGAGGCCAACGAACCCTATCTGCTGGCCGTGCCCGCTGACACCTGGGGCGACTTCTACGACCTCCGTGGCAAGCCGCTGCAGTTTGCCGCCCGCCACACCACCGTCCGCGCCACCCCCGCCATGTGCCGCACGTGGTATCCCTACACCCTGCACGGCACGCTGCACCGCCACACGGTGAGCGGCTACGTGCTGAACGCTGCCGGCGATGCCTTCGTCCTCACCCCCGCCGGAACGGTGAATGCCTTCCGCTGCCATCTCACCACCGACGATGCGGCCGGTCCCGCCCTGGTGCCCATCCACACCGACACCACCGGCATCACGACCGTCGCCACCGCCTCGGGGGAAACCGCCCCCGGCACCACCTATCACATCAACGGCACCCGATTGCCCCACGGCAGCCAGCCGCCCCACGGCATTTACATCGTCAACGGCCAGAAAACCGCCCAATAGCATGCACATCGCCCATCCATACCGTCTTCTGTGGCTGCTGGTCATGATGGTGGCCGGCACACAGCCCCTGCGCAGCCAGACCGCACACGAGGAGATAGCCGCCGACGTGACCCTCTCCGGCTACTACCTCACCGCCTACCCCGGTCCGCTGCAGGACACCCTCACCCCGCCTCCCGCCGGCAAGATCCCCTTCTACATCAGCCATTACGGCCGCCACGGCTCGCGCTGGATGAACAACGCCGACACCTACAACGCTCCTATCGCCCCCCTCCAGGCCGCTGAGAGCGCCGGAGTGCTCAGCCCCTTCGGCCACAAGGTGCTGGCCGACCTGCAGGCCATCGCCGCCGACGCCGCCGACCGCTACGAGGAACTGACCCCCGTGGGGCTGCGCCAATGGCAGGAGATAGGACGGCGGATGACACGCAATTTTCCTGAGGTCTTCGCCGGCACGAAGCGGGTGGACGCCCGCAGCACCATCTACTCGCGCTGCATCCTTTCGATGACAGGACTGCTCGGCGAACTGAAAGCCTTCAACCCCCGGTTGCAGACCTCGGCGCAAGCCAGCGTGCGCGACATGCCCTTCCTGCTCTCCGGCTATTACAAGCCCAGCAGCGCTGCCCCCGAACACCGCACGGCACCCCGCCACAGCCAGGCGACCGCGAAGGCCGTGCCGGTGCCCAAGGTGAACAGCCGCCGTGTGGCCAGCCAGTTGATTAGTGACAGCGCCTACATCGCCCAGCAGGTAGACACCGCCACCCTCTTCAACGCCCTGCTGGAGGTGGTGTCGTCGGTGCAGAACAGCGAGATAGGCGACAGCCTCACCCTCTACGACATCTTCACCGACGAGGAACTGTATGAGGGCTGGCGAAGGATGAATGTGAAAGCCTACAACAGTTACCACAAAGGCACCACGGCCAAGGCCCTGCTGCAGCGCATGACCGACGATGCCGACGCGGCCATAGCCGGCGGAGAGACAGCGGCCCACCTGCGCTTCGGTCACGAAAGTGTGCTGCTGCCGCTGATATGCCTCATGGGAATCGACAATCTGGACCACGACTGGGCCACCGCCGACGAGCTGGAAGCCGCCGGATGGCGCAACTATCACCTGTATCCCATGGCCGGCAACGTGCAGGTGGTATTCTACCGCTCCGATGCCGCCGACACCGATGTATGGGTGAAGATACTGCTCAACGAGCAGGAGGCCACTCTGCCGCTGGAAAGCGAAAAAGCGCCTTACTACCGCTGGAGCGAAGTTAGGGCGCTATGGAGGGGAAGATAAATGAAAAATGAAAAATGAAAAATTAAAGATTAAAAATTATAATTGAAAGATGGGAAATTAATGGGCACCTGCGGTGCGGGAAATGAACAGAAATTCTCGTAATTCACGTAATTATTCATAAAGGTCTTTCTTGAAAGAAATTATCGTAATGCGCAGAAATTTTTTCATTTTAGACCCGCTTTTTAGCCGTCCCTTATCAAGGGGGTCTAATTCTGTTTAATTTTGGATTTATTTTTGAATAAATTCCCGCAAAGCGGCTCTATTTGATTATTAGGGACGGGGCGGTTTAAAACCGGTCGAAACAAATCAGGAAAGGATCGGCATTTGCCTGATTAGAAGAGGCGGTAGCCCACAGTGAAGGTGAAGAACTTATTCTTCTCTTTGATGCCCTCTATCTTGGAGATATTTTTCAGCCCGATGTGGTAGCGGAAGTCGAGAATCACACGCTCATACTCATAGGACACGCCGATGGGGATGGAGACATCCACCTTGTTCGTCACCTCCTTCAAATCGCCATCGTGGTGTTTCTTCTCTCCATACTCGTCGGTACCATCCTTCTTGTGTGTGATGAGGGTCTCATCGTAGGAGAATTCGGCCGAAGTGAGAAAGCCCAGCTGCACACCCGCCTTCACGGCCAGTCCCGGCAGGATATACTGGTTCACCAGCAGCGGCACCTGCACATAGTCCATTTTCTGACGCAGGTGCGACATGCCTGACGACTGTGTCACAGGCGCAAAATCTACTACCGGCGTATCCACGAAATCGGGAAAACGGCATCCCATCTGCGCATAGTAGACCCCCAGCGAGAGGCTCGTTGCGGGCAGCATCTGATACTCCCCCTCCAGTCCTCCCGCAAAGCGTGCGTTGTAGCGCGACGACACCTTGCTGTCTAAACCATATAAAATCTCATTGTTGGTAAGGTTGGCGATGGAAAGGCCCGCTCTGGGAATGAGTGAGAACTTGCCCGCCGGCTGCTGGGCATGGAGGCCCAGGGCAGCCATTGCGAGGAAACAGCAAATCAGGAATCTTTTCATTTTTCTGTAAGGTTGGTACTAAGATATAAACCCGCCCGACGGTGATTTATTGTACCAACCGCTCAGAATTTATCCATCACCACCCCGCTGAGGTCCACATCGGCATGGCTTATCTGGAGGGGCGCGCCGGTATCGAAAAGGCAGTTCTCGAACGAGATAGCCCCGCGCGGTATGGGCTGCTCCTCAAAACCCTGTATGATGCCGCCCCGCTCGGCGTGAGCACGTATGTTGCGCAGTCGGATATTGCGCAGCACCGTGCGTGGCGAGTAAGCCGACTCGTCGGCCCCCTTCATGCGCCAGGTCATGTTCACCTCCACCACATTACGTGCCTTGGCTATGTCGATGTCCTCGAAGAGGATGTTCTCCACTACGCCGCCACGCGAGGGCTGGCTCTTGAATCGGATAGGATTCCAGTTCTCTCCCGCCATGTCGCAATGGCGCACCGTCACATTGCGCACGTCGCCGCTCACCTCGCTTCCTATGGCCACGCCCCCGTGACCATAGTCGAAGTGGCAGTGCTCTATCAGGATGTCCTGCGAGGCCTGGTTCACCCTGCGGCCGTCGGTGTCGCGTCCGCTCTTGATGGAGATGCAGTCGTCGTGCGCCTGGATATGCGTGTTGCGCACCGTTACCCCCGTCGACGAGTCGATGTCGATACCATCGCTGCTGGGGATATAGTCTTCGGCACAGATGTCAATGCCGTCTACTGTAAAACCGTTGGTGAAAAGGATGTGCACGCACCAGAACGCCTGGTTGCGGATGTGCACCCCGCTGATGGTGCCCCCGTCGCAATGGTCGAAACAGACCGTCTTGGGTCTTCCGGCGAAGGGCAGGCTCAGTCGTTTCCATTCCAGGCCCTGTGCGTCGATGGTACCCTCGCCCGAGAGCCGGCAGCCCTCGTTGTGGTCGAAGTTGAGCAAGGCTGCTCGCGCCTTTCTGACCCGTCCCTCCCAACGTGTGGTGATGAGCGGATAGAGCGTGGTGTCGACGATGCTCACCAGGGTGGCGCCGCGGTCCAAGTGCAGGTCCACCCCCCGCGGGAAGAAGAGCGCCCCCGTGCGGTGGCGCCCCTTCCTGAGCACCACCGTGCCGCCGCCCTCGCTGTGGGCGCGGTCTATGGCCGCCTGAATGTTCTTGTAGCGGCGCGCGTCGTAAGTGGCCGTGCGCTTGCGCACCACCACGATGTGCGACTGCCATGCATCGAAGTGCAGGCGCACCCGCGTGCGTCCGTCGGCCACGGTGAAGGTCAACGTCCGGATTTCGCCGGTGGCAGCGTCCCACAGCTGCGCCTCGCCCATGGCGTCGAGGTCGAGCGTCACGTCCTTCGCCTCGCCCTTTTGGTTGAGGAGGAAGAAGATGCGGCTGTCGGCCGTCTGGCGTGCGCAGCACACCAGGCTGTCGGCCCGTCCCTCGCTCACCAGCATGTCGCGCGCCGGCAGATAGGCGTCCAGTTCGGCCGTCCAGGTGCTGTCGGCCACGAGCAGCGCCCCGTCAATCGGCTCAATGGGTCTCGTCTGCGTGAGTGTGCTGGCAAAAGTGCTCTGCGGCGCCCCGCCCAGGTACACTACCCTACCCCCGCGGGCCGCGAACTCGCGAATCTTCTCCCACGCCGCCTCGCGGATGGCCTCGGCAACCGGGATGACGAGTGTGGTGTACGCCTGTCCGCTGCGGTTGACGAGCGCTCCGTTGCGCGGTGTGGTCGCCTCAATGATGCCGTCGTCGGTGATGAAATCGAAGTCATACTGATGCGCCGCGAGCATGTGCGCCGCCGCCTTCATGAAGTCGTCGGCCCGGTTGTTGCCCAGCCACAGCGAGGGGATGGGCGCATAGACCGCCACGCGCGCCGTGGGCCGGCCCTGCGAGAGGAGGTATCCCGCCCGGTTCACATAGTCGTTGAGCTGCTTCATGCCCGGTTCGGCCATGAAGCCCCGAGCCCCCTTCTTGCTGGCCCAGAACATGAACTCGAAGAAGTTGATGCCCCGCGCCAGCTGGTAGTCGACGATATAGCGCGCCGACGCCACCGAGAGCGGTTTGTTGAAAGCCGCGAAGCTCTCGCTGAAAGCCCGCTGGCGGCCGTAGACATGCGCCGTGGACGAAGCCAGGCGCGGGAACTCCGTATAGCTGCCGTACCAAATCTGCGACCAGATGACATCGATGCCCGGCACCTGCACCCGGCTCAGGCAGCGGAAGGGGTCACCCTCCATCTTCACGCACCAAGGCAGCATATCGTCCTTGTCCATGTGGGTGATGTGGCGCACGCCGTTGGCCTCGCACCATTTCGCCTGCGCCAGGAAAAAGCGGTCGGCGAAGAGGCGGCTCCACACATCCCAGAAATCCGCCTTCACGCGGCGCTCCACCTCGCCCAGCGCATCGCTGTGCACCGAGGTGCGGTCGCTCTTGACCAGCGCGCCGAGCCAGCGCGAGGGGTCATAGCCCTTCTCCCGCCGGAACACCTCGAGAATGTCGCCCGTCCACGGCACCCGCTGGAAGGCCGGCTCATCGCCGCGGAATCCCAGTACGGTGGTGCCGAAGTGATGTCCCAGCGTCCGGCGGTACTCCTCGTGCGTCCAACTGATGAACTGGCTCACGGCCGCGGAGTCGAGGTAGTCGCAGAGCGAATTGGTCTCGTCCTTTCCGCCGGTGGGGTTGTTCACGCAGCGCGTCTGCGACGACCTCCGTACCGCCTTTACCGTATCGCCGTCGGCCACCAGCGCCTGCATGCACAGGTCGGGCCGCTCTTTGGAGAACTTGCCCCCGGCCATGCCGCTGGGATATTTCCCCTCATCGATAATCCACATGTGCATGCCGCGGCGTTCCACCGAATCGGCCATCATGCGCACATTGGCGAACCACTGCGGACTGAGGTAGTCGGCCCCCATGTGATAGCCCGGTTCGATGATGACGTTGCGGAAGCCCTTGGCCTGAATCTCGCTGAGGTCACGGCCGATGACCTCGGGGGTGATTTCTCCGTCCCACCCCAGAATCACGTGGCTGCACATCTCGGCGGGCGGGGTTTTGAAGTTATTTTCCATCTGCGCCCGCACCGCCATGGCAGCGGTGAGCAGGAGCGCTATCGTGAAGCATTTTCTCATGTCTCAGGTGTTATTTCATTGTGATAGTGGTCAGCAAAATCAAGAAAGTCCGAAACAGACTCTCACATAGCGCGGTGCCTTTTTTTGCAAGGCCTTCGCTATCATGGTGGGCACATAAATGCCGATGAGCAGACTGGCAGCATACAGCGGGAGGTAGAGCCAATTCTGATGCAGGGCACTGAACAGCCAGCGTATCGGCATCTGCAAGAAGATGGCCATCAAGAAAATCTGATAGGTGTAGTCGCGGAAACTGGAGAAGAGCGACGGACAATGCTCCGCTATTATCCTGCATACTGCCACCGTGAAGGCAATCCCCGCGAAGGAGAGCGGCAGGTCGCTTCGGTGGGGCACCAGTTCGATATAATACAGCGCGGCGAAGAGGGCACCGCTCACGATGATGCACCACCAGCCGTTCAGCCGCTCAAGGATGCGGTATCTGCAAGCCAGGATGCCGGCTGTGAAGTAGACCAGCATCCACCGCACATAATTGAGCCGGAAATTGTAGATATCCTTCGGGAAGAAGTAATACATGGCCAGACCCACCAGCAAGGCTACAAGTGCGGTCCATCGGTTTTTCACGGCCAGGCGGAACAGCGGATAGAGGAGCATGATTTCAAGCAGCGTGTTGATAAACCACATTTCCTTCAGCGGGTTCGACCGGAACAGGATGTACGTCTTGACCAGCTCCTCGGCATCGACCGGTCTGTGCATGAGGAAAGGCAGCGGCAGCTTGACCAGTGTGGCCGCCACAGTAAAGGCGAAGAAAGGAATGCCGAGCCGTATGAACTTGGAGCGCAGCACCTCTTTATAAGACTTCTCCTTACGGATGCAGGTGTGGTAGAAAAGCCATCCGGAGATGAACATGAACAGCTCCATGGCGTACGATTCAATCACATTGTTCAAAGCCGCCGACCAGGGCATTATCTCCCCCTGGCACAGGCGGATATGGTCTATCACCACCATCACCATGCAGAGGCCCTGCAGAATGGCCAGCCACTGTATTTTTCCTTTTTCGGGTATGTTTTGTTTTGTCATTGTCTTATTTGTCACAAGAAAAGGATAATTTCTTGTTTCGGGGGTAAAGGTACAAATAAGACGGCGAAAAGCCGCGGGATTACACGGCTTTTTTCTTGGCGGGGAGACTTGAGGAGGATGGCCGGGCAAGAAAAAGTAAGAAGTTTGTTAGTAAGAAGTTTGTTAGTAAAATGCTAAGAATTGTTTGTCGTGGTGGTACAATCCAGATTGAAGTCGTATAGACTTGCGTCGAAGAAAAGGGTCCTGTCCTCAAGTTTCACCTCAACGAAGTCATGATCTTTCACATAATTCTTCCATCGCTGAGGGGCAACAGCCTGGAGCAGGCGGCATAAATTGACGCCATAGAACGACACGTAGCCCACCACAGGCTTCGCTCTATGCCCCATACCATTCACTTGAAAAGCATAATTGCAGATACGGGAGCACAAGACGGCATAGCCCACACAATTGGCCTTGCCATTGTCAAGGTCATTTTTCTCGGTAAACGACAACAAGTCTGCTGTCAGCCGCATGCTATATTTCGCACAATCCTCAGGCTTCAAGCTCTTGCACTCCCGACCAATCTGACTTTTTATCTGCGCAGAAAGAGCGGTGCCGGGAGCAGGCCTGTCATTGGTCTTAACAAGCCTCAATCCCTGTGCGACCAATGCCAATAGCCCATATAGGAACCTCTTCTTTCTGCGTGTCATGATAGTTTATACGCTATTGCTGATTTTGTAAACACTTGTGCAGAGCTTTCTTTTATTTCTTGTCGACATTTTTGTTGAAAGATTTCACCATGAGGTAGAGCAAGCCGGCGGCGACTACCACATCAACCACATTCCATACCGTGCGGCCCAGCACAATCTTATAGAAAGGTTGGAACAGCAGAGCCAGCGCCCCAAAGGTGAACGCCAGCCCCACCCTCTCTGCCTTGAAGCAAACATAAGCATAATAGGCAAAGACGAAAGCTGACACATACCGCACCAACGTGTAATAGCCGTATGGCATGTCAGCCAGGCAGAGGAGGAGCAGGACGGCTAAGAGGAGATTTAGGATGAGGGGCATGATTGCTTGTTTTGGATTTATGATATATTCTGCAAATTTTAAAAGGCTGGTCATAAGAATAATTCAAGTCGTTTATTGCTCCCCATACAGGCGAGGAGAGTCATTGCTAGTGATTGAATTTTCTCCGTTTTGGCCAAATAACTATTATCGATTTAGCTCACTGAATATCGAACTTCATTGATATAGAATAATAGGGGGGGCGCTCCCCCCCTATTACTTATTACTTATTACTTATTTAAAAATTAAATGTTTCAATTCTCTAACCCCTGTTACCAGGAATCCCATAATGAAAATTACTATCCAGTCAAATAGAGGAAGTGCCTGAACATTAAAGAAATCATTCAAGAACGGAACCTGTACGATAGCAATTTGTCCGAGAGTAATAACTGTTGCTATCAGCAAGAAGCCATCACATCCCTTCAAATTCCAACCAGAACCTCCAGTCTTGTAACCACGCGCATTGAACATATAACCCATATGAGTCATAACGAAAATGGTAAAGAGCAACGTCAACTCGTATGTGGTGACATGACTTCTTTCACCAAATGAGAAGTTCAGCAAGTCCTTCATACTTGTTATCTCTGTATGCTGGAAGATAATCAACAATACAAGAAGCATAAGGAAGAAGAATCCACCAACTCCAAAGATGTTGTGCAACATCGATTTGTCGAGAATAAATGCCTTGGGGTCACGTGGTTTTTCATCCATAACTGATTTCTGCGGAGGCAGGGCCGACAAAGCAATAGCAGCAAAGGTATCCATGATAAGATTTACCCAAAGCATCTGAGTCACAGTCAAAGGAGATTCCGTACCAAGGAATGCACCAAAAAGAACGAGGAAACATGCTGCGACATTCACAGTCAACTGGAACAGCAAGAATCTCTGAATGTTTTTGTACAAAGAGCGTCCCCACATTACTGCATTTGCAATTGTACTGAATGAATTGTCCTGGATAATCATGTCAGAGGCATCCTTGGCTACCTGAGTTCCATTGCCCATTGCAAGTCCGACATCTGCCTTGTTAAGAGCAGGGGCATCGTTCGTTCCATCACCTGTAACTGCCACGACCTGATCCAAGTCCTGTAAAGCTTCCACCAGTCGCTTCTTGTCCATAGGTCTTGCACGTGCGATAATCTTGATGTCCATAACCCGTTCTTTAAGTTGTTTGTCAGACAACTTAGCCATCTCAGAACCAGTGATGATGTTCTTGTCATTATCATCTTTTGTCCACAGACCAATCTTACGACCAATTTCTTTCGCCGTTCCTGGATTGTCACCCGTCACAATCTTCACGGCAATACCAGCTTTCATACATTCTTCCATGGATTCTTTTACTCCTTCGCGGATATCATCCTGAATAGCAAAAACGCCCACAAACTTCAGCTTATTTGTATTCAGTTTGCCTTCAGATATGATAGATTCTGATTCACCCAACTCCATAAAGGCGAGAGCTAGTGTACGTTTTGCGCCTTTCTGATAATCAGCCAATGTTTTTTCATATTCAGCCTTTGATGTTGCATCAATGTCAGACATCGCCAGAAGAATCTCGGGAGCACCCTTTACATATGCGACCTTTTTCCCAAGGACGGCAGAACTTACTACTGTTGCCATGTACTTGTTTTCTGTTGAGAATGGCAAGCTATCGACAACAGGGGTGTTCTCTCTGATATCAAGATAATCGACACCTTTCCCATTCAGCCAAAGCAACAATGCCCCTTCTGTAGGATTGCCAATCACCTTAATGGACTTTATGTCTGTAAAGTCAAGATTGGCAGTAGTGTTGACGGCAATCATCTCTGCAAGCAGTTTGTCATTCGTGGTATCCAACTTGGTATCTGTCACCTCCATCATATTTTTTGTCAAAGTACCAGTTTTATCGGTACAGATAACAGAAGCAGCTCCCATTGTCTCACAGGCATGCATCGTTCGAGGAAGCGTATTACTCTTCATCAGTTTCCGCATACTGAACGCAAGGCTCAATGTGACAGACATCGGCAAACCTTCAGGAACGGCCACCACAACCAATGTAACGGCAATCATGATAGTCTTCAGCACATAGCTTACGAAATCGACCCAAAAATCTCCAGAAGAGAAGTTTACATCATAGGAAACAAAATACCATATTATACGACCAATGATAATCAATACAGCCAATACATAACTGGCATTAGTAATCCAGTCGGCAAGTCCATTCAGCTTTTTGCTCAATGGAGTCTCGCTTCCCTTACTTACACGCATCCTGTCAATCAGTGGCTGCTCCACAACCACATCAGCATCCTCATGTTTCTCAAGATATTTTTCAAGAGCCTCATTGGCATCATCCTCGGTATTGAACTTGTCAATAATTGTGTTATTGGTTTTGTCTTTCAAAAGCCAGCCAACTTTAACTTCATTTCCTTCGTTCAGCGAACGATATACCTCACCACTTTCTGTCTTGTCACCAACACTCTTTACCTCAGCAGTACAGTTACCTTCGATAACGGTTGTGCCTTTCTTTATTTCATTTGACTTATATGTGGCATTACTATCAAACAGTTCAGGATTTGTTGTCTTCGTAGCTTGCAATTCACCCGTAAGCGACGACTCGTTGACAATCAAATTCTGCGATTCCAACAATTCACAGTCTGCCGGGATTTCTTCACCTGTTTCCAGTTTGATAATATCTCCAACTACAATCTCTTTACGCGGAACCTGGCACATGTGACCATTACGGTACACCTTTACAGGAACCTCGTCATTCGTCTGATTCAAGCTTTGGAACGTCTTCTCATTTTTCTTCTCCAAGAAATAAGCAATACTCGTTGCAAGTATCAGCGCCACAATGATACCAATCGGTTCAAAGAAAACAGTCCATTCCGCTCCATGCCATTCGTACTCATAGATAGA
The DNA here is from genome assembly GCA_900318915.1 of uncultured Prevotellaceae bacterium. Taxonomy (GTDB): domain Bacteria; phylum Bacteroidota; class Bacteroidia; order Bacteroidales; family Bacteroidaceae; genus Prevotella. The sequence continues at coordinate 95,349 of ONMI01000001.1, read as the reverse complement.
AATGCCCATCGATAAGACAAATGCGGTAATCAGAATTTTAAAGAGCGGATCGTCAAAACCGCCAAAGAAGCCAACGATGAGGATTAGCAATGTCGCAACAGCAACAATTGCAGGCATCATCCATATCATTGTCCCCATGCTACCTGCAAGAATGCCTGCCAAAATAGCGGTGCCAACAATCAGGCAAGCCATCGTAATGGCAATAGGATGTTTGCACACTTCTTTAATCTGATCCCATAAAGAATCTTCTTCTGGTGGAGTCAACACGTTGGCTCCATACTTCGCGCGGCTTTCGAGCACCTGTGCATCGGTCAAGCCTGTGTAATGATGAATTTGTTTCATAACTAAAGTTTTTATTTGTTCTTTAACACTATATAAATTCTTATGCTATCGAGAATTAGCCAAAGCCCATTACCACAATAATTGCTATTATTTCTCAAATTGCAGGATGTGTTCTCAAAAAACTATCATCATCGGAGAACCTTCCTTGGCAAAAACCACTCAAAGAAGGGACTACGTCTAAAAATAATATTAATAAAATCTTTTTCAAATCACTATTTAGTTATATTTTGGAACAATTGAGGGACCTGGCCATAGGTGGGAAGTTTTCCATCCCATTTCTCAATGTACATTTGTTGAATAATTAGAGGGGTCAAAGCAGAGGCTTTCAAGTCATTAGCTTTCTTCTCAGCCTCAGCAGCAATTATCTTTGCTTTTGCCTCAGCTTCTGCTTTTCGCAACTTGTTCTCTGATTGGATAGCTTCTTGTGTGGTCTTATTCTTTGCGTCTATTGCATCTTTAAGTGATTGCGGGGCATTTAAATTAGACGTTAATTGCTGAAATTCAAATCCCTCTTCTTTCAACTGCTCGACTATCATTGTTTGGACCGCAGCCTCAAATTGTGGCCGGTGACTAATTAGCGAATCCGACAGATATAGATTTGCCACATTTCTATAGCAATCCATTATGACATTACGAAGGTATGTGTTCTCCAGTTCAGGCAGTCCACGCCGAAAATTCCGAAAAATATCAGGCACTTTAATAGCATTAACTTTATATGAGAATGTTGGATCTACGGTAAACTCTGAACCGTCTTTTGCATTAATAGCAAAGGGGTCATAGTCTTTCACCTGAGTATATACGGGAAATTCATGTATCTCTGTAAACAAAGGCATGTACACAACCCATCCAGAACATTCGGTAATATCTGCAACTCCCCTCTCATTACCAACTAGCTTGACTTTGATTCCAACGCATCCGGCATCTATTCGTTCAACAGCCATAAACCAATGAAAGAATGCGGCAGACAAAACTATGGCTATGAAGCTTATAAGAAATATACGAACTTTTTTCATTTCTCAGTAGTTTAAATGATGACTAGTAGTAAAAGCAACAAAGAGCATAGAATAAGATATTTAGTATCAACAAACAGTTTGTCTCCTAACTGAATGTTCGGCATCTTGTTGAATAATTGCAGTACAGGATTGAGGACAATTCCTATGCGGTCAGCAATTTTCGCATATTGAGGGTATAACTGGTTCCTATAAGGAAGTATTTTCCAATAAAGAATGAGTCCCAAAACTAATAAGCAAACTATCACCTTCAGTATAACCAAAGCGTCAAAAAACAACAATAGCCCAACAAATACAGCACAGGCTGTCGTAAACAATATTTTATCTGCTCTCTTCATAGCTGCTCTGTGATTATTGTTTATCTGCGCTTCGGAACATAAGTCCTATTACCACGACTGTTAATGTAGTACTGCCCGCCACGAGATCCGGTATGTATTGTATGCCCAGAACCATAGTTGTATGCGCCTGTAGAATAGTCACGGGCACGACTTCCAGATGTTCCAGTATAGCTATTCACATTACCCCTCGTAGAAAAGTTATCATGATTGGTACTATTTGTATTAGTCTTATAATGACCTTGAACATAAGTACCATCTGTACGAGTATATCCTTGTTGGTAGCGAACAGAAGAGTTGGTGCTACTGCCATAACTGTTTGAACGACTTCCATAAGTTCCAGATGAAGTACCATAGTAACCTTGCGCATTTGCACTTACCATGCCCATAAGAGCGATTACTGCCGTCAAAATAATCTTTATCATATTCTTTTTCTTTTAATTGATTATTACTTTTGATGTTGCAAAGTTACGTACATCTTATCGTCGTTATATGTTTTCTCCAATATTGCAATACTTTCTTATCCCATATCTAATTTTTTGTTGCAAGGTTACATGGCAATCTGTCCTTAACTCTAAATGGCTGATAATGACCAGGCAACACCAATGTGTCCTTATCTAGGCTTAATATGTATTCTATGCTATGTTTTAAGGCAGAAGAATCTCCTCCGTCAAAATCAGTTCTACCTTGTCCGTTTTTAAAGAGTACATCACCACAAAAGATGATTTTCTTTGACTCACATTGAAAAGAAATACTTCCAGGCGAGTGTCCGGGGGTTGGGATAACAGAGAACACATTGTCTCCAATCATCAATTTCTCATATGGTTCCTCTATCCATTGAATGTAATCTGTTGATAACAGTACCTTTTCTTTGCTGCTTAATCCCATTAATACAGAACAAAGCTTATTCCATTCTATAAGGTCATAGTCTAGAATACAAGCCTTTGTTATGACATGATATTTGTCGTAAATGTAATTGATTCCGAACATATGGTCAAAATGCAAATGAGTACAAAAACTGAATTTAAAACTCAATTTATTCTCATTTACATAACTTACGATTTTGTCGAATTCTTCTTGAGATGTGCAACCACAGTCTATTATCATAGCTTCATTTGTTGTTTCATCGGAAGCCACGTATGTATTTACCTGATTCTTATTAAATACAAACGACTGTATTACCATTATTGTCTCAGTTTTGATTGATAGTTAACGCCTTGTTTCAAATATATTGTTAAAAGCATCAGTCCAAAGAATACAAGAATCAAAGGAATGATAGGGAGCATTTACTGCATTGATCCTGTATCATAAGACATTCCTCTTATCTTCGTCTTTTGTAATATTTGACTTCAGTTCTATTGCCTTTTTTATCTATTTCAAAGTATTTGCCGCCATTTATAACAACCAAAATTGTATCTTCTACTCGATGTCCTAACTCTTTATCATAATAACAGCGATTTACAGGTTTATGAGGGATGTCTCCAACCATTGTGGGATATTCCTTGTACAATTTTTCAGCCAATTCCTTTTTCTGCTTTTGATAGGCAAGTCCACAGCTGGAAAACAAAACAATGGCAAGCAAGAAGACTATGAAATGCTGCAAAACTTTCATTTTTGTCAGTTTTTAACAAGTTGAACAATTACGAGACGCCCACCTTGGCTTTTATCTAGGAGTATTTGCCTTCCATCCGTTAATGGTACAAAGCCACCTATAGGAACAGGCTTTTTATCTGTCACATCATACATGTCAGGCAAGCGACGGTTTATAAGAATCCATTGACCACTATGAAAGTGGAAATCTCCAACAGGCTTTTTATCTTCAGAATTTGTCTTTTCGCCAATGGGAACCAAATTATTTGAATGCCATTTGTATAAAGTCTGTCCATTATACACCATCAGTCGATGATTCTCATACTGATACTTATCCCTTGGTTTATAATAGAAATTCAGTATAGGCAACTGTCCTTTATACTCAGTGCCACAGAATGGACATTTAGGTTTTCGAGTATTGTCAAAGACGTACCAGTGGTTTTCGCAATTAGGGTTCTGACAAGGCTGAACCAAGTCAGCGGTCTTTACTAAAGCATCCTCCCATTGCTGAGCAGTAGGTCGTAAAGACGGATTGTGGAGACCGTCGATAAATGCTTTGTTGAAAAGGTCTTTCAGATAAGGGCCACAAATAGAGTATGGGAGTTTGCTTGGATCACCTTGCGGAAGCTCTGCTTTTCCCAACTGATCAACTTTTACCCTATTACTTGAGTCAATAGGGTTCTCAATAAACAAAGCTTTGGAACCCATCGTTAGTTCTTCATCTTTTGCAGAGTCAGTATCCCAAACCTTACCGCCTCTTAGAGGATGACGATTGAGCAAATACATATATATAAGAACTGCCAATGCATGGCGGTCTGTCTCGATTCTGGGAAGCCGTCTGTTAGGATCATCAATTTTAAGTCCCTTTGTTGCCATTACTTCTGGTGCAATAAAGTCTGGTGTACCTATAACTCCTGGAGGATATCTTCCTGGTACAACTACTTCATCAGCGTCAATGATGCATGCACTACCCGTAACGGGATCTACAAGAACATTTTTATAGGACAAATCAGAATGTGCCAATCCTGCTGCATGTAATCTTCTCACTTCACGTGCTATCTGAATGCACATGTGAAGCCGGTTCAGCCAAGTTCCTTTTTGGTCTGAAGGAACAAAACGATTCATGTTCTTAGCTGAGGCAAAACGTTTCCCATCCTTCTCCTGCCCGTTCTTAATATATGGATAATCAGCAGGAATACCACTAAAGAAGAATCGTTTGTTGTAAAAAGGGACAATTACCCCCAACTTCCCATTCCAGTCAACGATGCCACAGGGCAGGTACAATTTTTCTCGCCAATATTCTCCAATGGCTGTTCCATCGAAAATTCGAGGATAATAAGTGCTGACAATTCTTTCAAGGCGGTCTTTGTCGTTTGCATCTAACTGTTTACGATAGAACGCAACAACATAAGTTTTATCACAGCTAAAATAGACATCCTTTACACCACCTTGTGCCCTTATCTCGTCATAGAATTCAACTTGACTACTACGAATAGGCGCATTTTGTGCAAGCAGTTTGATTGGCAGTTTTATAATGTTTGGCATATAGACCTCCTTTTGTTAATACAATATTGCTATAGTTCTATCATCATGGTTTCCTCTGTCCCAGAAATTGAGCCAGTTGAGTAGTTGCTCCTTCGACTTCTCATTATCATCAGTAAGTTCCACTCCATTTTCCGCAAGATCTTTCCAAAGAGCATCCCATTTCTCTGGATTTTGCAAATTTACATCTGTCTCAAACTTCGGGTCGCTAACACCATCTGTCATTAACATCAGTGCAGTGAAATCAGGATATATCTTGAAACGTAGTCTTTTATAGAAAGATGCAGTGTTGGCAAAAATCTCAGGCATAGTTAAAAAGCGGGTTTGCCCTGCAAACTCACCTTCATCAGGCATTCCTAGCATATCAGCAGAGTGCTTTTCAGCATCGTATATGCACATGGCCCCATCGCCAACCCAGAAAGAGGCTACTGCCCATCCGAATTCAAAGCGTTTGCAGATGGCTAGAAGAAGGGTTGTCGCATAGTCTTTCAACTTTGCGTCCTCTTTTCGCTCTGCTTCTTTCTTGATGGCATTGTGTGCTTTCAATGCGGCATTACCTACTATTCTATAGATTTCGTCACCAACAAGTTTCCTTGATTCCTGTGACTCTGCATTGTCTGCGAACTGCCGAATAACGTTCTCGAACTCAGAACTGTCTGCCAATGCGGCTTTGCAATGTGCAACAGCAGTTTCACATGCAATCTTTGAACCCTCTCGAGAATACTTGGCGGAGCCTGCGCCATCGGCTACCGCTATGATATACCACTCTGTTTTATCACAGTAATGTAGGAGGAAATGGTCATCCCGTGGTTTACCTTCATGAGCATGGGAGCGGCCACGTTGACTTGCGGCAACAATATCCTTACAAGGAACGCCATCCTTCTCCTCTACTTTTACATACTGCATTTGAGAGTCCTCCTTATAATATACTGTATCTCTTGGCGTCGGGATGTCTTTCCATAAAGTCTTTGGGTCTGGATTAAGAATAAGTGTCAGTTTCCTCTCCAACCATTCTTCGCCTTCGAGAAGTCCTTTGGGCTTATAGCGAAGAATTAGGGGAAAATCACCTCCTTTAATGTCTTCGGGCTGTGCAGTTCCTGTAATAACGAACCCCTTGGCGGTTTTCTCATAGGCCAATTTCACAGCATCAAGTCCTTCTATGATATAATCCAGAACGCCATTTATGCAGAAAGAGACATCTGCTTTATATTGTTCTCCTACACGTCCATTGGGTAGAATTATATTAGCTGTATCTACAGCATTCTTTATAATCAGTCTTTCATCCATACGTTCTTTAGCAACTTTGTTCCACAATCCACAAACCTCACGATTGATAAAATCGTCAAGTTCATACTGTGTTGGCTGTATTCCATTCCGGTGTAATATTCCCAACAGGAAACGTTCGATATGTGATTTCATCCTCGTCCTCTTGTTATGTTCATTCCACCTTCTTCTCCTTCACCCAAATAGCCTTCCATTCCGCACCAAGGACATGAAGCTGTCTTTCCGTCAGAGCACATTATATTTCCACACTCACAGACCACTACGCCAAATTGGTTGCCACAACAGGGGCAAGTGGGAACCCCACGAAGAGACATTGTATTGATACTGCGATTAGATTTCCCTTCACTAAGGCTATTATATGTCTCCTCATCTACTGGATATGCACCGACGAGTTTATAGTCAGTTGCTTTAATGCCAAGACTTTCCAATCCCCGTATATCACCAATTCGTTTTGCATATTTAACCAAATACGTTTTCTTTGTATTTGAGCACTTCCCTAATAGTACGGCAAAGTTCTCATCAATAATACAATTCTCTTCGGTGTTTACCTTCTCCAAATTGATTCCATCCATTGGGGCCAATTGAATATCGTCCATGCCTGTATCTGTAACGGAAACACTACTGGTTTTAATGGATGCTGTTACCCACTTGAAGAAAGCTTTGAAAGAATACTCGTCCGTTTCTTTCAGACGGAGGACATTCTCTGTCAGTTTCCCTAAAAGATGCGTGTCTGCATTATCTCCTAATGATATACAGACAAGATTGCATTTAGTCTTGAAATGTTTCTGCCATCTGTCTATAGCAGGATTTGGATTATCAGTAGGAGTACCGTCTGTGAACAGGAAAATGATTGGTTTCCAGTCACCTTTCATATCTGCAGTCGTCTTTTGGACCGACTTGTCTATGTCATCCATTAGAAAATTCAATGCAGTCCCCAAGGATGTGCCGCCTCCAATAGGGAATTGTGGAGGATAGAACTTATATAATTCCGTTAAAGGAGAAAGATTCTTTGCTTTTCCAGCAAAAGCGATAACAGACACGAAGACTGTTTCAAGAGCGTAAGGATCTGTTCTTAACTCTTGGATTATATTCCTCATTCCATTCTCTACTTGAGTGATGGGGTCTCCCACCATTGACTCTGATACATCTATCAAAAAATAAATAGGTAATCGTCTCATATAATTAAAATTTAAACTGTTGCGATATAATTAGTATCTCTATTATCATTAATATAAAAGGTAGGTACAACGAACATGTTGTTGAGTCTATCTTTCGTAAGAGGAGAGTGAAAAACCCTTGGATTGTTGGTAAGTTTTTCAACCCAGTCACAATTGCGGTTTTGCTCCAAGCACACCACAACGAAGGGTGTATAAGAGGCTCTATACTCCTTAATTGTTGAAGGCTGTATAAAGGTGCTTTCACCGCAAGTTATTATAATTGCAAATGATTTTCGGTGATTATTCACAGATTGATTTAATATTGAAATAACGCCACCATCTAGTGATGCTTTTGAAGATGTTCGCAGGGAAATGTTGCCTTCTTCAAATTGATTAATTGTAGTATTATACAAGATTTTGCCTTCAAAAGATACGAATGAGACATTACAATCAAGCATATATGGATTAGTTCGACAATAGCTTATTATTTCGACAATAGAATCTTTAAGGCACGATGAATATCTTGCCATTTCAATTGTATTATCTATTAATATGATTATTGGTCTAATCATTGGCTTAAATATTATGTTATTCAATCTGAATCTCTATTACTTTGGGCGGATCTTGAAGAATGTCACGACCATCAGATGAGGTTTTTTCTTTTCCTCCGAATAAAGACTTGATAATTTCTGGAAAACTTACATTATCCCATGGTGAAACAATTCTGGCTATTTCATTAAATGTGTCGCCATATTTATCAATATTACCATGTATAACGATGATGTCATCATTGTTGTTTTTACAGAGCTTGATTTGTTCATTGTATAGTTGAACATCAGATGGCCTACCCTTGGTAATAATAAATACAATTTTGCTTTCTGGGGAGAAATCATTAACATGTTTAATAGCTTTCCCCAAATTTTTCGGTCCGATACATTCTTCATTGATTGAAACGGTCTTTATGGAAGTTACGGGACACATTGCGATGACTTCCCTAATATCCATATTATATGTTATAATTGATGCCTTGGATTTTTGTGAGTTTGAATTGTTACATAGTGATTTGACCAATTCTTTGACAAGCAGCGTTCCCTGTTGAATTGGTGTCCCACTCATTGACCCTGAGCAATCAACTAATATGAATATTTGGTTTTTTGTCATTGTGTACGAATAATAATTGGTAATGGACTCAAATAGACCTTTCCAGGCCCAGTGATATTCATTAGACTTAATCCTTCACCTATAAGGACATTCCCTACAGACCATTCTGCTTGGATTTGAGAGGAGTGGAATCCATGAAGTGCAACGATATGGTTCTCGTCAACTTCAAAAGTCTCCCCATTATTCAAAATTCTTTCAAGAGGTGGGAAGAATCCAACACCTCCGAGTATTCCTTGTATGTTAAAGATTAATTAAGGTTGACCTTACATAAAACCACTTTATCAATCAAGATATAAATAGGTAGTCGTCTCATAATAATTATTTATGTTGTTTGTTTGCTATATAAAGAGCAGATGCGACAAGCAATATTCCAATAGAAAGAAACAGCAAATCACTCGCACTTGAAAAAGAAATATCAAGAGAATGTTTGAAGAAAGATACAATAAGAACCATCAAGATGACTTTTCCTAACGAAGATTTAAGTTCGTCAATACTTTGTATCTGTAACCATGAGGGACGGCTGTCGGCTTTCCGTTCAACGGGGTCTATCTTATTTATAAACAGTTCATATATGCCCATTCCGAATATAACAAGAACCATTGCAAACAAAAAGATGTCTACCGATGAAACGAAAGCAGCTAATAATTTCTCATACTCTTCTGCGCCAGAAGAAAAGGAATGGAAGAAATCAACTAGGCCGAATGCTACAACCATAGAACCTCTTATAAACAAAGCAAAGGCAGATAGCAACGAACCTATCACTGCAAATAATGTCAGATACCGTGAGAAATATAAACCAGACTCGAACCAACGAGATAATCTTGTCTTATAGTTTAGTATTTCGGGGAAATTGATAGACTTGCGCCTTAAATTATCCAACAAAAGCTGATCTGTACGATCTTGATAGCCTTTAAACTGTATTTTAGCTCGTAACCATTTTGCCTCCGATTCATCAATTTCGCCAGGGCTTATTTCATCCTCTAAGAGTAGAGAAGAGATGGCATCAATAAATAAATTGCGAAACTCAGGAGTTATTTTTTCCTTGCTAAGAAAATCCTTAAAGTCAAACAAGAAATCGCCTTTTTCTTTTGTCATACCACCATTAGAGAACAACTCTTGTCGAAGAGACTCAACCTCTTTGGATGACAGTTGTCCGTCTGCGATGATTTTCTTGCGAAGTTCTATAAGATTATCCATACTATATAACTATATTTACTTCTTCTGGAGGCCCTGGCAACGCTATGGAATCAGTAGTGCCTACGCTCTTTCCACCAACTCCAATGACATCAGTAACCCAAACGAAGAACTTCTTAAATGAAGTTGCATCCATGGTATCAAGTCGGAACACCTGGTCTGTTAATTGTTGAAGAGGTTCGACTTTTGCCTTGGGCCCTGCTGCGCAGGCTACTATGCTGGCAAAGTTGAAGCTCTTAACTTTTGGGATGACTTGATTGTAATCTTGTACGTCACTTGGCTTTCCGTCTGTCAATACGAACAATAGTGGACGCCAATCGCCTTTTTGTTCAAGAGTTCCTTTCTTGACTTCAGTTTCAACCTTTTCACATAACATTTTAAGAGCTAAACCGGTATGAGTTGGACCAGACTCTGGCGTTATAATATCTGGCAATTGCAGATTTTCCAACTCCGTAAGTGGCAAGACCTGTTTTACATCTCGATCGTATGTGATTATACTGATACAGACAGTTTCAAGTGCATAGGGATCTTGGCGTAGTGTTGCAATCATATCTGCCAACCCTACTTTTACAGATTCTATAGGCTCACCTTTCATAGAGCCTGATGTATCTATTAGTATATAAACCGGTAATCTTCTTGCCATAATTTATTCATCATCATTATTATATCCCGCATATCCACCCAAGAAGACACTTCCAATTAAGTAGATCCAGAACAATATATCGCCATCCTTTTCGTAGTAATAGCCATTAAATGCCATAATGCCCTGGTATATAAAATATGTTGCGGGAGTTAATACTGCTCCAATAATGGCTCCACCGATTGATTGGCGAGGTACAAAATGCCTAATAACAGAAGCTACAATGACAGCACCTATCAAAAGAGCTGCCATGTATTCGGCTTCTGCCCATATTCCTATTAATGCTAAAGCAATTCCGACAATTACACTTGTTCCAAATCCAGCAAGAAATGCCATTAGATAATTAGGCTTTTCCTCATCTTCATTCGAGGTATTTGGCGTGGAATCTTCTTGAACGGAATTGTTTAACTTGTCAATATCGTATTCAGACATACACAAACGTATTATCTCCGAATGGCATATATGCCATTCGGAGAGGTTATTAGATATTTGTTATACAACAATATTTACTTCTGGTGGTGGCGGTGGCAACTCACTCATAGTTGTTACATCGCCGTGAGTATCCTCCACTTTTTGACTGCCAGTACTGATACTTGCACTTACCCACTTGAAGAAAGCTTTGATAGTTGCACTGTCTGCTGTGTCAAGCTGTACCACATTTTCTGTGATTTGTTTCAGGGTGTTGGTGTTTGCACCTTGCCCAGCAGCACATGCCACGACCATACCGAACTTACGTTTTTTGAATTCATTCAATCCTTTTTGCAAGTCATCTGTTGGTTCGCCGTCAGTCATAATGAAGACAATGGGTTTCCAGTCGCCTTTCACTTCTGCTGTAGTCTTAACAATTTCAGAATCAACTTTTTGAGCTAGCAGACTCAAGGCCTCACCTAATGCAGTGCAGCCGCTCGCATCAATCATGGGTGGTTGGAATGAAGCCAACTCAGTCAGTGGTGCAATTTGTTGAGCACTAGAATTGAATGTTATAATACTGATGTATGCAGTTTCCAAAGCATACGGATCACTGCGTAGCGTTGAGACAAGTGTCTGGACACCATTCTTTACAGCCTCTATTGGCTCACCATACATTGACCCCGAGGTGTCAAGTAATAGATAAACAGGTAATCTTCTCATAATTAATGTTTTTATTTATTATAGTCTTTTGCTACCCTTGCAATAGTGAGAGCGATGATCTTATCATCAAAAGCATCACCGATAGCAGCGAACCTCCATTCACCATTTCGTCGATAGAGTTTGCCCATTACTAATGCCCTCTTACCGACGCAGTCAGTTTTAGTTGCAACATCATATTGTGCAAAGACTTCATTTACTTTGGTTGGTGTTCCTTCATACATGCGGATGGATGCGTAAGGAATGCCAGAGAAATCTCCTTGATAATCATTATTATTATATATGTTCAAGAAGAACACAATAGAATTAACATTACTGCTGACACGATTAAGGTCAACTGTGATGATCTCATTATCCAAGCCGTCGTCACCATTCTGGTCTCCAGTAAGGTCATCTCCTGTATGATGTAGAGCTCGGTCATTTGAATCAAGCTTACCTTTAGGAAGCCCTACTTTTCCCAAATTATATAACGGAGACCAGATGTGGTCAACAACTTCGCCTTTCTCGTTGAATAACAAACAACTCAAATCCAAGTCAACATCAACAGTTGTTGTCGTCAGTCCAAAGAAAGATTTCTTAGTAATAGCCCCCCAATTGCAACCTACACAAAAGTTGGTAAGTTTTGCGCCACTTCTTTTTTCAAGATTGATGCGCTGTCCTTTTTCAAGTTTTATAGCCATATTCGTATGTTTTAGTCTTTACTACCTGGTTTGTAATTAAATCCCCAACCATATTGACGGTCACATTCGCTGTGACTACCATGGAATGTAACAAGTTTTTTAACCGTAATAGAGTTATCTCCTCCAAAATCGAGTTCGGCAATGGCACAAAAGCGTTGGTTGCTTGATTGTTGTCCCATTTCCACAATGATGTCTTCATTGCCTGGAACTTTTACTTTTACAACTGCATTTGTATCCGCCCACTTAGCAGCACCTTCAAATATAAAAGTATAAACGATTATTCGTTTTATCTCATTTACACCTTGGGGGTTGACTAGAATGGTTTCACCTGACGATGAGCCTCCACCACGGTCATCACCTTGATGCCATATAAAAGGTTTTTGGTCGTAACAGCCTTGTCGAGTTACTTGATGACGATTGCCACCTCTACCATGGGAGAACTGAAGCCCATCTATGAGCATTTTTGAACCATCACGCAATTCGTAAAAGCAGCCCAAATCAAGGTCAACAGGTTTTCCAAACATTTGCTTAAGAAGGCCGCCTTTGCTCCAGTCGAGATTTATAATTATCTCACCGGAGAAAGAAGAGCCACCTTTTTCAAGATTGATTCGATGCTGATCGCCTGACTTTTCGAGGATAATAGCCATATTTACTGGTATTTATTGACTAGAGCCTGTAAGCCGCCCTTATTACCGATACCCATAGCTTCGAATTTCCATTCTCCATTACGACGATAGAGACGGCCGAACTCTACTGCTGTCTCAATAGAGAAATCTTCATCAAGGTCATAACGAGCAATTTCTTCATTCGTAATAGAGTTATAGATACGAATGTACGAATTACGAACCTGACCAAAATTCTGTTTTCTCTCTTCAGCCTTATAAATTGTTGCAGTGAAAATAATTTCTTGAATCTGTGGATTAACCTTTGCTAAGTCAACATTCAGTGTTTCGTCATCACCACCGTCGCTGTTACCTCCAGTAAGGTCATCACCTGTAGATTCTACTGCACCATCAGGTGATTTCTGATTGTTATAGAAAACGAAGAACTCATCTTTAGGGAGTTTCCTGTTCTCACCAAGCATGAATGCCGAAGCATCCAAATCAAAATCAAACCCCGACCCCTCATTGGGATCCCATCCAAGTCCTACACTTACTTTCGACAGTCCAATTCCAATGCGCTGTCCTTTTTCCAATGATATTGCCATAATTGTTCAAATATTGTTTACGAATTAAAAAATCTGATACAAATATAGCTATATTAAAAATGGTTTATTGAAAGTTGCAACCTTGCAACTAAAATGACAGAGGCACAAGGACAGATGCCATACAAGGTTACATAGCTAGTAATTGGCTCCAAAACTCCGATTTCTCGAACGGGCGAATGCTAGCTGTTGCGATGTCAAAGCACAGACAAAGCTCTGGTGGTATCGCTACACAATAGTTACCAAACATATTACGTTGCACCAAATAATCATCGGATTGATTCAACAAGTCACCCAATTGGCGGAATTGCCTTTTAATCAAACTAATCATCGGAAGCCTATTCTCCGGCATTTCTATCTGAGGTGCCTTTGAACGTTCTCCGCCGAAATTCTCATACAGAATTTCGTATTTCCGTTGTATTGCAGCCATACGATGATTGTATTTATCCAAAGACCTAATACCATTTGGCTTATTAAAGTTAATGCCACCACTCGAAGACTCAAGCAAGAAGAGTGCATACAAGGCCTTTTCACGACGATGCAATCCCGTTATTTTTGTATCGGCTTCCGGTAAAAGGATATCACCATGAACGAGGTCAACCACGACACTACTCCTTATACCTTTCTTAAAAACAAAAGAGTCAAAAATCTGTTTATAGAAGCCATGATATACGAACCGTTGTTTTTCTTCATAAATGGGATTTAAAAGACGTGGCTTGAACATCGAAACAAAAGTATCAACTATGCGTCTAACCGCCACAAGTGCATCTTCCTCTATTGTGACAACAAGAAAGTTATCATAATACTTACCATTGATAGATGTAAGTCCTATTTGGAACATCATAGAAGGAAGAGAGTGAGCTAACCCGTCAATTTTCATACGTCCAACTATTTCTGCTTTGCAGAAGTCGGATGTACTCAAAGTGGTCAACTGCTTTGCCACCTGTTCCATTCGAATGTCAGTTACAGATGGATATAGGAACGAAATAAGTGTATGCAACTCTTCACTTGACAAGGATCGGTAATGCTCTCCTACTTTGGGGAGATAGACAAAATTAAAGCCGATAAGTCGCAGTTCATTGATAATCTCACGATAGTGTATCTGTATCTCACGGTTTGCCTCCTTATAGTACTCCCCCTCAACATATAGGACTTGCGAATTATCTAATCTAATATTGCTGGATAGCTCAACTGAATACACATTAGAGATGTCAGATAACTTATTCGAAAGACAAGCGACTACACTCAACAGATACATGGCTTCTTCTCTAGAGCAAGCGTTATCGGATATAGCCATGCCTCTGAAGTCACCCCACAAGTCTTGCCTCAAGCTTTCCGGGGAATCTTTTAATGTCTGAAATGCATCTGCCAATGTGAGAGTATTAGCAAAAATCTCATCTTCTCTCTTGATGTTATATTTTAGCCGGATACTATTCAAGAACTCTATTTCCTGCATATCAATAATTGCATCGGCTTTGATCATATCCGACACAACACGCATTATGCTAGCACGCTCTATCTGTTTCATATCTTTATAACACTCAAATGACCAATAAAAAGATATTGATAGTCTTTATCTTCTTGAATCAGTCAATCCTTCTGTAAAACCTTCAAACAAGCCCTCTGCTTCATTTATCACATTTTTCAATTGTTCTTTAAATGAGTGGGCAGAAGACTTAGCGATTTGGGCTAGGCAAAGACCTTTAAGCCTGCCTATTTCTTTTATTTCTTCATCAGAATAATCTGATTGGTTCTGCTTTAACACATCATCAATATCATTCATCTCGGCAATAACGGCATCCCAATCGTCTGCTGAATATTCGTCACAATTCTGTTGCAACTCTTCGTAAAGTGTTTCGAGTCGTGATAACGCATCCTGTTTTGAATTACAAGATATTGCAGTCACAACAATACTTATAAAGAAGAATGCTGTAAATATTCTATAAAACATTTTCATGTCGTCCTTTATTCAAAATGTTAATAGTATATTGGTCTTGACAACCATCATAGAACCTATTCAGAACTCTAAGGAATAAATCTTCCTTAGACACTTGATAGAAAAGAGTCATTGAAGACTTGACCTTTAGGGCATCTATCCGACCTAATATTTCTCGTGCCGTTAATTCTTTGGGCAAATCAAGTAAGGCCTGGGTTATTTCTTTTAATCTAGGCCCTAATATGGGGTGATCAAGATAAGATTTGGCCTCTTCCTCATCCTTAATTCCATAAAAGTTTGACCTATAACTATGTCGTAGACCTTTTAACTGCGGAAAAACATACCATATCCAATGGCTTCTTTTCCTGCCATTTTTAATTTCTTCCAAAGCAAAAAAATACTTCCTTTCTTGAGCTTCTACAAACCTATCCAAATCATCCATTTTAATAGCAAATTTTGCAAGGTCTTCTTGTTTTTTGAGCTTCCTCCAAAGGAACGCCTTTTATTTTATGGGTGGCATTGCTCAACCCTCGACATTTTTTTGTTGAATGATACACTTTACCAGTAACACAAATATATACCAACTGTCCAGATGATGAACTTACACTTGTATCTCCATTAGTATATATTTGTGGTACTATTACTATATAAAATAAGAGAAATGATACTAATCTATTCATCTTTTAGTGATTAAGACTGGACGAGCTATTTTACTCGCCCAGTCTATTAATAAACATTATTTCACTTGACCGTTTCGATACATTTCGTTAACCTTGTTTTGTATCTCTTGGTAGCGTTCTTTAAGCAAACGGCGACGTTCTGGATTATTGCCGTAGTTACCTCGAATTACAGACAATGCTTCTTCTTCTACATTATCGAAATGGGAATCAGAGGTCTTACTGATATTCGTGTTTGCTGATTCTATTTTGCCTGTCTTATTTACTGTTTTTGAGATGTCCTTTTCAGCCTCTTCATTGATAGAATCACCAATTTCTTCTGTTACAGTCAAACTGTCAGGAGTGATTATGGGTGTCTTTTTAGTAACACTATCAATAGTAATGGTGTCAGTTTTTTGATGTGTTTGACCATTTCCTCCACTACTATTAAATTGTGAGATTCCTATAACACTAGCAACAGCCAACACTAATGCACTTGGGGTTAGAATCTTCCAATTCTTGTACCAAGGATTTGATACTTTTCCTTTTTTTACAAAATCTTCTTTTGTAAACAAATCATTAGCCATAACAAATTTGTTTAGAACACTTCCTTTGCAAGATAATACATACCTCCATCATATGCCTCTGCCATCGCGACAAACTTCCAACGTTTGTCAGAATCAATAGTTAGTTTACCAAAACACACAGAACCCTTACCCGGGAAATCCTGATTCAATCGATACTCTGCAAGAGTCTTGTTTGTCTCAGCATCATAGATGCGAACATAAGGATTCTTTACATCTGAGAATGTCAACCCTTCTTCAAGGTCTGATTCTGCGACTACAGCAGCAAATACAATGGATTTGTATTTTCTTGTGTCAACCTCTTTAAGTAACACATGCATTCTTTCACCACATGCGCCATTTCCAGCGTCATCCCAAGAACCAATTACAGAATCGTCAAGAGACAAAGGAAGAGTTCTTTCCTTCCACTTGTCGTCATTCTTAAAGTTACGTTCTGCATCATTCTCCCATACGCTTACTCTGCCTTCAAGTGGATCAAAATCGGGAGCATTAAAAGGTTTCGTAGTTAACCATCTACGTTCAGAACCAAAGTAAACGAGGTCAAGTTTATTTTTAACCTTGTTCTTGGCATCAACCATGAATGCACACAAGTCAAGGTCGTCTCCTTCCCAAGAAAGTTCAACCTTGATTTTACTAAATTTTTGCTTGGTAAAAACCAATTCATCGGCGAGTTTCAGTGTTTTCGTGAAATCACCAGCTTCAAAAAAATCTGCCATAAATTAATAATTATTTTTATTTTTTGTTAGGAATAATATTACTCCAAGGTTTATTCTCGTTTTTATTTGACGAACCTGCAGTCCGTGATACAATTTGATTTTTCTTTGGTTTTGCCGAAGAATAATTAGTGTCTTCTATCGGTGTACTTGCACCTTCACAAGTTCCAGAATCGTTAGGTGAATGGGGTATCTGACTTTTCCAAGGCTTATCTTCTCCACCTTTTTGCATAGAATCTTTAGTTTCTAAACCATTATTTTCTGTTTTATGCTGTTGGGGTATCAGTGCTGACCATTTCTTCCCCTCTCTATGACCGGATTCTTTATATTCTTTATTTGAATTAACTCCAGCTGAATTACCCCCTAGCATAGGATTTATAGGAATTGCAACTTTCCAGGGCTTCTGTGGTTCAATCGTCCCTGCTATTTTACCCAATTGGGTTGTAATCATTTCAACTGTTTTTTCTATGATGCTTTTGGAACCATCCTTAGAAATGTTTGTAGTTTTTGTAGTCTTCTTATACCTATTCTCTATAAGACTTAAATCTCCAATCTTTGAGAAAGGATAATTTTTTTTAATAGAATCACTCATGTACTCGTTGTAAACAAGTTCCAGACCTCCAAGTTTTAGCTCCATCTCCTCTTCAAATCTCCAAAACTGTGCATAACGACGTACTAAGCCAACGGATATGCATCTACAAGACGATTCACCTGTTTTGTTAAGGTCTGTTGTAAATGTTAAACCTGCAGCATCTTTTATTGAGAATGTCGCTTTGGTTAAAGAATCAAAAGCAGGAAGCTGTGTATTGTCGCCTTTAGTATTGATACTAACCACAATATTAATACGATCGACATTTGCTGACACCCTCCCTAATTCAAGATTCATCTTGTACGAGTTCTCTGTACCGAAACCTTTCTCGAAGTTAAGTGCATCGCAAGTAACACTCTTGTCCGATGAAATAATATCATTGCCTTTATTAGGGGTTCCGTAAAAAACGAAATCCTCTAATCTATTGATGACATCATCCTTATTGAGCATAAGCGCAGAGATACTAAGCGTTAGTGGTGGCACAGAAGAGTTGCGCACCCACTCAACTATTACCTCCAACGGAGATTTCAGATTTTGATTGAATATACTCATTTTTACTTAATCTAATTTAGTGGATTGCTTATTTTTCCAATATAAAATTCTATCAAGAATCAACACAGGACAATAGACAAACTTATCTTTCTTTTTTAGTGATATTTCAACCTTGCTGCCATCTTCCTTATATTTCATTAAATCTTTTGCGTTTTCAAGAAGATGTTTCCTGTTTGTTTCTATGCCTTCTATGACTTCATGAAGCAAGTATTTTTTAGAAGTGTATGTAATTATGTAAGCCTTTGATTTTGTGGAATCAACCTTAATCTCTGTGCCTGAAATATCCATAAGACCTTTTGATAGAGAGTCCATACGAACCCATACAAATTCTTTTGAATCAACAGGCATGTCCTCAACAGCAAATGAAGAATAAACCTTTGCTGTCAGTCTAAAGTATGCTAATACAGATAGGATAAGCACAACCAATAACGCTATAATCAAATAAGATGTTTTCATATACCTTTAATATTATATACTCATGTAGGTAGAGAATGACTTGCTTCCGATTATTTGGTTAATAACCTTGCTTACGTTGTACATTTCGCCCGTTTGCTTAAAGCGGAAGTAGACCACATAGAACTTGTAGTCCTTTGGATCAGTCACCTGACTCAAATCACGATTTGTAATGATTACTGCAAGCATTCGGTCATCTTTTATATTATCGCCAAGGGTAAGTGTTCCCGTTTTCGCATATAAGAAATACTTGTCTTTCTTGTCAACACCTGACAGATGTTTAGATGCTGTACCAATGGAAACGCAGTTCGCCATACCTCGGAACAAGTTCTTCTTGTAGAAGTCGAACATTTCATCTTGCCTTTTGCCATTTGGAACATCCCATATCTCTTTCTGAACATTCTTATTTTTTGTTATGCACGCATAAAAGTCGGGATGTAGAGAATACAGCCTACCATACATTTCTGCCATCATTAAAGGTGTAATACGCAATGGGCTTGAACCAAGTGTGTATTGTTTTAGTCTAAGAGCTTCTGACGGTAGATCACGCATCTGTTGCAGATATGCATTTGATGACGCTGGAAATACCCATGGATGATTTGCAACTTTTGCACTACGCGACCATTCTTCAGATACAAATCTTGTAGAATCTTTTGCATCCAAAGCCACTTTCATTTTGAAGTTAAGTGCCAAGGCTGTATTCAGAATACTATTCTGTCTATCCTTATTAGGAGAGTTCTTGAACTTATAAGTTTTTCCATTCAACTCGAATACAGGAAAGTTTGACATGTCTGACGTTGGCTCAATAATCTGAGATAGATTACTTAGCTCACCAATGTCATAGTTGCCGAAGTAGGTAACCAAAGCATTATAGTAGTTTGAAGATTTATAGAGATAGAAATCATTATCTACCCATCCATCCTTTCCGTTTTCATCTCCACATATTGACTTGAATGGAACTTTATCTGAGTACTTATAATCAGGGCCGAACTCTTTCATCAAATAGTATCGATAATCAGGCGACATGAAATCTGATTTTGGAGCATGAAGTCTCAAAGAAGCCCAATCTACAGAACTTGTTTGGGATGTAACAGCAGCATATGTAATTGGCTTTAATGATGAACCCGGACCAGGAAGCATATAAACCAAATTTTGGTTGCCAAATATCTTTGAGTCTTCTGAGTAATTTGGATTGAGATAGCTCTGTTCTACAAAGCGTTCTATGGCAATTGTATTATTCGGATCAAGATTGTACTCATCCCTAGAGTTGTACTCTGCCAGGAGACGTACATTGCCATCTCCATCAAGAGCAACTACAGAACATGTCTTCTTGGTACCATCAAGAATATCATATATGTTTCCCAAAAGATCTTTGTCAAGAGTCAACTCACAGTTTTTATTCTTACTATCATAAGATTGAGATGCTAGCATTTCGGAGAAATCTTTTATCCAGAAAAGACTTTTACCCATTGGGTAGAAGAATCTATTTTGGCCATTGACAATCATATTCTTTGCCAACAGTTTCTCCTTTCTGCCTGATAACTGATCTAGATAAATGGTATTTCCTATTCTTGTCTCAATACATTCATTCAGATTTAAAACGAAGACTTTGGCTTCATTGATACGATAATCACATAGAGGTGATCTCAAAACGATATCGCAATCGCCACGAGTGTATCTTACATCAGCGATACCGATATCCTGAGAGTCATCCATGAGCCAAGATCTTGGGATCCTGTATATGTCAATCTTGTCAGTGCTACCGGAAGAGACAAGCAAATTATCCATGTCATGCTTATCATCGTATGCATAGACATTTCCACTCCATAACATTTTCTGCATTTCGGGTGTGCGAAGGCTATAAAAACCATTATTTAGTGCAAATTTGTATGCTTTAGCTGCAGAAATATACTGAAGATGAATGATATTATCTATCCTATTATCTAACTGCAAATTATTGCGGAATGCATGATACAGAGAAGCTGAGAAAGGCTGTATTTCACCATTCTCTTCAAGCGTTTTAACATAGTTGTCAATACCTATTGTATTGTTTATCTCGTCAAAAAGTTTTGTAAGATTTTCGCCATTTGGTTTTAATTTCTTTTTGGCAGCAAATGTAGCTAAATGTGCATTAATCTTATCTAAATCCTTCTCCGCCTGCATCATAGCTTCTCCGGCATTAAATGCAGTAGCCTGATCTGTATGATACAATGAAGAGTACTTGTTGCCAAACATAAATACCACTCCAAAAATGACGAAGAACAATACCATAAATGATTTCAAAGGTTTATGATTAAAATAATCAAAACCATTATTTGACAATCTGCTTTCCACTACGCTATCATCACTCTCGTCTCTTCCAGATGAGCACATCATCATGAAAAGAAGCAAACAGAACATGAGCATCGTGATACGAGCATTTTGACTCATGAAAGGAAAGTCCTGGCCAAAGAAAATCATTCTATTGGTATTAGCCATCCAAACGAATGTTGTTTGTATTAAGAATAATAAAGCTATACCATACGATACAGATTTACCAACAGGAGATTCACTGGCATGTTTCAATGAAAACAAGAAAAATACAATGACAAAACAAATCATTGCTAAAGGCACAATCAGAGATAATTCGCCAATTATATAGCGAGAACAAATAACGTCACTTATCTGTGTGCTCCATGACACACCCTTTTTGAAGTGAGGATAGAGATGTAGGATTCCATCGTCAAGAACCCGCTTTTCTCCCAAATTAGAATGGTATTGCAAGAACCATTGATTTTGTGATGCTTCAAGAAGGCGTTGATTGTCTCGTTCAGCTACATTCTCATTCATCATTATCTGTCCAACGTCTTGTGTATGAATAAGAGAACGATACTTGACATGTTTGTTGTTATTCAAGAAAGAAGGGCCGACAATACTTATCGTTGGAATAAGAATAAAGGCAGATATAATAGCAATACCTGCTAACTTATTACCATAATAGATATAGATGAGTCGTATGGTCGCTATAAAAAAGACGGTAGAGATTATTGCAAAAATCCAAGATGGGAGTCCTATACCCAATATGGTAGAGTTGTCAAACAAGCAAGCTACAAGTTGTGGCGCAAAGATAATAATTGTACCAACTAATACCGAAAGCATCAAGCATAAATTCCATGCTGCATTTCGTTCAGCTCTATCTGTTGATTCCGAATTACGGAACACAATTGTCTGTATAATAAAATATACAGATACGAATATCACAAACATTATGGCATATCCAGGATCACCCTTAACAAGTAATGCCATAACCACAAGTATATTTAAGATTCTATATGGTAACTTAAGATATTTAAGGCAGATATACTCATTTATGAAGAACACCAAAACTGGCATCATAATATTACCAAGCACAAGTCCTGAGAACATAGACGCAACTGCCACAATTAAAGACACTACATAAACATACAGCCCCTGTTTCTCTGAAAGAGAAATAGCTAAAGACTTTTGTTTCAAGACTTTCTCATAGATGCACAATCCTATTGTCAGGAGGACAAGCACACCTATGCAAAACAGAGTTAACGCCATCGCATTTTGTGTTAGGCCGTTTTCCATTCGATAACGAAGAAACTCTGCTTTTGTAATGTTTGTTGTAGGTGGAAACACTGCAATACGCCACAAAAGGTACAAGCGCAAAGTTACCAAAGGAACAAAAAAACTCCATATGTTAAACACCGAAGTTGCCTTATAGGTGTTCAAGCCACCGTCAGAGAAGATAACTAATGTGAGTATAGTAAACAAGCTGACAAAAAGGATAATACCTATCAATAACCATTCACTTATAAATGGATTCGCAGCCTCATCAATCGGGCTTATCTCTCTAAGATTTACGATAGAGACATTCCATTTCGCATGCCCCTTTTTCGTAGTAAGTTGAAAATGATTAGAGTTATTTGTGGAAGCAATGACTTTCTTTCCTTTATCTTGATTGGCATCTAAAATGTTAACACTTAAAGGAGCTGGACTTGCTGCAGTCTGGTATGAGATAGTTCCACTAAAGTTGAACTCGTTTCCTTTTTTCGTAAACATATCAAAGAAAAAGGCTTCCTTGATTTCAGAGGACAGTAAATCATCACTCGAAGATGATATAGCTGCTATCTTATTGCAACATCCAATCGAATCAGCAGGGAAATTATACATTATAGGCATATCATAATTCATCTCTATACCATCACCTTCAATACCACAAAAGTAAATAGCAAGAGATTTTGAAGATCCTACTCCCCAGTACATTTTTTGTTCTTCGCTAAGAACATGATTACTTTCACATAATGCATAAGTGTATTTTTGATTATCGCATGATATCGTGACTTCTTCCCGATTAAGAGCAGAATATAAAGTTGGTGTTACTGTAATATACCATATGTCATCAGAGAGATGATCTGATGAAATGATTTCTCTAACAACATATACGTCTTTAACATAAGACAAAACGTCTTCTTCTGTTGCTGAGCAATTTCCTCCGCTACGGAGTAAATCAACAATAGGGTAACCCTCTTTAATCTTTTTGTTAAATGCTAAATTTGCAATACGATTACTATCCGTAACAAATTCAGCCTTACAAATTAATGTATCGGCATCATTACTCAATGATAGCGAAACAGAATGTCCACCGACAGAAAACTTAATGTTCTTTGTAAATCGAATAAGATTTTCTCCGTTTAACAAACGATATGCACCTTCATCACCTATTGATTTGTCAAAAACATAAATAGGCTGCGACGATAATTTCTCTCTAATTTCTATGCTATTCCTATTTGAAACAAATTTCGCAAACAAGTAACCGTTATACTGATCACCATCGTTCAGAGCTTTTTTAGGATCAGATGAATTAACCAGAGTTATAGTCCCTTGCTTTTCCATGCCTCTTAAGGCAATAACATGATGTGCTGCATTATTGTATACATCTGAACTTGGACGCAGATAATTCAAAGTTACAAGCACAGATGCCGTTGTAATTATACTCCAGCAAGTAACTCTAGTGCTCCAGAAAACACTAGCAAATAAAGCAAAAGCACAAAGGAGGAAATACGCAGTAAATGTTATAGGAAATAAGCAGTTAATTCCTATAATTAATACCAACGGTATTAGAGCTTGGATATATAATCTTTTATCCATTTTTTGAAGACAGTTCTACAAGATAACCGAAAACTTGGGTTGAAAAACATTGTCCTTTTGTGAGTTGAGAAGATAATGCATCATGAACACCTATGACTTTTGCAGGAACGGTTGAAGGATCATCAAAAAACTCTTTGAGATTCAATTCTGATATTTTTTTCCCTGATAAAACAGCATCCACACTGTTTCTGTTTCTCTCCAATACATTTGGATCATCATTTTCAACCAAAAGATAGTCCATTGTTTTGGATGCTATATCCCAACACAGGACCATAATTTCTGATTTTGACGTTTCTTCTATTGGATGTTTAATATTTTCAAAGACTTCGTTCCAACGGTCGACATAAACTCTATACATGGCTTTACTCCATTGTTTTCTAACCGAGGGGACAGATGATACGGTAGTTTCTTTAACCTGTTCGGAAAGGACTGGAGTCTCGATAATTTGAGCTTCAGGGAAATGTTGATTCTTAGGACATTCAGGAGTCCGCAACCTTATAATGCTGAAAACAATAATACCTATTCCATTCATGACTGCAGTCATAAGCAACATTTGTTCAAGCAAAATGTTGCCTAAGAAATACAGACTTACCAATGCACATAGTATCAATGATGTCAGTACGATAAGAGCTATATACAAATGTTTCATAATTAATCGGGAATACTTGAATCGTCGTTATAAATTGTTCGAGAATAAGGGAACTGACTCTCAAAACACAAGTTTTGATCTCCTTGCATAGCCGCAGCAACCAATTTATGAGAGCCTTCTTTGTGTCTAAGATAAAACTCTTCGCCATCAAAGTATATCTGATATGGACGATGAGTATCATCAATCGTATATTGGTCAGCTGGAACGTAATATCTTCCAGATATGCTGATCAACGAATTAGAGTTAATCTTTGAGTATTCTTTTCCTTGTGACATAAGTTCACGTGCTTCATCTGAACTATTAGTTGATACTTTCGGTGATGAAACCGACCCACGAGAGTAGCCTTCATCGTCATTCTTGAACAATTCTGAAACAAACTTCACCGTTGAGTTTGCAACTCTGGCAATAGACTCTAACCTCTTGTTTGAAACAACAGAATTAATGGTCGTTGTCACACTCTTATCAGTGTTGGCTGACTCGGCAATCTCTTTGAGAAATTCTTTTGGATTAGAAAGATCTAATTCCGATGCATCAAGAATGAAAGGCAAACCAACCATTGAAGACGACAAACTTAGCTTGATGCTTGAAGAAGCTCCTAACAGGCAGCCACTTTTAGCGGATTTGTCATCGTAGACACAATTAACGCCTCTAAATTTCTCTGCTAGTTTCTTTGTAAGTACATCTCTTAACTCATTAAAACGGAAGGCTCGACCACTGATAACAATCTTGTTTATTTTCACTTCTGGAAGACGCTTTAGAATATTATCCGTGATTTCTTCAGCCATTCTTTTAACAGATCCAGTTGAATCGGAAACACCTCTTGCCATTCTAATTCTATCAAGAACAGCCTCAATTGAAGCAGTTGACGAGATTTCTGCCAATGTCGACTTTGATGATGTTTTCTTGCCCCAGTTGTGCTTAATATCCTCTATGATATTATCGAGGTCAAACAAAAGAGCTGGCTCTGCGTCAAGTACTCTTTTTATCATTTCTGTCTTTTTTGATTTGCCGACCATTTGTTCAATGCAATTATCAAAAATTGCATATGAAAGTGCATTTCCTGCACCAACAAATCCAGACCTAAAAAGACTTGTCGCCTTATTCGCATCTATCTTCTTGGTTATAGAAAAATCGGTTGTCCCTTTTCCTATGTCGATAGTCAGACATCTATCACCAGATTTAAGCCCAATGACATTCATTCGGTCCAAGAAAGAAGCATCACTTTCAGAGCAACATGATACCTGAATATAGGGAACCTTTATACAATCACTGAATTTATTTAAAAATTCAGGAGTGTTTGCTAGTTCCTGTAACTTCTTAATTAGAGAAGACACATTTGATTGAGGCATCACATTTGGAAGCAGAATTGTAAATCTTATAGCAGTATTCACATCAACCCCACGCATAGCTTCCTTTTGCATTTCACCTATGCGTTTTAAAGCCTCATGCAAGAATCGCATGATGATACCAACATGCAAACGAGTTCTATCGGCTCCTTCTATTTGTTGCCCTGTTAAAAATGAAATTTTAACATTAGGAATTCTTTCACCCGAATTACGATTTCTTCTAGTTATGAAATTTACAAAACTATCTTGGTCGTTAGGCTCTTGCAACTCGAAATTGCTATCCATAATAGCATTCTCTTTTTTGAAGAAAATACTTCTAAAGAGTTCCGGATTATCATCCTGTTGGTCATACACCCGTCTCTGACCACCAACGACGGCCTTCCAATAATGACGAAGCATATAAGAAAACAATTGGTGAGGTTTAGCGCCTGCGCCATCAGCATTGTGCCTTATCAACATCTGACTAGCCTCAGAACCGAAATCTAATACAACATCATATAAATCTTTTGAAGGAACACAATGAACTATAATTTCGCCTAAATAACATTTATATTTGAAAACAACGTTGAATGAACAATATATATTTTGACCCTCAATTATATTTTCAAACACAATAGCCTTTTTCCCTGAACGAATGCGTATGCAATCATTTGAAGGGAAGGTCTCTTTAGGATTCTTTTTATCACTTAAAGAGACGGTGACTGACGTTTCTTGAAGCTTAATATCCCCGATGAAGACTTGTCTGTCATCGACCATACTTGTCGATGAAACCAGTTTTATTGATTTGCCAATCGTAAAGAGTTCGTCGAGCCCATCAGTATTTATCGTCAGATACTGATTGGGAGATTGTTTCTTCTCACCTAATCTAACGATATGAGCTTGCTTGTTTGCTTCGATATATAAATTGTATAGCATATTACTACTTTGCAAAAAATAATCCCATAAAGTCAGTTGACCATAATCGGAATCATTATACGGACGTTTAGGTTTAACAAATAGCTCACCTAAGGGTTTTCTCTAAAAGAGCACTTCCCCAATGGCAGCCGATTAAATATTAAGGTTTGATCAACATGGCACACTTTCTTAGCAATGGCAAGCAACAGATAATCGCGTATGGCAATCCAAATCTGTAAGTAGACCGCATTCTGGCTCGTTCCAAGAACGACTTGATGTGCTGCCGCTGCTTAATCCATTTGAAACATTCCACCTGCTATCGCTCCCTATAGAGTTCAACTATTGTCAGATCTCTTTCCTAGGGATGTACATTTGGCGCCAAATATACAAAATATCTTTGGAATTGCTCATTTTTTTGTGTGGATTTTTTTACTATTTTCGTTAAAATGTTTAGAAAGATTGGTAAAAATGGGGATGAAAGGATTAAATGTCGAGGAAATGAGGAGTGTTTTCTGAGTATCTCCTCTGTATAATATATCTTTACACATGCAATATTAATCACGACTATCCGTTATAAATTTATAAGGAGACGTGCGCATCGTGCGGCTGCCAAAATGAATCTAAACCTAAACAAAAGATATTGAAAGACAACTACTTATGAAGAACTTAAAACTACTGACGACAACTTTGTTCATAGCTGTAGCGATGTTGACTCCGGCATTGGCAAAGAAACTGAATTCAACGGTGCTGGACACTGACGCTGTAGCACTGAATGTGGGAAAAGCGCAAACAAGCGCTACCGCTGGCATACCGAAGTCGGTGAAGAAAGCTACAAAAACAGCGCAAAAACCCGCCACGACCTTCACCAATCCCATCTTGGGCGGCGACTACCCCGACCCGACGATACTGCGGGACGGGGAGGACTACTACATGACGCACTCGGCATTCGACTATGTGCCGGGACTCGTGGTGTGGCATTCGCGCGACCTGGTGCACTGGGAGCCCATCGGCTATGCGCTGAAGACATACTTAGGCTCTATCTGGGCACCGGACATCAAGAAATACCGCGGAAAATATTATATCTACTTCACCGTGCACGGAACACGGCGCACCAACTGCGTGGTGACCGCCGACTCGCCCTACGGACCGTGGAGCGACCCTGTGGACCTGAACATAGGCGACATCGACCCGTGCTTCGTGGAGGGCGGCGACGGCAAGTGCTACCTCGTGATGAGCGGAGGCAACCGATGGACGCTGGCCGACGACGGACTGTCGGTGGTGAAAGACTCGAAGATTCATTTCTACGACGGATGGCAGTATCCGGAGGAGTGGCTCACAGAAGGTTTCTGCCTGGAGGGACCGAAACTCTACCATATAGGCGACTGGTTCTACTACATCAGCGCGGAGGGCGGCACAGCGGGTCCTCCCACCAGCCACATGGTGGTGGTGGCGCGCTCCAAGAGCATCGACGGACCGTGGGAGAACATGCCCACCAACCCGCTCATCCATACCTACAGCGCCACGGAGCGATGGTGGTCGAAGGGTCACGGATCGCTCATCGACACGCCCGACGGACGGTGGTTCTGCGTGTACCACAGTTATGAGAAGGACTTCACCGGTCTGGGCCGCCAGACACTGATGGAGCCGGTTCACTTCACCGCCGACGGATGGATCAAGGCGGACGGGGGCGACGCCTCAAAGGCGATGCCGCTGCCGCTGAAGACGCAGCTGCTGACCGACCGCCACGCAAGGCTGAATGAGTTCCGCATCGGACTGGACTGGCGCTTCTACAAGCGTTGGATTCCGGAGCGGGTGCACATAAAGGACCATGCGCTCACACTCGAGGGGCGCGGCAACAGTCTGGGCGCCTCGGCTCCGCTGATGTTCGTGGCGGGCTGCCATAGTTACGAGATTGAGGCGGAGGTGACGGTCTATGGCGATGCGAAAGCGGGCCTCTGCCTCTACTACAACGCGCAGTACAACGTGGGAACGGGATTCGACAAGGACCGCCGCTACCGCTACCGCCGCGACCATGCCAACGGCGTGGGCAAGAGTGCGGGCACGAAGCAGTGGCTGCGCCTGCGCAACGACAACCATGTGGTGACGGCCTGGTGGAGCACCGACGGCAAGACCTGGAACCGCGAGACGTGGGGCCAGGAGGTGTCGGGATTCAACCACAACACACTCTACGACTTCCAAAGCGTGCTGCCGGGCGTGTTCTGCGAGGGTCAGGGCTTTGCCAAGTTTGAAAACTTCAAATACACCGAGTTATGAGGCTGAGGGTGCTCCTTACCGCTCTGCTGGTGGGGCTGACGACGGACCTGCGGGCGGCAGACGATGGCGAGGTGCGGCAGACGATGCTGCGCGCCACACACTATATGATGGACCGGGCGGCCTACCGCGACGGTTTCGTGTGGAGCTACCTGCCCGACTACTCGCGGCGGTGGGGCGAGTTGGAGGCGTCGCCCACCATGGTGTGGCTGCAGAGCCCGAGCACACCGGAGATGGGCGAGCTGATGATAGACGCCTACCACGCCACGGGCGACGAGTACTACTACGAGTGCGCCGGACGCATAGCGCGCTGCATCATGGCGGGACAGTTGCCCTGCGGCGGATGGAACTACCTCATCGACTTCGGCACGGAGGAGCAGACGCGGCAGTGGTATGCCACCATCGGCCGGCAGGCATGGCGCTTGGAGGAGTTTCAGCATTACTACGGCAACGCCACCTTCGACGACGAGGCCACGGCCAACTGCGCCCAGTTTCTGCTTCGCTTCTACATGGAGCGGAAGGACGACCGGCAGGTGCTCGACGCCGTGATGCGTGTGGTGGACTTCATGCTCGAGAGCCAGTACGACAACGGCGGATGGCCGCAGCGCTACCCGCTGAAGACCGACCATCCCTTCAAGGGAAAGGCCGACTACACGCCCTTTGTGACACTGAACGACAATGTGACGCCGGAGAACATACGCTTCCTGGCCAACTGCTACGGCATGCTGGGTCTGGAGCGGGTGAAGGAGCCTGTGCTCAGGGCCATGCACCTGCTGCGCGACCTGCAGCAGCCGCTGCCCCTGGCGGGATGGGCCGACCAGTACACCCCCGATGACCTGCAGCCGGCCCACGCCCGCTCGTATGAGCCGCGCAGCATCAACACAGGCACCACGGTGTCAATGTTTCACCAGATGCTGCGCTACTATGAGATGACGGGCGACACCAGCTACCTGCAGCGGTTGCCCGAGGCCATCCAGTTTTTAGAGAGTCTTGAGCTGCCAGCCTCACTGGCCAAGGAGGTGCGCCGCACGCCGCTCCAGGAGGGCGAAATTCTGCTGCCGCGCTTCATCGTGCCGGAGACGGGCCGTCCGCTCTATGTGCACCGCAAAGGCGGCAATGTGCAGAACGGCACTTACTACACCGACGAGAATCCGCACGGCACCATCGCCCACTACAGTTCTTTTATGGTGTGCAACCCCGCCGCCATGCGCCAGCGGCTGAAGGACATACGGCAACTGAACCAGAAGGACCTGCTGCGCAACCAGTTTTTCGACAATGCACCCACCCACTACCCCACCTACCACTTCGACCGTGGCAGTTTCACGGGCCGCGGACCGCAGCCGCCGGGTGTGGACCAGATAGTGGCCAGTCTGAACGACGAGGGCTACTGGCTCACACCGCTGCGACAGGTGTCGCACCCCTACAAGGCCATCCCCAAAACGATGGCGGCGGAGAGCGACAGCCGGGAGTTCATCAGCACGATGGTGGGCGACGAGTATGACACCTCGCCCTATACCGACGAGAGTGTAAAGGGCATCAGCACACAGGCGTTCCTGCGCAACATGGCGGTGCTGATACAGTCGCTCCGCCCGGACCGCACCACGCGTTCGGGTCTGCGGCCGGAAGCCTTCGAGGGACGGGTGACCGGAAAGGCCACCGCGCTCTACACACTGCGCAACGCCGGCGGACTGGAGGCCTGTGTGACCAACTATGGCGCACGCCTGGTGTCGCTGATGGTGCCCGACCGCAACGGCCGGTTGGAGGATGTGGTGCTGGGATTCGACAATGTGGCCGACTACCACCACTACCGGCAGAACTTCGGCGCCACCGTGGGCCGCTACATAGGCCGCATCAAGGGGGCGAAGATCACCCTCGACGGCAGGGACTATGACCTGCAGCAGACGGGGGGCGGCAATATCTCGCACGGCGGTTATCCGGGCTTCGCCGACCAGGTGTGGACCTGTGTGGCACAGACCGACAGCTCGCTCACCCTGCGCTATGTGTCGGCCGACGGCGAGAACGGCTTTCCGGGCACGCTGACCGTGGACCTGACCTACACGTTAGGCGCCGACAACAGTCTGTCGATGGAGTACCGCGCCACCACCGACAAGCCCACGGTGGTGAACCTGTCCAACCACAGTTTCTTCAACCTGAGCGGACAGCACGACCGGGCGATAACCGACGAACTGCTGTGGGTGGACAGCAAGCAGATAGCCACCTTCGACGCCAACAAGAACCTGGACGGCAAGTTCAGGAAGACGACCCGACAGAGCGACCCCTTCTGCTTCGTCAAGCCCAAGCGCATAGGGCAGGACATAGACCGCGACGACGACCAGCTGAACGTGACGCGGGGCTACGACCACTCGTTCGTCCTGGGCAAGAAAGCGCGCAGGGGCGGCTGTGCCGCCGAGGTGTACGACCCCACGAGCGGACGCCGCATGCGCCTGTACACCACCGAGCCCGTGGTGCATATCTACACCGCCAACGGACTGAAAGGGGCGCAACGCGGCAAGCAGGGCGTGGCCTATCCACGCCGCTCGGCCATCTGCTTAGAAACGATGCACCTGGCCGACAGTCCGCATCATCCGGAGTGGCCCTCGACGGTGCTGCGGCCCGGCGAGGAGTACCGATCGGAAACGAAACTCATCTTTTTTAAGGGAAGTTAAAGAGAAGGGAAGTTAAAGAGAAGGGAAGTTAAAGGGAAGTTAAAGGGGAGTTAAAAGGAAGTTAAAAGGGAGTTAAAAGGAAGTTAAAGGGAAGTTAAAAGGACATTTGTGGTTTTGAAAAGGAAATTAAAGGGTATTAAAAAGACATATAAACATAAAAAGACATAAAAACACAAAAGACATGGAAACATTTGACGCAAAGAAAGTGAAAGACCAAGTAGTGGAGTGGATAAGACAGTGGTTCGAGGAGAACGGTCCCGGCTGCAACGCCGTAATCGGCATCTCGGGCGGTAAAGACAGCAGTGTGGTGGCCGGCCTCTGCGTGGAGGCACTGGGCAAGGACCGTGTGATTGGCGTGACCATGCCCAACGGCGTGCAGCCCGACATCGACGACAGTATGCGGCTCATCAACCATCTGGGCATCCGCCACTGCTGCGTGAACATAGGTGAGACGAGCGCCGCACTGACCAAGGCGGTGAGCGAGCAACTGGCCACCCTGGGCGCCGAGGTGAGCAGCCAAACTACCATCAACATGCCGCCGCGCCTTCGCATGACCACCCTCTATGCCGTGTCACAGTCGATGAACGGACGCGTGGCCAACACCTGCAACCTGTCGGAAGACTGGGTGGGCTACTCCACACGTTATGGCGACGCAGCCGGCGACTTCTCGCCGCTGGGCGGACTGTGCGTGTGCGAGGTGATAGCCGTGGGCAAGGAACTGGGGCTGCCCATCGACCTGGTGGAGAAGACGCCCTCCGACGGTCTGTGCGGAAAGACAGATGAGGACAATCTGGGATTCACCTACGCCGCCCTGGACCGCTACATCCTGACGGGCGAGTGCGAGGACCCGAGGGTAAAAGCGCTCATCGACGACAAGCACAGGAAGAATCTGTTCAAGCTGAAACCGATACCGCACTTTGAAAAGATTAAAGATTAAAAATGAAAAATGATCATCGGGGACGGTTCTCGATGATCATTTTTTTATTCCAAATCTTGCTGAACGAAACAGAAATATTGCACCTACGGTGCAGAATCTGAAAGAAATAACCATAATACTCATAATTGATCAGAATGACATTGAAAGAAATTGCCGTAATGCGCAGAAATATTTGATCATCGGGGACGGTTCCCGATGATCATTTTTTATTCCAAATCTTGCTGAACGAAACAGAAATATTGCACCTCCAGTGAAGAATCTGAAAGAAATACCCATAATACTCATAATTGATCAGAATGACATTGAAAGAAATTGCCGTAATGCGCAGAAATTATCATGTGCGCAGGCGCATGAGGGTAATTATCGGGAATGTAGCTGAACAAGAAGATGATAAAAAACCGCTTTGCTTTATAAAAAGAATAAAAAGAAATAAAAAACGTGAGGAAACAGTCTCTCGTAAGCTGGAAGTAATGAAAAAAGCCAAGGCATTCTCAAAAAGGAGGAAAAAATTTGGAGCCCCTTGATAAGGGGCGGCTATGATGAGAGGAAGGAGTGCTGACCAAAGGGGTTTGCACTCCTTTTTTAATAAAATGGGGCATAGGCATCGGAGTTTGGGAAAAAAGAGGTACATTTGCATGATGATTTTCTGAATAACCACTTACCATGCATAAGAAAAGACTCTTTTTACTGATGGTTGCAGGTATGATGCTGACCGGCACCCTCTGCAGCAACGCCATGAACAAGGCCGGCGAATGGGAGGCACCCCAAGCGCCGCATGTGCTGAAAGCCGACACGACGGATATACTGTCGCTCTTCACCTACTGCTGGGGAGGCAACGAGTGGCTCGTGAACAACGACGACGGCTCGGTGACCTTCCACGCGCAAACCTGGGGCGGCATGGCCGCCTGGCTGCAGCAGGACGGGCATGGGGCCGACTGGAGTGAGTATGAGAAGGTGGTGTTCGAATATGCCGAGGCCACCACGGTGAACACGCAGATACTGGTGGGCAGCGCCAGCGGTTGGGGCGAGAGAGGCATCACCCGCCTGGAGTGCCTCTTCGACGGCCACGACATGAGCAGCGTGGACCAGATAGCCCTGCAGACCTCCAATCCCGCCACCATCACCGTGACCCGGGTGTACCTGGTGACACATCCCTACGAGGAGTCGGAGGAAGGCCCCGGAGAGATAAACCCCGACATCTCGCAACTGGTCATCAATGAAATCATGCAGTCGAACATCGACTGTCTGCTCGATGACATCAATGACTATCCCGACTCGTGGGTGGAGCTGTTCAACAACAGCACCGCCCCCATACAGGTGAGCGAATATGCCCTTGGCGACAGTCCCGACGCCGCCAAGGCCTGGCCCCTGCCCGACCGCATGCTGGGACCGGGACAATATGCCTTGGTGTACTGCGACAAGGTGGCTGACCGCTGGCACACCGACTTCCGCATCGACTCAGGCAAGGACGGCGCCGTGTACCTGTTCCACAACGGACAGCAGACCGACAAGGCCACCCCGAAGAAGAAACAACCCGCACCCAACATAGCCTACGGCCGCAAGACCAACGGCGCCGAGGAATGGGGCTATATGACCACCCCCACCCCCGGCAAGGCCAACTGCGGCTCGGTGAGCAGCACTCTGCTGGGCGACCCCGTGTTCAGCGAACCCGGCCGTGTGACCACCGGACACGAAAGCATCAGTCTGACGCTCTCGCTGCCCGAGGGCAGCCCTGAGGGTACCGTGATACGCTACACCATCAACGGCAGCGAGCCCACCGAGAGCAGTCCCGAATATACAGGTCCCATCACCATCTACAACACCCGCACCGTGCGTGCCAAGCTGTTCTGCGAGGGTTTCCTTTCGCCCCGCTCCACCACCCACTCCTACCTCTACTTAGGACACCAGCTCACCCTGCCCGTGGTGTCGATTGTGACCGACGACAAGCACTTCTACCACAACAAGCAGGGCATCTATGTGAACGGCACCTACAGCTCGAACAAGAAAAACTACGAATACGACTGGCGCAGGCCCATCAACTTCGAGTATTTCGAGGGAGAGAACACCAGCAGTCTTCTTAACCAACTCTGCGAGACCCGCGTGCAGGGCGGCGCCTCGCGCGGCGCACAGCTCAAGAGCCTGGTGGTGTATGCCAACAAGCGGTTCGGCACCAAGCGGCTGGACTATGAGTTCTTCCCCGACCAGCGGCCCGGTGTGACCGACTTCAAATCAATCATCCTTCGCAACGCCGGCAACGACTTCGACTATCTCTACATGCGCGATGCCGTGATTCAGCGCACCATGGCCCGCCACACCGACCTCGACTGGCAGGCATGGCGGCCCGTGGTAATCTACATAAATGGCGTGTACAAAGGCATGCTCAACATACGCGAGCGCAGCAACGAGGACAACATCTACACCCACTACGACGGGCTGGAAGACATCGACATGATAGAGAACTGGAACCAGCTGAAGGAGGGCGACATGGACCACTGGAACGCCTTCGCCGCCTTCTACGGCGAACACGGACACACCCTCGAGGAGTATGAGCAGTGGATAGACTGGCGCGAGTTCCTCAATCTGATGGTGATGAACCTCTTCTACAACAACCAGGACTTCCCCGGCAACAACATCGTGATGTGGCGCCCCCGCACCGAGGGCGGCGTGTGGCGCTTCATAGCCAAGGACACCGACTTCGGACTGGGACTCTACGGCACCCAGGCCAGCTACAACACGATAGCCT
This sequence comes from uncultured Prevotellaceae bacterium, assembly GCA_900318915.1. Taxonomy (GTDB): domain Bacteria; phylum Bacteroidota; class Bacteroidia; order Bacteroidales; family Bacteroidaceae; genus Prevotella. The sequence goes on along the minus strand of ONMI01000001.1, from coordinate 59,939 downwards.
GGATATACGACCCCAACTACGACAGCAGCCACAACTGGGCCAACCACTCCGAGCACACCCGGCTGTTCCGCCGCATGATGGAGGTGGACGACTTCAAGCGCGAGTTCATAGACCGCGCAGCCATCTATATGGGCGACTTCATGAACCAGAGCGGCACCCGCGAGGTGTGGGACCCCATGTATGAGATGATAAAGACCGAGTATCCCTACCACCGCGAACTCATCAACCGGTGGTGGCCCAACTACAACGATGAGCTGACCAGCGCACGCAACTTCCTGCGCGACCGCTGCAACTACTTCTACAACCACCTGGCCAACTACTACGAGCTGGGCAGTCCCATAGCCATGGAGGTGAACAAAAACATGGACGAGGAGGAGCTGCAGGGCGTGGACATCAGCATCAACGGCGTGAGGCTGAGCAAGGGCATCTTCGACGGCAAGTTCTTCCAAGGACGAAGCCTCACCCTGAGCGGCACTCCCGCCGACGGCAAACAGGTGACGGGCTGGAAGGTTATCACCATCAGCAGTCAGGGCAGTCAGGAGCAGGACTACGACGGCCCCACCCTCACCCTTGACATGCCCGTCTGCACCCGCCTCATCGTGCGCGCCACCCTGGCCGACCACGACGGCATAGAGGAGACCGCCGACACAAGATGGCAGTGGCGCAAGGATGCCGACGGACTTACCTTGAGCGGACTGACCGCCGACGAACCCGTGAGGGTGTACAACCTGCAGGGCATGCTCCTGGGCACCTACGCACCGCAGCACGGCCGCCTGCACCTCTCCCTGCCCCAGGGAGGTGTCTACCTCATCAAGACCAGCCATGCACAAACCAAGATAAAACTATAAAAAATCAACGATATGAGCAACCCAATTGACACCCGAAACGAGCGGCTCGCCCAGAAACTGATACGCCAACTGCAACGGCGGCACTTCGAGGCCTACTACTGCCGCACCACCGAAGAGATACACGCACAGATACGTGAACTGATGCCCGAAGGCAGCAGCGTGACCTGGGGCGGCACCACCACCGTGCGCAGCCTGGGCATACCCCAGATGCTGAAAGACGCCGGCTATGAGGTGTGGGACCGCGACGAGGCACAGACCGCCGAGGAGAAACTCGACATCTACCGTAAAGCCTTCACCGCCGACTTCTACCTCTCGAGCGCCAACGCCCTGAGCGAGGACGGCGTCATCGTGAACATCGACGGCACGGGCAACCGGGTGGCCGCCATCACCTGGGGCCCCAAAAAGGTAATCTTCGTGATAGGACTGAACAAGGTGGCGCAAGACGTGACCGCCGCCCTGCAGCGCGCCCGCAGCACCGCCTCGCCCATCAACGCCGCCCGCTTCGACATCAAGACCCCCTGCCAGGCCGACGGCACCTGCCACAACTGCAACTCGCCCCAGAGCATCTGCAACTATATCCACTTCACCCGCAACTCCTTCCCCGCCGGCCGACACATCGTGATACTGACCGACCAGAACCTGGGCTATTGAACTGCTACGAGACGACATGATAGTTTGCATAGCAGAGAAACCCAGCGTGGCCAAGGACATAGCACGCATCATAGGCGCCACGGCATCGCACAACGGCTACATGGAAGGCAACGGCTACCAGGTGACCTGGACCTTCGGACACCTGTGCACGCTGAAAGAGCCCAACGACTACACCGACGCGTGGAAACGGTGGGACCTGCGTACCCTGCCCATGCTGCCCGCCCGCTTCGGCATCAAGCTCATCGAGGACGAAGGCATCAAACGCCAGTTTGCCGTCATCGAGCAACTGATGCAGAAGGCCGACGGCATCATCAACTGCGGTGATGCCGGCCAGGAGGGTGAGCTCATACAGCGGTGGGTGATGCAGAAAGCCAAGGCCACCTGCCCCGTGAAGCGGCTGTGGATATCGTCGATGACCGACGAGGCCATACGCGAAGGATTCAGTCAACTGAAAGACCAGAGTGCCTACGAACGGTTGTACTTGGCCGGTCTGTGCCGCGCCATCGGCGACTGGATACTGGGCATGAACGCCACCCGGCTCTACACCCTGAAGTACGGTCAGAACAGCCAGGTGCTCTCCATAGGGCGCGTGCAGACCCCCACCCTGGCCCTCATCGTGAAGCGGCAGCGGGAGATAGACCAGTTCGTGCCCGAGCCCTACTGGGTGCTCTCCACCCTCTACCGCGACACCCTCTTCACCGCCACGAAGGGCAAGTTCACCAGCAAGGAAGAGGGCGAGCAAAGTTTTGCTCTGATACAGGACAAGCCCTTCACCGTGACCGGCGTGCAGAAGAAGAAAGGCACCGAGGCCCCACCCTACCTTTACGACCTCACCTCGCTGCAGGTGGACTGCAACAAGAAGTTCGGCATGAGCGCCGACATGACCTTAGGCATCGCCCAGACCCTATACGAGCGCAAGTTCACCACCTATCCCCGTGTGGACACCCAGTACCTGAGCGACGACATCTACCCCAAATGCCCCGGCATACTGCGCGGACTGAAAGGCTACGAGGGCGCCACCATGCCCCTGCTCTCGGCCCCGCTCAAGAAGAGCAAGAAAGTGTTCGACACCTCGAAGGTGACCGACCACCACGCCATCATCCCCACCGGCGTGGCCCCCACCGGACTCACCGACATGGAGCGCCATGTGTACGACCTGGTGACCCGCCGCTTCATAGCCGCCTTCTACCCCGACTGCCTCTTCACCACCACCACGGTGAACGGCAAGGTAGACGAGATAGAATTCAAGGCCACCGGCAAGCAGATACAGAGTCTGGGATGGCGCGTGCTCTATGCCAAGGAGGTGCGGCAGGCCGACGATGAGGAGAAGAAAGACGACGAGGAGAAGATACTGCCCGACTTCGTGAAAGGCGAGAGCGGCCCGCACCAGCCCACGCTGACCGAGAAATGGACCACCCCGCCCAAATACTACACCGAGGCCACCCTGCTGCGCGCCATGGAGACGGCCGGCAAATTTGTGGACGACGAGGAACTGCGCTCTGCCCTGAAGGAGAACGGCATAGGGCGTCCGTCGTCGAGAGCCGGCATCATTGAGACACTCTTCAAGCGCCACTACATCATGCGGCAGCGCAAGAACCTGCTTGCCACCGCCACCGGCATAGAGCTGATAGACACCATACGCGAGGAACTGCTGAAGAGCTGCGAGCTGACCGGCATCTGGGAGAAGAAGCTGCGCGACATAGAGCACGGCAAGTTCGACCCGGCGCAATTTGTCAGCGAACTGAAGCAGCAGATTACCCAAATCGTGTGGCAGGTGCTCAACGACCGCACCCCGCGCCGCATCACCGTGGTGAGCGAGGAAGACATGGCCAAGAAGAAAAAGGCCACCCGCCCCAAAGCACCCGCCGCCAAGACCCAGAAGGCAGTCGCCACTCCAAAAACTGCTGCTGCCCAGCAAGCGGCTGGCACACCCCAGGCCACGGCTCCTGCGGCAGCGCAGGCACCGGCTGCCGACCCCCTGGTGGGCCAGCCCTGCCCCGTGTGCGGACAAGGCACCATCATCAAGGGTCGCACGGCCTACGGCTGCAGCCGCTGGCGCGAGGGCTGCACCTACCGCAAGCCCTTCTGAGGCAAGCGAACCGAGACGAAAGAACAAACCCTACCAAACAAACCAAGAATATGCGAAAACAACTACTTACCCTCCTGCTGCTCACGGGCCTCCTGCTGCCCCTGGCGGCACAGAACTACCCCTACCGCAGCGACTACCTATGGGTGACCGTTCCCGACCATGCCGACTGGGTGTACAAGACCGGCGAGAAGGCCAAGATAGACGTGCAGTTCCTGCTCTACGGCATGCCGCAAGACGGCACCGTGACCTACAGCATAGGCTACGACCTGCTGCCCTCTGACAAGAGCGGCAAGGTAGAACTGAAGAAAGGCCACGCCGTGATAGACATGGGCACCAGCACGAGGCCCGGATTCCGCGACCTGCGCCTGGAGCTGAATCTGGGCGGCACCGTGTACCGCCACCATGTGAAGGTGGGCTTCTCGCCCGAGAAGATAAAGCCCTACACCCAGGAACCCGCCGACTTCATGACCTTCTGGCAGAAGGCCGCCGCCGAGGTGCAGGGCCAGCCGCTGAGCTACACGAAAGACTACATGAAAGAGATGAGCGACGAGGTGACCGATGTGTACCTGGTGCGCCTGAAGGTGGACAAGCGCCATGTGCTCTACGGCTATCTGCTCTATCCGAAAAACGCCCGCGAGAAAAGTTGCCCCGTGGTGTTCACCCCGCCCGGAGCCGGTGTGAAGACCATCAAGGAAGTGACCTCGCGGCCCTACTACCAGCAGAAAGGCATGATACGCTTCGTGACCGAGATACACGGCATGCGCCCCACGATGGACGAACGCGACTTCGAGGACATACGCTCCGCCTTCAGCGAGTATCTGGAGATGGGGCTCGACTCGCCCGACCGCTACTACATGCGCCATGTGTATCAGGGACTGCTCAAGTGCATCGACCTGCTCACCTCGCTGCCCGAATGGGACGGCAAGAACGTGGCCGTGATGGGAGGCAGCCAGGGCGGCGCCCTCTCACTCATCACCGCAGCGCTCGACAGCCGTGTGACACTCTGCGTGGCCAACCATCCCGCCCTGAGCGACATGGCTGCAGGAAAAGCCGGACTGACAAGCGGCTATCCGCACTTCAAGGAAGGACTCTATACCGACGCCAATGTGCGCACCATGGCCTACTACGACGTGGTGAACTTTGCCCGCTACGTGAAGTGTCCCACCTATCTCACCTGGGGATTCAACGACAACACCTGTCCGCCCACCACGAGCTATGCCGTGTGGAACACGCTGCAGTGTGAGAAAGAGAGCCTGATAACCCCCATCAACGAGCACTGGACCAGCGACGCCACCAACCTCCGGCAGGCCGAATGGATAGAAAAGCGGCTGAAATAAATCCCCAATTAGAAGATTAAAGAGAGAGGGAAAGAACAAGGGCTTGTCTTCATCCAGCAGAAGACAAGCCCTTGTTGATACGGTCCAAGACACGCCTCACCCTGTCGTAGAAGGCCTCGGGGGTGCTCAGCTTAAACTCGGAATAGTCGATATAGTTGTCGCCAGCCTTGAGGAGGGGACCTTTCACATCCACATTAATCTGCTCGCGCACCGAGGTCCACTGTTCGGGATCATTTCTCCAATCACCCACGAGGACCCCTATCTTCTTTCCCCTGATGTCGCCCCATTTGCGGTCGAGCGCCTCGGCCACCTGCCTGAGGACCTCCGACCCATAATAATCCAGAATAGCCTGGTTGCTGCCCTTATTGAACCACCCGTCGGGATCCAGTCCCCAGAAGGGGAACCAGCGTCCGGCGGTGGGAGCGACGGTGCGTTTGCCCTTGCCGGTGGAGAGATAGAAAGGCATCTTTACGCCGCCGATATTGACCAGCACAATCTTGCGTTTATGATGCTCTATCATGACATGGCCGAAACCGAACACCTGGAAGGGGCAGAAGAAAGTGCCCTCAGGCAGTTCCTTGCACCGCCGGCTGATGGTGGGCAGGATTCGGAGTTCGCGGATATTTTGGAGCAGATGCCGGAGCCTTGTCTTGTTTATATTCATAACGATTATTTTCTTTTGTCCACCCCGCTGCGGCTGCGGCGCTTGTAGCTGCGGTAGTCGTCGATAGGGATTTCCACGTCGGGTTCTTCGAGCACACCCTCCTGCGGCAGTTGGAATCTCAGATACTTGATATTGAGTCCGCGCTCTATCCACATCTGCTCATAATAGGTCTGGATGGAAAGAATGGTTTTGGTGAGCGGGTCGAGCAAGTCAGTATGGTAGAGGTCGGCGGTGTCCATCTGCACGGGCAGCCGGTTTCGCTCCACCATATACGAGGTATAGGTATAGAGGAAATTGGAGTCGGTTTTCAGGTGCACCAGTCCGCCGTCAGTGAGAAAGCGGCGGTAGCGCTCCATGAAGAAGGTGCTGGTGAGCCGTTTGCGCGGGTTCTTCATCTGCGGGTCGCTGAAAGTGAGCCATATCTCCTGCACCTCGTCGGGGGCGAAGAAATGGTCGATAATCTCGATGTGCGTACGCAGGAAGCCCACATTGTCCATCCGTTCGTGCAGTGCCTGTGTGGCACCCGTCCACATGCGTGCCCCCTTGATGTCGACTCCGATGAAGTTGACCTCCGGAAAGAGTTTGGCCAGTCCCACGGTATACTCCCCCTTGCCGCAACCCAGTTCGAGCACGATAGGATGGTCGTTGTGGAAGAACTGGTCGCGCCAGTGTCCCTTCATCGGGAAGGGTCCCTGCTGCGCCACCGAGAACGGGCACTCGATGACATTGGGGTACGTTGCCATGTCGGCAAACTTTTCCAACTTACCTTTTCCCATGCGCGTTACTAGATAGTGGAGCGTTGGTCGTATTCAGCCTTGAGGTCTTCGTAGAAATGAGCCTGGGCAGTGAGGAAGTAAGGTATGAGCAGGATAAAGCCCAAGCCGCATGTGAGAAGAGACAGGAAGAACCACCCTATGAAACTGAGGTGAAGCCCGAAGAGGTCCATTTTGTGGCCTTCCATCATCTCCATGCTGCGTCTGATAGCCGCATCGTACTCGAGCATAGGATCATCGCGCAGGATATAGTCGGTCATGGAATAGGAATAAAACTTTATGATTCCTGGGATGATGAGGAGCAGGGCCCAGAGGAAGGTATAGACAGCAACCAGCAATTTGGTCAGCATGATGCGCTTGAACGCCCTGTAGCCGTCGAAGAGGCGTTCCATGCCCAGATACTCATTCCGCACGAAGTAAAGATAGTAGACCCATAATCCCCATCCTAACGGCAATATGGCAAGATACAGAAGAAGGCTCCACCAGGAAGCCCAATGAGTTTCACCACTGGCACCGAAAGAAAACAAATAACTTGGTGAGTTTGTAAAACTGGCGATAATGGAGTAGAGAAAAGCCACGAGGGCTGCCTTGTCCCACTTTCCCCTCAAGGAAGCGAGAGCTCTGTTTTTGTAATTTGAATTGGAGTCCATAATGCGAAATGATTTTACCTTAAACAAAAAAACTGCACGTATCTTATTGAAGAGAAGGAAGTCGGCGGTATAGGGTACCGCCAACTTCCCATAGATTATCCTTCGTATTGCCGCCCTCATGGGCGCGTGTAGGCTTAGCCTATCACCACCTTGGTCCAGCCGTGCTTGTCCTCGATGGTGCCGTACTGGATGCCGCGGAGCGTTTCGTAGAGTTTCTTGGAGATGGGGCCCGGTTTGCCGTCCTGTCCGAAGGTATAGCGTTTGCCGGTCTCCAGGTCGTCGATATAGGAGATGGGGCTTATCACGGCAGCCGTGCCGCATGCGCCAGCCTCCTCAAAGGTGGAGAGTTCCTCTTCGGGAATGGGTCTGCGCTCCACCTTCATGCCGAAGTCCTCAGCCAGCTGCATGAGGCTCTTGTTGGTGATGGAGGGGAGAATGGAGCTTGACTTCGGTGTGACATAAGTATTGTCCTTGATGCCGAAGAAGTTGGCAGCGCCGCACTCGTCCATGTATTTCTTCTCTTTTGCGTCGAGATAGAACTCGCAGGCATATCCCTTCTCGTGAGCCAGGTTGTTGGCGAAGAGCGAAGCAGCATAGTTGCCGCCCACCTTGTACTTACCGGTGCCAAGGGGAGCCGAGCGGTCATACTCGCGGATGATGACATAAGGATTGGAGGAGAAACCACCCTTGAAGTACGGACCTACGGGAGTGACGAATATCATGAAGAGATACTCCTTGGCGGGGTGTACACCCACTTGGGCGCTGGTGCCGATGAGCAGCGGACGGATATAGAGCGATGCGCCGCTCTCATAGGTGGGGATATATTCTTGGTTGAGGCGCACTACCTTGGTGACCATTTCCTCGAACAGCTCGGTGGGCACTTCGGGCATGAGGATGCCGCGGCAGGTAGACTGCAGGCGAGCAGCATTTTCCTCCATGCGGAACACGCGCACCTTTCCGTCGGGGCAGCGGAAAGCCTTCAGGCCCTCGAAAGCCTCCTGTCCGTAGTGCAGGCAGGTAGCGGCCATGTGAATTTTCAGGAACTCATCGGAGCAGACTTCAATCTCGCCCCATTTACCGTCGCGATAGTAGCAACGCACGTTGTAGTCGGTAGGCATGTAGCCGAACGACAGATTAGCCCAATCTAAATTTTTCATAGTGTTGTTGGTTTTTTATGATTAAGTGCTATGACCATGCAAAAGTAGCAAAAAAAAGCTATCGGGCAATGAATCAGAGCAGAAAAAAGGTTTATTGCTGCGGATTGTTGAGAATTTTCTGTATTTCCTCATCGGTTTTGGTGAGTTTTTCCTTACAGAGCTTCACCAGTTGCTGTGCTTTCTTCAACTGCTCTGTGAGCGAGTCGATATCGAGCTGGTTGTTTTCCATCTTTCTGAGGATAGCCTCCAGCTGTGCCACAGCCTCTTCGTATTTTAATGTATTGTCCATAAAAATCGGAATTTTATAGGGTTAAGATTTTGTTTTCACTGTCGAGGTGAAGGAGCCGCCGGCCAGTCGGGTCACCACCACATCGCCCTCGTGCAGGGCGTCGGTATCGGTGAGCGCCTTTCCGTTGTGCAGTGTGATGCTGTATCCCCTTTGGAGCAGGAGCTGCGGGTCGAGCGCCTTGGTGCGCTGTTCGAGCAGGTCCAGTCGGTGGCGTTCGTCAGAGAGTTTGCGTAGCACCAAGGGTAGCAGCGAGGTCTGCAGCAAGTCGAGGCGGTATTGGGCGCTCTCCATGTTCTGCCGGGCGGTGTGCTGTATGCGCTGCAGGAGGGTCTGAAGGCGTGCCTCGCCCTGGGTCTTGACCACGGTGAAGAGGGCGGTAAGCCGGGTGGCGGTGAGGGCGAGCCGGTTTTTCTCCGCCTGTATGCGCTGCTCCACGATTTGGGCGATGCGTGTGCCCGCCTGCTCGACGCGCTCGTCGACCTTGTGCAGGTGGTCGATGAGGAAGGCGGCGGCGGCCGTCGGTGTCTTGACCCTGACATTGGCTATCTGGTCGAGCACGCTTTCATCGCGGTCGTGTCCGATAGCGGTGATGACCGGCAGTTGGAACTGCGCCACGATGCGTGCCAGTTGGAGGGCGTCGAATCCGGAGAGGTCGGTGGTGGCGCCTCCTCCGCGTGTGATGACCACGCAGTCGAAGTCGTCGATGCGGTTGTTCACCTCGGTCAGTGCCTCGATGACGCTGCTCTCTACCGCCTCGCCCTGCATGACAGCCGGGAAGAGCACGGTGTGGAAGCGGTAGCCATAGTCGTTGTCCTCAAGTTGCCGGCAGAAGTCGCCATAGCCGGCCGCTGTGGCACTGGAGATGACGGCTATGCGCTGTGCGAAGAGCGGGAAGGGCAGGTTCCGGTTGTCGTCGAAGATGCCCTCCTCTTTGAGGATTCTGACGATTTCGGCCCGTTTGCGGGCCATGTCGCCGAGTGTGAAGGTAGGATCGATATCGTTGACAATCCAGGAGAATCCGAAATTCTCATGGAAGTTGGCCCTCACCTTGAGCATGAGTTTCATGCCGCTGGCCAGGGGTTGTCCGGCCACCCGCTGGAAGTGCGGTTTCAGCACCGCCCACCGGTTGCGCCAACAGCGCGCCGAAGCCCTTGCCACGGTGGTGTTGGTATTATCGCCGCGCTGAATGAGGTCCATATAGCAATGGCCGCCCCTTTCGGCCACATCGGCCAGTTCGGCCACCACCCAATACTCGTCGTAGAGTGTGGTGGCGATTACCTCGCTCACCATGCTGTTGAGTTCGAGGAGCGAGAGTGCATTTTGCGGGAGGGTGGGTTCGTTCATGAGGTGTAGCATAGGCAAGTTAGTCTTTTCGGCCCATCTGCAGGGCTTTTTCAAAATCGGGGATGCCATATCCGAACACGTTGTTCGGCCGGTCGAAACGGTTTCCGCTCCTCCTGACGATTTGTATAATCTGCAGGGCCGTCTTGTCGCTGAGCGCCTGCCAAAGACAGGCCACCATGCCCGCCATGACAGGCGAGGCGAACGAGGTGCCCATATCATTGATGATGGTGCCCCGTCCGGTGACCACGGCCGCCGGACTGCCCAGTCCCATGACATCGGGTTTTACCCTACCGTCGAAGGAGGGTCCGAGCGAGGAGAAGGCTGCATTCTGCTTCTGTCCGTTCACCGCCCCCACGGTGAGGATATCATCGGCATCGGCCGGCACGCCGATGAGTTTCCAGGTGCCCATGCCGTCGTTGCCCGCGCTGTTCACCAGCAGCATGCCCTTGCCAGCCAGACGCGAGGCCGTGCGTGAGACGAGCGACGTCTTGCCGTCGAGGTCGTCGTAGGTATAATTGGTGGCGGGGTCGTTGAAGTCGTGGTAGCCGAGCGAGCTGTTGATGATGTCGACGCCGGCCGAGTCGGCAAATTCAGCGGCGGCGGCCCAGTAGTCCTCCTCTGCTCTCGACTCCGTATTGGCATCTTCGGTGCGGCACAGGTAGAAGGCCGCCTCGGGAGCGGTTCCCACGAACATGCCCGGCTCATCGACCGCCATGGTGCTCAGCACCTTGGTGCCGTGGTCTATTTCCTGGAAGATATCTTTGGAGGGGAAGGCCACGAAGTCGCGTGTGCCGAGGATATTGATTTTCTGCATGGCGGGAATGCGGTCCACATTCATGAATCCGCCGTCGAACACGGCGATGGTGAGTCCGCGTCCCCGGTAACCCGACTTATGGAGTGAGGCGCCGTTGACGAGGTTAATCTGCATGGCGGCCCGTCCGTAAGGATTGTCGGTTTCTTCTTCCCATGGTGAGAAGTCTTTGTGGAAGAAGGAACGCACGGGCGGTTTCACGGAGTCGGGCGAGGTCCACAGTTTCATGGTGCCGGCGACGAAGGGGAGCCGTTCCACGGCATGGAGGATTTTGTTGTTCTTCACCCTGACAAGCACGGTGCGGTTCCACTTGCTCAAGCATTTTATCTCGGCCCCTGTGGCGCTGATTTGCTCCAGATAGGCAGGCGGCAGCGGCAGGTCGGTGGAGTCGATGGCCAGTCCCTGCCGTATACGCCGGTCGATGGCTTTCTGTGAGAGGAAAGCCTCGGGATGGTCTATCTGGTAGGGCGTGCCGTTCTTGTCGGAGAGCGTGATGCGGTAGAGCCAGCATTTACCGCCGGGGAATTTCACTTTCCCGGCGCTTTCATCGTCTTGCGCCCATGCGGCGGTGCACCAAAGGGCCAGCAGGAGTGCTGTAAAGTAGAGCCTTCTCATCATTGGGTGCAAAGATAATGAAAAGATAATGAAAACCGCGCGCAGAGCAAAATGAATTTGTTCATTTTCTATGCTGAGGTGCATCAAAAAAGCCTTGTCATCACGACAAGGCCTCTTTTTTGAAAAATACCAAAATAAATGTATACCTAATTACTAACTAAAATAATACCGAAATAACGTACCTAAATGCAAACTTTACCTAATGAAGGCCTGAAGCCATATATCTGTAATACTGAATGAACGAAATTGCATCGTCGGTGAGGATAAAATATTAATTTCCTCATTCCGTCGGTAAAGATACGGTGTTTATCCGAACCGCTATTCTTTCTATGTTACAACTATTTTCCATTTTGTAACATGGTAAGAAAAGTACCAAAAATGTACGATTTTTTTATATCCGGAACCCCTTCTTCTCAAAGGAAGAAAGTGTCGTCGGTCTGTTCATAGACCGTCATCATCCTGCCATAATAAGGATGCGACCTGAGCAGTTCAGGTTGGCGGACATACTGCCTCATTTTCCGGGCCCAGGCGCGGTAGAAGGTGGTTTTCTCGAGCAGCGAGAGATATTTGCCTGCCACCTCGGGATGACCAGTCACCAGGTTGGTTTCCACGAGGCAATAGAGCGTGCGGGCGCTCTTGTTGTAGTTGGGTATCGACTCCATGGCGTCGAAGGCTGCCCGCTGCGCCATCTGCGGCATGCCCAACTGCATATACACCTCGCTCATCATGAAGGCCGCCGCCTGGCTGTTGATGACGCGCTCCGAGTGGAGCAGACACTGATGCAGCTCTTGTTCACTTATCTGCCCTTTGAAGAACTGCGCCACCCGCACCACATTCCGGGCCGCTTCCGACTGCGGCATTTTTCTGTTGCTCTCACGGATGATGGCGCTCCACTGACGGAGGCGTATCATCCGGTCGTAGCGCATATCCTCGAGAGAGCCCGTCTGTCTAACCGTTCTGTAATAGTCGATTCCCCCGGCGAGGCGCCGCAAGGGATAAGGCGAGAGCCAACTGCTGCCGTAGACACAAGCGGCCAGCAGCAAGACCACGGCCGGCGCCCCCATCCACAGACAGGGCAAGGCGAGAAGCACTGCAGCCGGTCCGGTGAGCCAATAGACCACCGGTGTGAGCAGCAAGGCGACCGCCATCCTGCTCTTTCTGGCCTTGGGCAGCAGGGCCATGACCAGGAGCACCAGCAGTACCGCGATGGTGAAGGTAAAAGAGGCCATGGGATGGACCCCGAGGGCCCAGCAGCCGAGCGGAGGCAGGAAAGCCAACAGAAAAGCTGCGGCCGGATGCCGCTCTGTCCATGCGGGCAGACAGCGGCGCAGAACCCTAAGGAAAAGCCACTGCATGGCAACGAGGATGAGCGCATAGAGCAGCGCCCCTATGGCAGGATGGAAGAAGAACTGCACCACGCCCTCGGCCACATAGCGCGCCAGGCCACCAGCTTCGGCCAACCGGCCGAGGAAGTAGGCACCGTCGCACAGGAATAGCTGCGACTGCTCACGGGCCATGAGCAAGTGGGGGAAGCCCCAGCACCAGAAAGCGAACACAGCGATGCCGAAGGCCACCAGTGCGGCGGTCTGCCCCTGCTTGGTAAAGAGGCGGAATGCTTTCATGCTTCGGGTGCTACTTTTTTTAACCAAGATGTGCGCCAACATAATGGGCTGTACCTATCTTTGATGCAAAGGTAGTAAAACCAAAATGCCATGCAAAATAAAATCCCCATTTTTTGCCCCGCGCACCTTACGAAAGGTATCAATTGCTTTACCCTATGTTTCGCCAAGGAAAAAATGTAACAAACGAGATGCCTTCTGTATCAAAAGACAGCAGGAAAACACCTAATAATATATATCTTTGCGACAACAACAATAAGCAATGTCTATGAAAAGAGCCCTCTTTTTAGCCCTTACAGTCTGGTGGCTGGCTGCTAGCGCACAGAATCCGCTGCTGCGCGACCATTTCTCAGCCGACCCCACTGCCCGCGTCTTCAACGACAGAGTGTATATCTATCCCTCGCACGACATCCACAGTCCGGTGGACCGTCTGAAAGAATGGTTCTGCATGGCCGACTACCACGTCTACTCCTCGGAGAACCTGACCGACTGGCAGGACCACGGCGTGATAGTGACCCAGAACGAGGTGCCCTGGGTGGAGCCCGACTCCTACTCGATGTGGGCCCCCGACTGCGTGGAGAAAGACGGCCGCTACTACTTCTACTTCCCCTCCGCCCCGAAGGGAGCGCAGCGCGGTTTCGCCATCGGCGTGGCCACCGCCATGCGGCCCGAGGGCCCCTTCTTCTGTGCTCCGCAGCCCATACCGGGCGTGATGGGCATAGACCCCTGCGTGCTCATCGACGACGACGGCCAAGCCTACATCTACTGGTCGGGCATGGGCATACGCGGTGCCCGTCTGAAAGCCAACATGACGGAGCTCGACACCGCCCCGCAGCAGATGGAAGGACTGCCCGATGGATTCAAGGAAGGTCCCTTCGCCTTCAAGCGCAACGGCATCTACTACCTCACCTTCCCCTGGGTGCGCAAGGAGAACGGCACCGAGACGCTGGCCTACGCCACCTCCGACCGTCCGCTGGGTCCCTTCACCTTCAGGGGCATCATCATGGCCGAGTCGGCCACGGGCTGCTGGACCAACCACCACTCCATCACCGAGTACCGCGGACAGTGGTATCTCTTCTACCACCACAACGACTACTCGCCCAAGATGGACAAGCGCCGCTCGGTGCGCGCCGACTCCATCTTCTTCAACGCCGACGGCACCATACAGGAGGTGAAGCCCACGCTGCGCGGCATCGGTGTGAGCGACGCCCGTGAGCCCATTCAGCTGGACCGCTACAGCGACATAGGACGCGGCGCCACCATCGACTATCTCGACACACTGCACACCTTCAAGGGCTGGCAGGCCACGCTGCCCAAAGGCGGCTGGCTGCGCTACAACACGGTAAGTTTTGAGCAGGTGACCAGCCCCACCCTCACCCTGCGGGTGAAATCGGCCGGCAAGGCGCAGGTCGTAATCAGAGAGGGCGGTGCCAAAGGCGCGGTGATTGCCAAGGTGGCCGTACCGTCCGCCAAAGAGTGGACCAACGTGAAGAGTCCCATCCTGCACCTGCCGCAGGGCGTGAAGGACCTGTATGTGACCGCTGCGGGCGCCACGGTGCAGATAGACTATCTGCAGTTTGACGATGCCAGCCAGTACTTCCGCACCTCCACCCCCACCCCACTGGCCCCCGATGCCGACGGCTTCATACGCCGCTGGCTGCTGCTGGAGCCCATCGACAAGCCCAACCGGAGCAACACCGTTTTCACCGACAGCTACCTGCGCCAGGAGTTCAGCAGGGAGTATTTCCCCGGACAGATGACCGAGGTGCCCAAGAACGGGCAGAAGGAGAAGGTGGGCAAGCAGACCCTCACCTGGCACGCCATGGACAGCGAGCGCTTCAACGTGAAGCTGTTCCGCTTCGCCTCCGGACTGGAGAAGCAGATCTACGGTGTGCTCTTCTGGGCCGTGACCGTGATAGACTGCGAGGAGGAGATACCCAATGTGCGCCTGGCCGCCGGTTCCAACTCAGCCTCCATGTGGTGGGTGAACGGTGAGGAAGCGCTGCTCCTCTCCGGCGACCGCCGCATGGTGCGTGACGACGGCACCTCGCACCGCCTCACCCTGAAGAAAGGCCGCAATGTGCTGCGCGGCGCCATCATCAACGGCCCCGGCATGAGCGACTTCTGCCTCCGATTCATCGATGAGCAAGGACAACCGGTGAAAGGCTTCAAGATTTTGTAAAACAGGCTTCAAGAAACTGTAAACTCCAAAAACGCGACAACATGAACCCGATAAGAACTACCCTGACAAGCATGGCCTGCACGGCCGCCCTGCTCACCGCCCTGACTGCCGGGGCACAGACCGGCCAGCCCTACATACACGACCCCTCGACGATAGCCGTGTGCGACGGCAAATACTACACCTTCGGCACAGGCGGCGGAGGACTCATCTCCACCGACGGATGGACCTGGAAAAACGGTGCCGAGCGGCCCGGCGGCGGAGCCGCTCCCGACGTACTGAAGATAGGCGACCGCTACTTGGTGATATACGGCGCCACCGGAGGCGGACTGGGCGGCGGCCACAACGGCCGCATCCTGACCATGTGGAACAAGACCCTGGACCCCGCCTCGCCCGACTTCCACTTCACCGAGGCCATAGAGGTGGCTTCGAGCGACGGTCAGGAAGACAACGACGCCATAGACCCCGGTCTGCTGCTCGACCCCAACGACGGCCGTCTGTGGGTGTCGTACGGCACCTATTTCGGCAACATACGCCTGATAGAGCTTGACCCGCAGACCGGCCGGCGCGTGGAAGGCAATGAAGCCCTCGACATCGCCATCGACTGCGAGGCCACCGACCTCATCTACCGCGACGGATGGTACTACCTGCTGGGCACCCACGGCACCTGCTGCGACGGTGTGAACTCCACCTACAACATCGTGGCGGGCCGCTCACGCCGGGTGACCGGTCCCTATCTGGACAACGTGGGCCGCGACATGCTGGCTGGCGGCGGCAAGATGGTGATAGCCGCCGGCGACCGCCTGGTGGGTCCGGGCCACTTCGGACGCACCATCATCGACAAGGGTGTGGAGGTGATGAGCTGCCACTACGAGGCCGACCTGGACCAGGGCGGACGGAGCGTGCTGGGACTGCGCCCCCTGCTGTGGAAGAACGGATGGCCCGTGGCCGGCGACCGTTTCAAGGAAGGCACCTACGAGATAGAGTCGGAACGGCGCGGCTACGCCCTTGAGTTGGCCGTCGACTTCGTGCGTATGGCCCAGGAGCGGCAAGCCTGGTGGCGCATAGACCCCGCCACGCCCGTTGTGCCCATCGCCAACCAGACCCTGGAGGAAGTGGCCGGCACCTGGCCGACCGGCGACATCGGAGTGCGCACCGGCGACTACATGTTCCGTCCGCACCAGCGGTGGACCATCAGCGCCGTGCCCGAGGGCGGCGGCTATTTGGGCGGTCCCTACTACAAGATAACCATCGAGGGCACCGACCGCGCCCTCGCCGCCACCGCCGACCGCGAGGTGAGCACCGTGGCCGCCTTCACGGGCGCCCCGGAACAGCTGTGGCGCATAGAGCAGCTCACCGACGGCACCTACCGCATCATGCCCAAGACGATACCCGGCATGGAAGGTCTGAACACCCGCTATGTGCTCTACTCCATCTCCGACAGCAACCCCACCCTGGCCGAATACGACTTCGACAGCGACAACTCGAAATGGAACTTCCGAAATCACTGACGGCACGGCATAAATAGGAGAAAAGGCGAGAGAGAAACAGTTTATTTGCGCAAAAAAGTGTAATTTTGCAGACGGAGACCACCTGTACCCCCACCGGGTAGAGGCGAGGCTCCCTATACACAGCGTAAATAAACTGACATGGACAATAAGAAAGCGACACTGCAACTGGGCACGGAGCCTGTAGGCAAGCTGCTGTGGCAATACGCCTCACCCGCCATTGTGGCTATGGTGGCCTCCTCACTCTACAACATGGTCGACTCTATCTTCATCGGCCAGGGTGTGGGACCGATGGCCATCTCCGGACTGGCCATCACCTTCCCCTTCATGAACCTGAGCGGTGCCATCGGAGCCTGCATCGGTGTGGGCGCCAGCACCTACCTCTCGGTGAAGCTGGGACAGAAAGACTACAGCAAGGCCCTCAAGATACTCGGCACCTCGACATTGCTGAAAATCATCACAGGCATCTTGTTCGGAGCCTTGTGTCTGATTTTCCTCGACCCCATCCTGCGCTTTTTCGGCGCCACCGACAACACCATACCCTATGCCCGCGACTACATGCAGATTATTCTGCTGGGCAACGTGTTCACCCACCTCTACTTCGGCATGAACGCCCTGCTCAGGGCCGCGTCGAAACCCCGCCACGCCATGTATGCCACCATCTTCACCGTGGTGCTGAACACCCTGCTCGACCCCCTCTTCATCTACACCTTCGACATGGGCATACGCGGTGCTGCAGTGGCCACCGTGCTCTCGCAGACCGTCGCCATGTGCTGGCAGATATGGATATTCAGCAATCCCAAGGAGCTGCTCCACTATAAGCGCGGCATCTTCAAGTTCGACCTGGGCATCATCAAGAACATTCTGGCCATCGGCGTTTCGCCCCTGTCGATGAACGCGTGCGCCTGCATCGTGGTCATCTTCATCAACACCGCCCTGGTGCGCCACGGCGGCGACCTGTCGGTGGGTGCCTACGGTATAGCCAACCGCATCGGTTTCATCTTCTTCATGGTGGTGATGGGCATCAACCAGGGCATGCAGCCCATAGCCGGCTACAACTACGGTGCCGAGCAGTACGACCGCATGCTGCGCGTGCTGAACTACTCGATGGTGGCCGCCACCTGCATCATGACCGTGGGCTGGCTGGTGGGCGAGCTGATGCCCAAGGCCTGCGCGCGCCTCTTCACCACCGACGAGCAGCTCATCGACATTGCCGCCCGCGGCATACGCATCAACATGATTCTTTTTCCGATGATAGGCTCGCAGGCCGTCATCACCAATTTCTTCCAGAGCATCGGCATGGCGAAGATAAGCATCTTCCTCTCGCTCTCGCGGCAGATGATATACCTGCTGCCCCTGCTGGTGATACTGCCGCCCCTGATGGGGGTGGACGGTGTGTGGTGGGCGCTGCCCATCAGCGACGCCCTGGCCTTCGTGACCACATGGATAATCATGATACGCTATATGAGAAACTTCAAAAGGCAGCATAAAGAAAGGGTAGAAAATGGAAGACAACAACAAGCCGAATAGACAGGAAGCCGCAGCCGGCGGCCAGCTCATCATCTGCATAGGGCGCCAGCTGGGCAGCGGAGGCCGCTTTGTGGCCCGCCAGCTGGCCGATGAGTTCGGATGCCGGCTCTACGACAAGGAGATACTGAACCTGGCCGCCAAGGAGAGCGGATTCTCCGAGAAATTCTTTGAACAGAACGACGAGCAGAAAGGGTTTATGAAGTCGCTCTTCCACCTGCACACGCCCCATGTGAGCGACACCAACTTCTACAGCAGCCGTTTCTCGCAGGAGAGCCTGTTCCAGTTTCAGAGCGACGCCATCTTAAAGGCCGCCCAGGAGGGCAACTGCGTGTTTGTGGGCCGCTGCGCCGACTATGTGGTGCGCGAGATGGACCGGGTGGTGAGCGTTTTCATCACCGCCAACCTGGACGAACGCGCAGCCCGCGTGATGGAGCGTCACGGCTGCGACCGCGAGGAGGCGCTGAAGATAATCCACTCGAAGGAGAGCACCCGCTCATCGTACTACAACTACTACACCGGCCGGAAGTGGGGCGACGGCGCCAACTACGACCTGTGCGTGAACAGCAGTCTGCTGGGCATAGAAGGCACGGCGCGGCTCATCTCACGGTTCATTAGAGAACGCTTCGGGCTATGAAACGGATAGGCATACTGAGCGACACCCACTCCTACTGGGACGACCGCTACCTGCACTACTTTGAGCCTTGCGACGAGATATGGCACGCCGGCGACATCTGCTCGACCGAATTGGCCGACCACCTGGCCGCCTTCCGGCCCCTGCGTGCCGTGTGCGGCAACTGCGACGGCGGCGACCTGCGCCGCATGTTTCCGGAGGTGCTGCGGTTCAAGTGCGAGGAGGTAGACGTGCTGATGAAACACATAGGCGGCTACCCCGGCCGCTACGACCGCAGCATCGTGCGGCAGCTCATGGCGCGTCCGCCCCAGCTCTTCATCAGCGGCCACTCGCACATTCTGAAGGTGCAGTACGACCAGCAACTCGGTCTGCTGCACATCAACCCCGGCGCCGCGGGCATCCAGGGGTGGCAAAAAGAGCGCACACTGATAAGATTGACCATCGAAGGCAATAAATTCGGTGATTGCGAAGTTATTACATTAGGAAGGTGAACAAGCCGCCCGAAACGAACACTATGAAAAAACAAAACCAAGGAAATATGAGAACAATCGTCATCACCGGAGGTGCCGGATTCATCGGCAGCCATGTAGTAAGACTTTTTGTAAACAAGTATCCCGACTATCACATCATCAACCTCGACAAGCTGACCTATGCGGGCAATCTGGCCAACCTGAAAGACGTGGAGGGAAAGGCCAACTACGAGTTTGTGAAGATGGACATTTGCGACTTCGACGCCTTCTACCGCCTGATGCAGGAGAAGAAGGTAGACGGCATCATCCACTTGGCCGCCGAGAGCCATGTGGACCGCTCCATCAAAGACCCCTTCACCTTTGCCAAGACCAATGTGATGGGCACCCTGTCGCTGCTGCAGGCCGCCAAGCTCTACTGGGAGTCGCTTCCCGAGCGGTATGAGGGCAAGCGCTTCTACCACATCTCCACCGACGAGGTGTACGGCGCCCTGGAGCTCACCCACCCCGACGGTGTGAAGCCTCCCTTCAGCACCACCGCCTCATCGGCCGAGCACCACCTGGCCTACGGTGAGGAATTCTTCGTGGAGACCACCAAATACAACCCCCACTCTCCCTACTCCGCCGCCAAGGCCGCCAGCGACCACTTCGTGCGCGCCTACCACGACACCTACGGCATGCCGGTGGTGGTGACCAACTGCTCGAACAACTACGGTCCCTACCAATTCCCGGAGAAGCTGATACCCCTCTTCATCAACAACATACGCCACCGCAAGCCGCTGCCCGTGTACGGCAAGGGCGAGAACGTGCGCGACTGGCTCTATGTGGAAGACCACGCCCGCGCCATCGACCTCATCTTCCATGAGGGCAAGGATGCCGAGACCTACAACATAGGCGGTTTCAACGAGTGGAAGAACATAGACCTGATACGTGTGCTCATCAACACCGTAGACCGCCTGCTGGGCCGCCGCGAGGGCGAGGACCAGGACCTGATAACCTTTGTGACCGACCGTGCCGGCCATGACCTGCGCTATGCCATCGACTCGTCGAAGCTGCAGCGCGAGCTGGGCTGGGAGCCCAGTCTGCAATTTGAGGAAGGCATAGAGAAGACGGTGCGCTGGTATCTGGACCATCAAGACTGGCTCGACAACGTGACGAGCGGCGACTACCAGCACTACTACGAACAGATGTACGCCAACCGCTAACCTCCGGACCGCCATGTGGGAGAAGAAAGCCTATATGATACACCTGCCCAAGGTGGTGGACCCCCGCGGCAACCTGACCGTGGCGGAGCAGGGCATACACGTGCCCTTCGATATAGCGCGCGTGTACTGGACCTACGACATACCTGGCGGCGAGAGCCGCGGCGGCCATGCCCACCGCCACTGCGAGGAAGTGATCATCGCTGCGAGCGGCTCGTTCGACGTGACCCTCGACAACGGCCATGAGCAACGCACCTATCACCTGAACCATCCCTACCAGGGGCTCTATGTGGGCACGGGCATCTGGCGCACACTCGACGACTTCTCGTCGGGTGCCGTATGCTTGGTGCTGGCCTCCGAGCTGTTCGATGAGGACGACTATGTGCGCGACTACGACACCTTTGCCGCAGAGAAAAGAGCAGGGAAATGATAGCAGTAAGGCCCTACACCCCCGATGAAGCTGAGTGCTGGAACGAGCTGGTGGCGCAGTCGCGCAACGGCACCTTTCTCTTCGACCGCCGCTATATGGACTACCACAGCGACCGCTTCGCCGACCACTCGCTGCTCTTCAGCGAGCGGGGCAAGACGGTGGCCCTGCTTCCCGCCAACCGGTGCGGCGACACGCTCCACTCGCATCAGGGGCTGACCTACGGCGGGCTGGTGATGAGCCAGGGGGTGACCACGGCAAAGGCCTGCGAGATATTCACCGAACTGAACAAGTATCTCTTTGCCGAAGGAATCAAGAAAGTGGTATACAAGGCCGTTCCCCACATCTACCACCGCTATCCCGCCGAAGAAGACCTCTACGCCCTCGTGAATGTGTGCGGAGCGCGGCTGAGTGTGCGCCACATGTCGTCGACCCTTCTGATGGACAGTCGTCCCCGCCTGACGGAATCGCGCCGGAGCGGTCTGCGCAAAGCGCTCCATGAGGGACTCACGGTGACGGAAAGCACCGACATGAGGGCCTTCTGGCACATACTGGACACCAACCTGGAGCAAAAATACCAAGCCCACCCGGTGCACACCGCAGCAGAACTTGAGCTGCTGCACAGCCGTTTCCCTGAAAAGATACGCCTCTACATGGTTTTCGACGGCTCCACCCCCTTGGGCGGCGCCCTTCTCTA
Organism: uncultured Prevotellaceae bacterium; assembly: GCA_900318915.1. Taxonomy (GTDB): domain Bacteria; phylum Bacteroidota; class Bacteroidia; order Bacteroidales; family Bacteroidaceae; genus Prevotella. The sequence continues at coordinate 38,451 of ONMI01000001.1, read as the reverse complement.
TCTCACCACTTTGGTGGCCCACACCCAATACATCTCCGCCTCGGCCGAGGGCAAGAAACGCGGCGCCCTCGACCTGCTCTTCGACCATCTGCTGAAGGAATATGAGGGCAAAGTGAGGTACTTCGACTTCGGAAAATCGAGCGACGGCGACGGCCACGACCTGAACGCCCCGCTCATCTTCCAGAAAGAAGGCTTCGGCGGCCGCGGCATCTGTTACGACTGGTGGGAATGGAATTTTTAGGAGTGTAGGAGGTAGGAGTGTAGGAGTGTAGACATTACCTTTTTTGCAACCTAACAATAAAAAGAATCGTGAATCAGGGTTGATTCACGATTCTTTGGTATAGAAGAGAAAATGCGATGCTTAGATGAGGAGAACGGTGGCACTGCGGGCGGCCTGGGCACCCATGACGAGCACCTGGGCGATGTCGGCCGTCTTGGACGGTCCGCTGATGAAGGAGCCGTAGCCATAGTCGTTGAACTCGATGCGTTTGTAGGCCTCGTGCATATTGTTCACAATCTGCTTCTTGTCGAGCAGGATGACCAGGTTCTCGGAAATGAAGCACACGGCCTTCTCCACCATCGTCTGCGGAATCCACACACAGGCATTCTCGGCCACTCCGAAGACACCCTTCACCACACCCACATCCGTGCCATTGAGCGCCTGGGGCGAGCCGCAGGTGTCAGGGTTGCGGGTCGCGATGGTTATCTCGGGCAGGTTGCTGGCTATCTCCTTAGCCTCGGGATAGAGTTCCTTGATGAGGACGTTGATGTCCTGACCCGGTTCCACTTCCACCACCTTGCCGCCCACGCTCTCCGTCATGGAGATGAACTGCACGAGCGGATCGGGATAAGTGATGCCCTGGATGTCGGTGAGGTCGGGCATGTCGAAACGCTGCTTGATGTTGCTTCTGTATTTTGACAGAATATCTTCTTTCTTACTCATAAGTCGTTTTCATTAGAATTACTTAACCTTTCCTTTTCTCCACAGTTCCTGGAACGAGTTTCTGGGGAACTTCATCATTTCATGTCCGCCCTCGGCCCAGGGATTGAGCGAGCAGTTCATCAGGAAGCCGGGCACCCAGTTGGCCATCGGAGCGAACTTCATGGCCGTGTTGTACATGCCGCTGCTGCCGAAGAGCACGTTCATGCCCTTGCACATCACCTTCTTCTGCGGGTTGGCGGTGCCGAACTCATCGAGCTGCTGGCGCCACTGATAGATCTGGTCGCCCAAGTTGATCTTCACGGGGCATACCGTCTGGCAGCTCAGACAGAGAGTACATGCCGACACGTTGCCGCTGTGAAGCTTGGTGTTGCGGAGCATGCCGAGGTTGATGCCGAGCGGTCCGGGAATGAAGTAAGAGTAAGAATATCCACCACTGCGGCGGTATACGGGGCAGCTGTTCATGCAAGAGCCGCAACGTATGCACTTGAGCATCTCCCAATGCTGCGGATTGGCTATCCACTCACTGCGTCCGTTGTCTACGAGCACGATATGCATGGGAGCGGCCGTGGGGCGCGCCTTGCGGAAGTGGCTGGTATAGGTAGTGGTGGGCTGTCCGGTACCGGCGCGGCAAAGCATGCGCTGGAACACGGCCAGACAGTCGTAGTTAGGGATGATTTTCTCCAATCCCACGGCAGCGATGTGCAGTTTGGGGCACGAGGTGCTCATATCGGCATTACCCTCGTTGGTGCACACCACGATGTCGCCCGTTGCGGCGATACCGAAGTTGCCGCCCGTCATACCGGCATCGGCGGTCAGGAACTCGTTGCGCAGGCTGAGACGTGCCTGATAGGTCAGGTAGGTGGGATCGTGGTTGCCCTTCTCCGTTCCGAGTTTCTCCTCGAAGAGCTCACCCACATCGTCGTGGTTGAGGTGGATGGCGGGCATCACGATATGGCTGGGTTTCTGGCCCTTGAGCTGGATGATGCGCTCGCCGAGGTCGGTCTCCACCACCTCGATGCCCTTGGCCTCGAGATAGGGGTTCATCTCACACTCTTCGGTGAGCATACTCTTGCTCTTGACCAGTTTCTTCACGTTATGGTCTTTGAGAATGCCGTAGACAATCTCGTTGAACTCGTCGGCATCCTTCGCCCAGTGCACAATACAGCCGTTTTTCTCGGCATTGGTGGCAAACTGGTCGAGATACTCATCAAGATGGCTGATGGTGTGGCGTTTGATGGCCGAGGCCTTTTCGCGCAGTTGTTCCCACTCTTTCAGTCCGTGCGCCATATTGTCGCGCTTGGTACGTACCGACCAGAAGGTGGCATCGTGCCAATGGGAGTACTTTTCATTTTTCAAGAACTCCTTTGCTGCTTTTGAATGTGCTGTACTCATTAGATTCCTGCTGCTAAAATTTCTACTGCGTGCTTAAACTGAATAGGCATGCCCTCTTTCTTGGCCACGCCCGCCATGTGCATAAGGCAAGAGCAATCGGGTCCGGTGACATACTCGGCGCCGGTATCTATGTGCCGCTTCACCTTGTCCTGTCCCATGCGGTGGCATACATCGGTCTCCTCGATGGAGAACATACCGCCGAATCCGCAGCACTCATCGGGGCGCTCGGGTTCCACCACCTCGATGCCCTTCTTGAGCTGGAGCAGGTCGATAATCTTGTTGAACTTCGTGACGTTCATCTCGCTGGGCGAACTCAGTCCCAGTTCGCGGACGCCATGACAGGAATTGTGTACACTCACTTTATGCGGGAACTCGCCGGGCAGCTCTTTCACCTTCACCACATCGTGTAGGAAAGTGATCACATCGATGCACTTTTCGGCCGTCTCGCACTTCTTCTTTCCCTCGAGCAGGCGGGGATAGTTGATCTTCACGAAAGCAGTACAACTCACAGAGGGAGCCACGACATAGTCGAACTCCTTGAACTTATCCTCAAACTTCTCTGCCAGGGGTATGGCCATCGACTCGAATCCGGCATTGGCCATAGGCTGGCCGCAGCAAGTCTGGTTGAGAGGATAGGTTACATCCAGCCCGAGATGCTTGAGCAGTTTGTATGTGGCGACACAGGGGATAAATAAACCGATTTTCATGTATTAAAATATTAAGTTGCTATTTCAATAGTATTATGCTGCAAATTTAATGATATTTTTGCTTTTTGCAAGAAAAAAGGGGAAAAAAGTTTTATCCATGAAACTATTTAACGGCGGCGGACTATCAATTGGAAAAACTGCCTTTTGAAGGCCGATAGTCAAAACAGGTGATAAACCAATGATAAAATGCCGAAAAATGCGTTAAAAAGGTTGGAAGATTGGTGATATAGCTATATCTTTGCATCAAAACCCAACAGGAATGAAACTGAAAGGAATACTGACAGGCATGTGTCTGAGTCTGGCGTTGGTCTGCTCGGCACAGGATGTGGAAAACGTTGTGCCGCAACCGGTGGATGAAGGAGCCGAACCGGCTTCTGCACCATTGCAGGAGGCGGAGCGCCCCGGCAGTCCTCTCCATTCCTACTACGAGCCCATCGGGGTGGACGTGCGTCCCGGTCTGCCGGGCGACAGTCTGCACCTGCCCCTCACCGCCGGTTACGGCTATACGGGCGGTCTGTGGCACTATCCCCTGTCGTGGGACGAATGGTGCGGCTGGGGGCTGCACAAAGGCCTTAACGTGAGTATCGGCGCCTCGGTGTTCGGCGAGGTGGGCAAACATACCCGCCATGGCGTAGGATTCGCCCAGTCGCTCTCGGCCCTCTATGTGGCGCCGCTCACCGACCGCCTCTCGCTGGCTGTGGGCGGGTATATGAACAATGTGTACTGGGCGCACAGCAACTACCGCGAGGCCGGTGTGAGCGCTTTGTTGAATTACCGGTTCGACGAGCACTGGGAAGCCTTCGTATATGGCAAAAAGAGCCTGCTCAACGACCGGCTTGTGCCGCGTCCGCTCTACGACATGCACGCCCTTGGCGATGTGGTGGGCGGCGGCGTGCGCTACAACTTCTCGCCCAGTTTCTCGGTTGAAGTGTCGGTGAACTACGGCACGAACCCCGCCCAACGGGAGAGCGCACGCGATGTGTATCACAGTTGGAGATAAAGAGGGCGGTCCTCAGGACAACTCTGAGCACCATAAAAAAACCGATGTATTCTGAGTGGATACATCGGTTTTTTATATGAGCTATAGGGGGTGCTACAGCTTGGTGACGATTCCCAGATGGGTGTTCTCCATGAAATGCACGAGATTCTGAATCTCAGGACTGTCGGGCACCTGCTCCTTGATTTGGAGCACGGAATCGAACACACTGTTCTGAGAGTTGAACACCAGTCGGTAGGCATTGCCGATGTGCTTCTGCACCTTCTCGCCGATGCCGTAGTACGACAGCATGGTGGTATTGACACCGCCATACTTCACGGGATTGCCGCCCACGATGATATAGGGAGGCACGTCCTTTGAGAAGGAAGTGCCGGCCTGTACCATGGCGCCCTCTCCCACCCTGACGCCCGCATTGGCGATGACGCTGGTGGAGAGGATGGCCCCGTTGAGGATGAGGCAGTCGCCGGCAATCTTCGTACCGTAGCCGAAGACGCAGTTGTTGCCAATCTTGGTGTCGTGCGACACGTGTACGCCCTCCATGAGGAAGTTGTCGTTGCCTATCACGGTCTGTCCGCCGGTGTGTGTGGCGCGGTTGATGACCACATTCTCCCGGATGATGTTGTTGTCGCCGATGATGAGTTCACTCTTCTCCCCCCGGAAATCAAAGTCCTGCGGCAGTGCTCCGATGACGGAGCCCTGGTGAATCTTGTTGCGCTTGCCCATCCGTGTGCCGTTGAGGATGCTGGTGAAGGGGAAGATAATACATCCGTCGCCAATCTCCACGTCGCCCTCTATATAGACAAAGGGGAAAATCTTGCAGTTGTCGCCGATTTTTGCTTTCGGGTCGATTTCTGCTCTTGGACTGATATCACTTGCCATAATAATGTTTCTTTTTTTGAAGGTAGTAATACGTTGAGGACAGCATTTGCCCTTACTTTCCGCCGCCGCCGAGAGCCGAATAGAGGCTCACCACGGCCTGCATCTTATAGAAGTCGTCGGCCACTTTCGAGAGTTGGGCATTGAGCAGGCTCTGCTGTGCGGCTATCACCTCGAGATAGGAGCTGCCGCTGTTTTTGAAGAGCATACGGGTGTGCTCCACGTTTTTCTGCAGTGTCTCCACCTGCTTGGCCTCGAGACGGCTTTTCTCTTCGGAGGAGTTGTAGGCCACGAGCGCATCGCTCACCTCGCTGCCCGCCTTGAGAATGGCGTTCTGCCAGGTGTTGTAGGCCTGTTCCTGCTGTGCCTTGGCCACTTTGAGTCCGGCCACGAGGGCACCATGCTGGAAGATGGGCTGTGTGAGGCTTCCCACCACGGAGAGGAGCCACTTGCCGGGATTCACCACTGCGCCGCCGGCACTGTTGGTGAAGGTGCCGGTAGGACTGATGGTGATGCTGGGGTAGAAGCGGCTGCGTGCCGTCTCCACATTGTAGAAGCACTGTGCCAGCTGCATCTCGGCATAGTGCACATCGGCCCGGTTGGCGAGCAGCTGAATGCCCACGCCGGTGCTGAAGTTGGAGGGCAGCGACTGGTCTTCGAGTTTACCGCGGGCGATGGTCTGTGCCGGTTGGCCGAGAAGGAGCGAGAGCGAGTTCTCCACCTCACGGATCTGTCGTTTCAGATCCACTGCCTGTGCCTGCACGCTGTAGTAGTTGGCCTCTGCGCTCTGCACGCTGGTGCTGCGGGCGCGTCCCAAGTCCATCTGCAGTTTCATCATCTCCCAGGTGTCCTTGGTGAGCTGGGTCATATCGTCGACGATGGCCACCTGGCGGTCGAGCATGAGCAGGGTGTAGTACATATTGGCCACTCCGCAGATCACATTGGCCTGCACCATCACACGGTAGTCTTTCATGCCGAGGAGCGACATCTGTGCGCCGCGTTTCTGAGAGAGCAGGTTTCCGAAGAGGTCTACGCTCCAGCTGGCCGCAATGGGCAGCTGATAGGTCTTGGTGGGCTTATTGCCGTCCCAAGAGGCGATGGTGCCCGAGGGCGCGAAGGTAAAGGAGGGCACGAAGGCCAGTTTGGCGGCCATGAGCTGTGCCTCTATCATCTTCACGTTGAGAGCGGCGTTGAGCAGGTCGGCATTGTTGTCGAGTGCCGTTTCTATGAGGTTCTGCAGTTGCGGGTCGGTGAAGACACTGCGCCAGGGCAGGTTGCCGAAGCTGGTGGTGTCTACCGCCACGAGGGTATCGGTGAGCGATACATTGTCGCGTATGAGCCCCTTGGTATTTACGTCGGGGCGCTGATATTTATTGTACAGGCCGCATCCCGACATCAGGAGAGATGCCGAGAGCAGGCCCAGAAACATGGTTTTCTTCATCTTCATATCACTAAGGTATTATTGCTAGACCGTATAGTCGCTGCGTTTGTGAGCATATTGTTTCAACTCGGCGGTCACCTCCTCGTTGGTGCTGTCCTCGAACTTGATAGGCGTGAACTTCTCCTGCAGACGCTGGAAGATGGCGAAGAGCACGGGCACCACGAAGATCTGGCAGATGGTACCGATGAGCATACCGCCCACGGCTGCCGCACCCAGCGTCTGGTTTCCGTTCTTGCCCACACCGCTTGCGAACATCATGGGGAGCAGACCGATGACCATGGCGAGCGACGTCATGAGGATAGGACGCAGACGGGCGCTAGCACCGAGGATGGCCGACCATGTGATGGTCATACCGGTGTGTCGGCGTTCGAGTGCGAACTGCACGATAAGGATGGCGTTCTTGGCGAGCAGACCGATAAGCATGATGAGCGAGATCTGCATGTAGATATCGTTGGAGTGGCCGAAGAGCTTGGTGAAGATGAAAGCGCCGGCCAGACCGAAGGGCACGGAGAGCACCACGGCCAGGGGCAGGATGTAGCTCTCATACTGTGCGCTCAGGATGAGGTAGATGAACATGAAGCAGAGCAGGAAGATGAGCGCCGTGGCATTGCTGGAGCTTGCCTCCTGACGGGTCAGTCCGGAGTAGTCGTAGGTATAGCCAGCGGGGAGCGACTGTGCCGCCACCTCTTCCACGGCCTTGATGGCCTCACCGGTAGAGTAGCCCTCGGCCACGTTACAGGTCACGTTGATGGAGGTGAAGAGGTTGAATCGGTTCACACCGGCGGGACCGTAGACACGCTTCACGTTGCAGAACTCATTGATGGGGGCCATGCCGCTGGGGGTGCGCACAAAGATGCTGTTCATGCTCTCGGGTGTGGCACGGCTCTCCACGGTGCCCTGAATCATCACACGGTAGAGCTTACCATAGGAGTTGAAGTTAGAGGCGTAGAGTCCGCCGTAGTAGCCCTGCATCGTGGTGAGCACGGTAGCGGGCGAGATGCCGGCCTGCTTACATTTGGCCACATCCACATCGATCATATACTGCGGATAGTTGGGGTTGTAGGAGGTCATGGCCATCTGGATTTCCGGGCGCTTGTTGAGTTCGGCCAGATATTCCTGTGTGACCTGGAAGAATCGGTCGAGTGTGCCGCCCGTACGGTCCTGCATCACCAGCGACACACCGTTGTTGATGGAGAATCCGGGAATCATAGGCGGTGCGAAGGCCAGGATCTGCGCATCCTTGATGGAGGCCACCTGCTTGTAGAACATGCCCAGCACCATGCGTGCGTCGTAGGGATTGATGAGGAAGCGGTAGAAGCCGTCGCCCTGCCACAGACCGGAGAGTTTCCACCAGAATCCCTTCTGGCGCTCCTCGAAGGGCTTCAGCTTGCAGATGAAGGTGGCCTGGTCGGAACCGGCGGCACCGATGAAGTTGTAGCCCTGAATCTGCTCGCGCGACATCACGGCCGGGTTGGCGGCCAGGATGGAGTCGACCTGTGCGATGACCTGCTGCGTGCGTGCCACGGAGGTGGCCGGCGGCATGGAGATGGTACAGAAGATCATGCCGGTATCCTCATCGGGCACGAGTCCCGACTTGGTGGTGCTCATGCTCCACACCAGCACCACGATGCCCACCACCACGGCGAGACCTGCCATGAGCGGTTTGCGCACGAACTTGGTAACCCAGTTCTTGTACTTGTCGAGCGTCTTGTCGAAAGCCGTATTGAACGAAGTGTGGAAGCGGTCTATCATCGACATCTTGCGCTCCTTTCCGTTGGCGTCGTGCGGTTTCAGGAAGATGGCGCAGAGCGCCGGCGAAAGTGTTAGAGCGTTCAGCGCCGAGATAAAGATTGAGACGGCCATGGTGATACCGAACTCACGGTAGAACGTACCGCTGGTGCCGCCCATAAACGACACCGGGATGAACACCGACGCCATCACCAGTGTGATGGAGATGATGGCACCCGAAATCTCGTTCATGGCATCGATTGACGCCGTGAGCGCGCTCTTGTAGCCCTGGTCGAGCTTGGCGTGGACGGCCTCCACCACCACGATGGCGTCGTCCACCACGATGGCGATGGCCAGGAGTAGTGCCGACAGGGTGAGCAGGTTGATGGAGAAGCCGATAATCTTCAGGAAGAAGAAGGTACCGATGAGCGACACCGGCACGGCGATGAGCGGGATGAGCGTGGAGCGGAAGTCCTGGAGGAAGACATACACCACGAGGAACACCAGCAGCAGGGTGATGCAAAGGGTGAACACCACCTCCTCGATACTGGCATAGAGGAACTCCGTCACATCGTAGTTGTACTCATAGACGAGTCCCGGCGGGAAGTTCTTGGCCTGTTTCTCCATCTCGGCCTTCACGCGCTTGGCGATATCGTTGGCGTTGGAGCCCGGTGTCTGCTGCACCATGGCCATGATGGAGGGACAGTTGTTGTTCTTCATCGAGACGGAGTACTGCAGACCGCCCAGTTCGATGTCGGCCACATCCTTGAGCCGGAGTGTGTTGCCGTCCTTGTCGCTGCGTATGATGATATTGCCGAACTGCTCGGCCGTCTTGAGTCGGCCGGTGTAGCGGAGCGAATACTCATAAGCCACATTGGAGCGCTCGCCGAAGGAGCCCGGCGCCGCCTCGATGTTCTGCTCGGCCAGCAGTCCGCTGATGTCGCTCGGCATGAGATTGAACTGCTTCATGGCATCGGGTTTGAGCCAGATACGCATGGAGTAGGTCTTCATACCCGGCGACATGACATCGCCCACGCCCGGCACACGTTTAAGTGCCGGCACGATGTTGATGTCGCTGTAGTTGGTGAGGAACTCGTCGTCGTATCGTCCGTCGGGCGATGAGATAGACACCATCACCACCTGCGAGGTCTGTCGTTTGAGCACCATCACACCGGCCCTTGTCACCTCGGCGGGCAGCAGTGCCTGTGCCTGCTGCACACGGTTCTGCACATTGACGGCGCACATATCGGCATTGAGTCCCTGTCGGAAGAATACCGTGATGGATGCTGAACCCATATTGTCGGCGCTCGAGGTCATATAGTCCATGCCCTCCACACCGTTGATGCTCTCCTCGAGGGGAGCTAGCACCGAGTTCATCACCGTCAGGGCGTCGGCACCGGTATAGGAGGTGCGCACCATGATGGTAGGCGGTGCTATGTCAGGGTACTGCTCGATAGGCAGGGTGGCCAGTCCGATGAATCCCAGGATGACGATCACCACGGAGATCACGGTCGAGAGTACCGGGCGTTTTATGAATGTTGTAAAAGTCATATATCTTGAATATCTGCTGTCAACGGTTAAGTGAACTTATTTCTTTCCCGACAAGGCTTCGACCACGCCTTTGGCAGTGCCTTTTGAGGCGAGCTGTGTGGCCTCGTCGATCTTCTTCTGATACTCCTCGGGGGTGATGGGTTTGATTTCCATGCCGTCGGTGAGTTTGGAGATACCGGCCGAGACATACTTGTCGCCGGGTTTGATGCCGGAGAGGATGACGAAGTTGGTGCCGTCGTTCTGCGGGTCGACGGTCACCTCGGTATATTTCACCTTGTTGTCGCTGCCCAGCAGATAGACGAAGTGCTTGTCCTGCACCTCGGCCACACACTCCTGCGGCACGACGAGTGCCGAATTGTTGTGGCGCTCCACCACCACACGGCCCGAGCCGCCGCTCTTGAGCAGGCTCTCAGGATTGGGGAAGCGTGCGATGACGGTGACCGAACCCGTAGCGGCATCGATAACGCCGCTCATCTTGGCCACCTCGCCCTGATGGGGATAGACCGAGCCGTCGGCCAACTGCAGGCGCACGGGCGGGAAGGAGTTGACAGCGGCTCCGATGCCGCCGGCAGTCTTGGTGAGGTCGAGCATATCTTTCTCCGTCATCGAGAAATAGACCTCCATCATGCTGATATTCGAAACGGTGGTAAGGGGCTGTGCGCTCGATGCGCTCACCAGTGCGCCCACCTTGAAGGGCAGAGTGCCCACCACGCCTGATGCGGGGCTATTCACATAGCAGAAGCTGAGTGTTTCCTTGGCCGATGCGAGCGAAGCCTGTGCCTGTCCGAGCGCGGCCTTGGCCTGGTTGACCTGTGCCTGCGCGCTGTTGTAAGCATTCTTGGCCGACTGGAGTTCGAAGTCGCCCACCACTCCGTTGGCATGGAGCTGCGTGGTGTTCTCGAACGACAGTTTGGCGGTGTTCATTTGTGCCTCGGCCGTATTGATGGCGGCCTGTGCCTGGTTTACAGCGGCCTGTGCTTGACGCACGGCAGCCTGATAAGTCTCATTGTCGATGACGAAGAGCAGTTGGCCAGCCTTGACAAACTGTCCCTCCTGCACACACACTCTTGTGATGAATCCTGAAACTTTGGGGCGGATTTCCACATCCTGCACACCCTTGATGGATGCGGGATAGGAGACTTGCGACTGGGCGCTCTGCGTATCGACCGTGCGTACGGGGAACTCATTGTCGCCGAAATTCATACCACCACCGCCACCACCGCATGAAACGAGCAGAGCGGAGATGGCAGCTACCGATAAAAACTTTTTCATTCTCATAATTGAACTGATAATAATCTTATGTGTTGTTTTTGTTTCTTTACTTGCTACACTAAAGGCGATTGGCTCTTATAGAAAATACCTTTTAAATTGCAAAGTTAGCTTATTTTCCGGCAACAGAAAAGTTGGAAAAGAATAATTTAACAATTATTATGTGGTATTTCTTCGAAAGCAGAAGAAATGGCCACATAAAAAGAAAATTGGATAAGCAAAGAGAGCGATTAAGACAGTAATTCGCCGCCGACGGGTTTCAAGCCCAGCTGGTTGCCTTTTTCCATAAGCAGGGCGAGCAGCGCCTCGCGCTCGTTGGGCACTTTCCCGTCGAGCACGGCATCCTTGATACAGGTTTTCAGTGTGCCCACCTCGGGCGAAGGCTTGAGGCCGAAAATCTGCATAATCTCATTGCCGTCGATGCAGGGCTGGAACAATCGTTTGTAATCTTTTTTCTTAAGTTCCTCTATCTTCTCGCGCACCAGTCGGTAGTTGTCGTGAAAGTGCTGTTTCCTCACCTGGTTCTTGCTGGTGATGTCGGCCTCGCAGAGCAGGAGCAGGTCGTCGATGTCGTCCTGGGCATCGTTGAGCAGTCGGCGCACGGCGCTGTCGGTCACCTCCGCATCGGCTATGACAATGGGCCGCATATGCAGTTCCACCATATTCTGCACATACTTCATCTGGTAGTCGAGCGGCTGCTTGAGCCGGCGGAAAATGGCGGGCACCATCTTGGCACCGATGAGGTTATGGTTGTGAAACGTCCAACCGGCCACGGGGTCCCAGCGTTTGCTCTTCGGCTTGCCCACATCGTGTAGGAGGGCGGCCCACCGCAGCCAAAGATTGTCTGATTTTTTCGCAACATTATCAAGAACCTCGAGGGTGTGGTAGAAATTGTTTTTATGCGCCCTTCCGTTGCGGGTCTCCACCACATCGAGGGCCGCTATCTCGGGCAGGATGATGGCCAGCAGGCCGCTCCGGTGCAGATAGTCGAAGCCGGTGCTGGGCGTCTCGGTCATCATGATTTTGTTGAGTTCCACCGCTATGCGCTCGGCGCTCACTATCTTGATGCGCTCGGCGTTGCGCCCCAGCGCGTCGAACGTTTCCTCGTCGATATAGAACTTGAATCGGGTGGCGAAGCGCACGCAGCGCAGCATGCGCAGCGGGTCGTCGGAGAAAGTGATGTCAGGGTCGAGCGGTGTGCGTATGTAGCCGTCGAAGAGGTCGTCGAGTCCGCCGAACGGGTCGACGAGTTCGCCGAAGCGGTCATGGTTGAGACAGATGGCCATGGCATTGATGGTGAAGTCGCGCCGGTTCTGGTCGTCCTCGAGGGTGCCGTTTTCCACGATGGGGTTTCTCGACTCCCGGTGGTAGCTCTCCTTTCTGGCCCCCACAAACTCCACCTCGGTGTTCTTAAACTTCACCTGCGCCGTGCCGTAGCTGCGGAACACCGACAGGCGTGCCCTGCTGCCGAGCTTTTTCTTAAAGGCCTCGGCCATCTCGATGCCGCTGCCCACCACCACCACATCGATATCATCGGAAGGCCGCTCCAGGAAAATGTCGCGCACATATCCTCCCACCACATAGCATTCCATGCCGAGGCTGTCGGCCGTCTCAGAAAGCAGTCTGAACAATTTGTTATCAAGAAGTTTTGCCAGTTCGGCATCCGTATAATCCTTCATTCTAAGCAGTATTGGCAGGTTCGTGTGGCCTTGCGGCGGGGATGAAAATCGTTTGGGAGCCGCAAAATTAGCAAAAAAAGCCGAAATGAGAGCGAAAAGGCGAAAAAAACGTGTAAATATTCCGAATATTTTAATATTCCATAATTATGAGCCCGCTCTTTGGTGAATTCGCCGAAAATGCGTACTTTTGCAGCGTAAAAAAAAGAGACATGGAGAGCAAATTCACACATACCGAGGCACAATTCAGTGCCGCCATGGCCGAATGCCGCAGTATCTTCGAGAAGAAGCTGGCCGACTATGGAGCCTCGTGGCGCATACTTCGCCCCTCGTCGCTCACCGACCAGCTATACATCAAGGCGAAACGCATCAGGCAGTTGGAGACGTGCGGCGAGTCGCTGGTGGGCGAAGGCATCCGCCCCGAGTTTGCCGCTTTGGTCAACTACGGGCTCGTAGGGCTCATCCAACTGACAAAGGGCTATGCCGACCACACCGACATGACGCCCGCCGAAGCCCTTGCCCTCTACGACCAGTTTGCCGTCTCGGCCCTTGAGCTGATGCGCAAGAAGAACCACGATTACAACGAGGCCTGGCGCTCCATGCGCACTTCGAGCTACACCGACTTTATTCTGACCAAACTTCAGCGCATCAAGGAGATAGAGGAGAACTGCGGTGTGACCACCGTGTCGGAGGGTATCGACTCCAACTACATGGACATCATCAACTACGCCGTTTTCGGCCTGATCAAGTTGGGCGAGCAGAGTGAATAAAGGCAAATACATATTGGTGAATGTGTGCCGGCTGGTGACGGCGCTGACTTTCATTCTCTCCGGATTTGTGAAAGCCATCGACCCGCTGGGCACCCAATACAAGCTGCAAGACTACGCCACCGCATTGCATTTGGGCGGTCTGGTGCCCGACTGGCTCACGCTGGCGACATCAGTAGGTCTGTCGGCGATAGAGTTCACCCTGGGCCTGCTGCTGCTCTTTGCCATCCACCGCCGGCTCACCTCGCGGGTGGCGCTTTGCTTCATGGTGCTGATGACGCTTGTCACGGTGTGGATAGCCTTCTGGGAGCCGGTGAAGGACTGCGGCTGCTTCGGCAACGCCCTGCCCATGACCGGCAAGGAGAGCCTGCTGAAGAACGTGGTGCTGCTGGCATGCATCAGTGTGGTGGCCCGCTGGCCTCTGCAGATGGTGCGTTTCATCTCGAAGAGCAACCAGTGGATTGTGGTGAACTACGCCATTCTGTTCATCCTCGCCATCAGCCTCTGGTGCCTCTACTTCCTGCCGCTGTTCGACTTCCGTCCCTACCACATCGGTGCCGACATACCTGCCGGCATGACCGTGCCCGAGGGCGAGCAGCCGCCCCAGTTTGAGACCACGTTTATCCTGGAGAAAGACGGCGAGCAGAAAGAGTTCACCCTCGACAACTACCCCGACTCCACTTGGACTTTCATAGACAGCCGCACGGTGCAGGTGGCCGAGGGCTATGAGCCCCCCATCCACGACTTCTCGATAGAGGTGCGGGAGACCGGCGACGACATCACCGACAGCGTGCTTCACGACCCCGGCTATACTTTCCTGCTCATCGCCCCCAACCTGGCCAAGGCCAGCGACACCAACTTCGGCGAGATAGACCAGCTGTATGAGTATGCCCGGGAGCACGGCTATCCTTTCTACTGCCTCACGGCGAGCGGCGACGACGCCATAGAGCGCTGGCGCGACCTGACGGGAGCCGAGTATCCCTTCTGCATGACCGACGAGACGACGCTGAAGACCATCATCCGCAGCAACCCCGGCCTGCTGCTGCTCAAGGGCGGTGTGGTGCTCAACAAGTGGAGCCACAACCGGCTGCCCGTGATAGAGCAAGGGCAGACCACCCTTCCGCTGGAGCAGATGGCGCTGGGCCGCATGGCGCAGGACACGGCAGCCCGCAAGATAGTAACCATCCTGCTGTGGTTCGCCCTCCCGCTGTTGCTGCTTACGCTGGCCGACAGGACCTGGGCGTGGACCCAATGGCTGCGAAAGAAGAAAACACCCAAAACAACCAAACATAAAACATCAAACAAATGAGAAAGAAAATTGTAGCAGGCAACTGGAAAATGAACATGAACCTGCAAGAGGGCATCGCCCTGGCAAAAGAACTGAACGACAACCTGAAGGCCGACAAGCCCAACTGCGGCGTGGTAATCTGCACCCCCTTCATTCACCTGGCCAGCATCGCCCAGTTCCTCGACCAGACCGTGATAGGTCTTGGTGCCGAGAACTGCGCCGACAAGGCCAAAGGCGCCTACACCGGTGAGGTGTCGGCCGAGATGGTGAAGAGCACCGGAGCACAGTATGTGATCCTGGGCCACTCGGAGCGCCGCGGTTACTATGCCGAGACTCCCGCCATCCTGAGAGAGAAGGTGCAGCTGGCCCTGGCCAACGGCCTGGAGGTAATCTTCTGCATCGGCGAGAGCCTGGAAGAGCGTGAGCAGGGCATCCAGAACGAGGTGGTGAAAGCCGAGCTCGAGGGCAGCGTGTTCAACCTGACCGCCGAGGAGTTCAGCCACATCATCATCGCCTACGAGCCCATCTGGGCCATCGGTACCGGCAAGACCGCCACTGCCGAGCAGGCCGAGGAGATACACGCCTACATACGCAGCATCGTGTGCGAGAAGTTCGGTGCCCAGGTAGCCGACGACACCACCATTCTCTACGGCGGCAGCTGCAAGCCCAGCAACGCCAAGGAGCTCTTTGCCAAGCCCGACATCGACGGTGGCCTCATCGGCGGTGCCTCGCTGAAAGCAGCCGACTTCAAGGGCATCATCGACGCCTGGAAATAAGTCAAGAAAACATCCAAAACCATCCCTATGATGAGAAGAACAATCATTGCCTTGTCTCTGGCCCTCTTCTGCGCGGTGCCCATGAGCGCGCAGTCGTTTCTGGATCACCTGCAGAAAGAGAACCAGGGACAAGGACAGGGATCGGTCTCGGTGAAGCAGAGCGACGACATCAGCAATCTGGTAAACGGCAAGAACAAGCAGAAAGAGAGCAGCGCCACACCCAAGAGCGAGGCCAAGCCAAGTTCTTCCAGCCAGTCGCAGTCGTCCTCCAGCCGCACAGAGAGCCATCCCGCCTCGCGCGAGAGCAGTCAGACCAGCAGCTCCACCAGCCGCACCTCCAGCACGCAGACCGACGAGGCCAGTGCCAGAGCCGAGCGTGAGCGCGAGCGCGCCCGCCAGCGCCGTGAAGACGAGAAGTTGAAAGAGGAAGCCCGCCGCGAGGCCCTCAAGCAGCGTGACGAATACTCATCTACCGCCACCACGTCGAGCCGCGGCTCGGTGAAGAAAGTGATGCGCGGCGGCCGCCGCATCGACGGCTACATGGTGCAGGTATGGTCGGGCGGCAACACCCGCGAGGACAAGATGAAGGCCGAGCAGGTAGGTCAGGAGATGAAATCGCAGATGCCCACCCTGCCCGTCTATGTGCACTTCTACTCACCCCGTTGGGCCTGCCGCATCGGCAATTTCAAGAAGCAGGACGAAGCCACCGCTCTTGTAAAGAAGCTCAAGAAGTTGGGCTACCGCAGTGCCTGTGTGGTGAAAGCCTCGCTCATCACCCGTACCTACAAATAACTAAACGAGATGAATCCAGAGACAGAATTCCGCGAGGGTCTCGACGCCCTTGCGACTAATTATTATAACATACTGAATCTGCTGGGCGAAGACCCCCAGCGGGAGGGTCTTCAGAAGACCCCCATGCGTGTGGCCAAGGCCATGCAGATACTGACGCGCGGCTACACGCAGGATGCCCACAAAGTGCTCACCGACGCCCTTTTCGAGGAGAGCTACAACCAGATGGTGATCGTGAAGGATATCGACTTCTTCTCGCTTTGCGAGCACCACATGCTGCCGTTCTACGGCAAGGCCCATGTGGCCTATATTCCCAATGGCTACATCACCGGCCTGAGCAAGATAGCCCGTGTGGTAGACATATTCAGCCACCGCCTTCAGGTGCAGGAGCGGCTCACGCAGCAGATCAAGGACTGCATTCAGGACACACTCCATCCGCTCGGCGTGATGGTGGTGATTGAGGCCCGCCACATGTGCATGCAGATGCGCGGTGTGGAAAAAATCAACGCCGTGACCACGACGAGCGACTTCAGCGGTGCCTTCAACCAGGCTAAGACCCGCCAGGAGTTTATGAACCTGCTCCGCGGCGAGTAAGATTTTTTCACGGCCCCGAATGCAAGAAAGACAGGGAAAATGCGTTTATAGTGAAGATAAAATCAAACAATGTATATGAAAGAATTGAGAACCATGATGATGTGCCTGCTTTGCATGGCCATCGCCACTTTCGCCCTCACCTCCTGTCTTAGCGATGATGACGACGACGAAGTGACCGCAGTGCTGACTCCGGCAGAGAAGACCCAGCAAATCAACGCCATGGAGGGCTTCTACAACGGACACGTGTATTTCGACAACGACACCACCCATGCCATGGACAGTGTGGCTACGACCTGGTATGTGACAGCCGCCGACTCGGTGCTGAGCATACCCGCCTTCCCGGTGAGCTGTCTGGCCAACAGCGTATCTCACAGTACCGCCAAAGCCGTGCTGAAAGCCGCTCCCGACCAGCATTTCAACGCCGTGCTGCACCCCTTCTGGAACATCAATAAAGACGGCGGTTACTACACCTTCATGATGGTGCCGAAAGAGAACAGCCTCTCCTTCCAGGTAGAACTGGAGGGAAAGACCCATCAGGTGATGTTGAACTATGCCACCAGCATGAACGCCTACAACAGCTATGGACAGCAGGTGGTGGTCTACACCTCGGGCGCATTCAGCCAGCCCAAGATCAGCGCCTATTTGCTCGTGAAGGACATCTCCATCGACTATACCGCCTATACCTGCAACGGCATCTTCCTGCTGGGAGGCACCAAATAACCACCCAACGCCCAAGAGACACCGCCCATGAAACTGATATCCTGGAATGTGAACGGTCTGCGCGCTTGTGCGGGCAAAGGCTTTGAGGAATCGTTCGGCCAACTGGACGCCGACTTCTTCTGCCTGCAGGAGACAAAGATGCAAGAAGGACAGCTCGACCTGCAGGTAGAAGGCTACACCTCCTACTGGAACTACGCCGAGAAGAAAGGCTATTCGGGCACCGCCGTCTACACACGCCATACCCCTCTCTCTGTGAGCTATGGCATCGGCGTGGACGAGCACGACCATGAGGGCCGCGTGATTACCCTCGAGATGGCCGACTTCTACCTCGTGACCGTCTACACCCCCAACTCGCAGGACGGTCTGCGCCGCCTCGACTACCGCATGGAGTGGGAAGACGCCTTCCTGACCTTTCTGCAGGCCCTCGACGCCAAGAAGCCCGTGGTGGTGTGCGGCGACATGAATGTGGCCCACCAGGAGATAGACCTGAAGAACCCGAAGACCAACCGCCGCAATGCCGGTTTCACCGACGAGGAGCGCGCCAAGTTCAGCCATCTATTGGCATCGGGCTTCACCGACACCTTCCGCCTTCTGCATCCCGACGAGATAAAATACTCGTGGTGGTCGTACCGCTTCAAGGCCCGCGAGAAGAACGCCGGCTGGCGCATCGACTATTTTCTGGTGTCCGACCGGCTGACCGACCGCGTCCGTGCGGCCGAGATTCACAACGAGATTATGGGTTCCGACCACTGCCCCGTGGAACTGGTTTTAGAATGAACGTCAATAAAAATATCATCCGCTAAACAACAAACAGACATGAGAAAGACCGGATTAGTCATCATAGGAGCGCTGCTCCTGGTTTTTGCCTCGTGCAAGAAAGAATACAAGATCAACGACGTGAACATTACGGAGAGCACCGACACCACCTCATCACTGGCCACCGACAGCACCGACATGCCCCTGACCGGTGAAATCTGGGACGAGGAGCACCGTTTCTGCCAAGAGACCGACAGCGGCCAGCTGGTGCGTGTGAAAATTCTCCACGCCAACGGCACCAAAGCTTTTGAGGTGGAGATGGACAAGAACGGAAACCCGAAAGAAGGCGTCTTCTACAACGAGAAGGGCGAGGTCATCACCCCGCAGCAGTTTGGTTCGAAATATTCCGACATCATCAAGAAATATGGCTGGGCCATGTAATCACATGGCCTGACATCCCGACCATACAACAAGAGGAGGATTTGCCTGCGGACGGCTGCAAATCCTCCTCTTTGCTGTATATACGTCTAAGCATCAGGAGCGCAGGCGCGACTGATAGTCGACCCTCTTCTCCAGGTAGGCCATAAGCAGGAACACCCCCACGAACGACACCACCAGCGCCAAGATGACGAAATTGTTGCAAAAGGTGTCGTAGAGGCCATGCAACGTGGCCGGCACGGCCACCGCCAGGAAATAGAGCGAGCGGCGGTATTTGGGATAGAGGCTGGCAAAAGCAATGAAGTAGCCGGCTATGCCGCACCAGATGGCATGCAGGAACGGCAGGCTGGTGAGCCGGGCTATATTCAGGTAGAAGGCCTCGGTATAGCCCAGTTCGGCATTGACGGTGAGCTGATACTGCACCCCCTCGAACACACCGAAGGCGATGCCCGACATGAGACCGTAATACACCAGTGTGCGCGGCAGGAGCGGCTCTTTGGCCTTGTTGCGCAGGAAGAGCAGCGGCACAATCTTGGCCGATTCCTCCATGAGTCCCACGCCCAGCACGAAGCCGATGAGGTCGAGCGGGAAAGGCGACTCCAGCAGGGCATAGAAAGGATTGAAGCGCACCAGTCCGAATATGCCCCACACCACGAAGACGAACAGCTGTGTGAGGAAGAACACATTGACTGTGGCCTTGAGTGTGACTTGCGGTGTCTTGAAAAGATAATAGAAGAAGAGCCCCCAGATGAAAGAGAAGTAGAGGGCGATGAAATAGAATACCCCAACCTCGCCCAGCGGCAGCACAAGTAGTAGCGAAGGTGCCAGACCTACGATAGCCAGCATGAGCATCTTCTTGTCGGACAGCCACTTGCGGTCGGTCATGCTCTCCTTAGGCAGTATGAGTTCGCCGCCTATTTTATGCAGCTGCGAGGCGATACTGCCGGCATGCTGCACCCTGCAGTGCAGCCCCTTCTGTCGGATGTAGGCCGCCACCGTGGTGTCATGGCCGCTGATGGGGTCGTGCAGTATGTCTTGCTTCACCACCACCCCTCTGTTCACATAGTCCATGAGCACCGTATCTTCGTACGGCCCATAGTCTTTGTTGTTTCGTCTTATATAAACCATATCCATCACAACATTTTATTGCGGTTTCCATGTTATGGGCAGCGACATGCGCGTCCTCACGCTCTGTCCGCCTATCTTACCGGGAGTCCACCGCGGCATCATTTTCACCACTCTGACCACCTCGCGGTCGAAGCCCGGCGATGCCGGTCCCACCACCGAGACGGTAGAGACGGTTCCATCGCGCTCCACGACAAACTGCGCCACCACCCTACCTTTTATCTCCAGCATCTCCTCGATAGGCGGGAAGCGCAGGTTATCGGTCATGAACTTTATCATTTCGTCCTGCCCTCCCTGAAAGACAGGATTCTCCTCCGCCACATTGTATACCTTCGTCGTGTCCACGGCTTCACCGGCCGACTCTTGGGTCGACACCGGCCCTACGGGGTTCAGCCGCGCCTCCGCCTGGAGCAGTTTTTTCAGCGCCTTGGTGTAATAGTCGTAAGCCTCTTTATAAGGGATGAAGACAAGCAGATTGGCGGGACTGTCGTAGGAGGTGAAGCCGAGGTCGCAAACCAGTCCGTCGTTCATCAGGCAGAATTCCTGCGGGAATTTCATGGTATAGAATCGCTCATCCTCCCAGTATTCAGAGGGAGTTTGCAGTCGCACCAGATTCATGAAATCATAGTAGGCCACATTTCCCTCAAAACATATCTTCCTCAGCAAGTCGGTTGTGCCGAGGATTTTGTCGTTGACGATATCGTAGGTAAAGATATGGTGCACCATCGACCTCACCTGATGACTCTTGGCATTCCGTTCGGTCGCCATGATACGGAAGGAGATATACCGTGCGGTGGAATACTCTACGAGCTTGAGTTCCAATGAGTGATAGACCTTGTTCAGACCGGCGTCATCGTCGGGCACTGCCTCAAGCGGTTCGCCCAGGCTGTCGAGATACCTGTCGAATCCGTCGGCCACAGCGTAATCGGTGTTACCGAACAGTTTGGCCGCCAGATGATTCATCAGAGTCTGCGGCCGTCCGGCATTGATCCATGCCGGCCATTCCAGGTCGGCAGTCACAAAATGCAGGGTGGAGCCGCTCTTCCGGAGATAAGCACCCGACACATAATCCATTTTATAGCGCATGGGCCGTGCATCGCTGCCATCAGCCCGACAGAGCGCCGGCAGCAGCAGACAGGCCATGAGGGCCATCAAGAACAATTTTTTCATTTGGCATCAGGATTGAAGTCACCGGTGAAGTAGATACGGTCTCTGTTTTTCGATGCCACGTCGACGGTGGCGCTGCCGCTTTCGAAGAGCGTCACGAGATAGAGCAAGTTGTCCTCCTCATTGTCCACGCCCATGGAGATGAGGTATTCGCCCTTGCGTCCCTGCGCCACTTCGTAGGAGGTGATTTTGCCCACGAAGTTTAGCCCTTTTCCTCCACCATACGGCACATAGTAGGCGCGTCCGAAGTAAGGCAGGTAGGACACGATGGTGTCGCCCTTCACCTCCAGGTCATAGGGTGAGGAGAGCTGTAGCGGACGTCCCCTGAGCGGGTGCGCCATGCGCACGTCGACGGTGAAATGGCGGTTTTCGATACCCTCTCTCACCTGTTTGGCCAACAATTCCTTTCTGGCGGCCCTCTCCATCTTGGTCTGTTCCGAAACGGCACAGGCAGAGAGGAGTGCCACTATCAAAAGTAAAAAGGCAGTCTTTTTCATAAGCTTCCGTATAAGAGATTACTACTTTTATGGGGGTAAAGATACACAAAAGTAAGATGCCAGCCGTCTTCCGCACATTTTGCGCAGAAGACGGCTGTTTTGGCAGTGTGACCTTGCGGTTTCTAAGACCTTTGCTTTTTGCCATCACCGTCAATGGCAATAATAACGGCAGGAACAACGGTGAGTCTTAATCCTTGTTGTAGAGGAAGATACCGAAAACGCTTATTTTTTGGTAACCCCGACAATCTGGGTGGGCGCCTGCTCACGGTTGCGGCGGTTCACCACCGTCACCACACTTTGGGCCAGATTGATGAAGGCAAGACCGGTAATGGAGTCGCTCAGAGCCACAGGGGCTCCCTCATCGCCACTCTCACAGATGCTCTGCACCACCGGTATCTGAGCCAGCAAAGGTATGCCGAGCTCCTGCGCCAACTGCTTGCAGCCCTCACGGCCGAAGATGTAATACTTGTTCTCTGGCAGTTCGGCAGGCGTGAACCAAGCCATGTTCTCCACCAGTCCGAGGATGGGCACATTCACCTTGTCGTTCTGATACATATCGATACCCTTGCGCGCATCAGCCAAAGCCACCTTCTGAGGGGTACTCACTATGACAGCACCCGTGATGGCCAGCGACTGCAACAGGGTGAGATGGATGTCGCTCGTGCCGGGAGGCGTGTCGAGAATGAAATAGTCGAGCTCGCCCCAATCGGAGTCGGCTATCAACTGCTTCAGGGCGTTGGATGCCATACCGCCGCGCCACAGCATGGCCGTGTCGGGATGGACGAAGAAACCGATGCTCAGCATCTTCACGCCAAATTTCTCAACAGGCTCTATGAGCTGGCGGCCGTCGACCTCTACGGAGTAAACCTTCTCTCCCTCCATACCGAACATCTTGGGCAGCGAGGGACCGAAAATGTCGGTGTCGAGCAGTCCCACACGGTAACCCAGACGGGCCAGCGCCACGGCCAGGTTCACCGCCACGGTGCTCTTGCCCACACCACCTTTGCCGGAGCTCACGGCCACGATGTTCTTCACACCGGGAAGCATTTTTCCTACTTCAGGACGCGGTTTCGACTCAAAAACGGGAGTGATGGTCACCTCCACATCCTTGTCCACATGATAGTGGATGGCGGCCTCGGCCGCTTTCAGCGTGGATTTGAGGAAGGGGTCGGTATCGCGTTTGAATATGAGCGAGAACGACACTTTCATGCCGTCGATGCGGAGATTGTCGTCGACCATGCCGCTCTCCACGAGGTTTTTCTTTGTTCCGGGATAGATGACGGTAGCCAGGGCGTCGGTGATAAGTTTGGGATAAAGTGTAGTCATTTCTGTGATTTCTGTATTTTTCTGCAAAAATAGCCAAAAAACCCGAAGTGGACGCCTTTTCCCCGCTATATTTCCTCTCCGCCGGTGATAATTCGTCTTATCCGCTCCGCCTCGTGCTGATAATCGCGGTGCAGGGCCACCCGCAGACTGGTGTCGCCCAACAGGCCCTTTATCATGTAGTGATGGCTCTCTATCTTGAAAAAGGGCTGGCGCAGGTGCTCCAGCAGAAGCAGACTGCCCAGCGGCCGCAGCGAAAGCACCAACTGCTTGGTCACAGGGCCGTCGAGATAATACTGCGAGGCATGCCAGCCGGCCTCCACACAGGGCTCGGGCGAGGGGGTGACGCGCAATATCTTCATAGCTGAGAGGTAATCTCGGTAAGCGCCTTGAGGAAGGCGTCGATGTCATGGGGTGTGTTGAAGGTGGAGAGGCTCACACGCACCGTGCCATAAGGTGCAGTGCCCTGGCAACGGTGGGCGAGCGGTGCGCAGTGCATGCCGGTGCGCACAGTGATGCCGTAGACATTCTGCAGGATGTAGCCCACATCGGCCGGCTGCAGCTTGCCCACGGTGAAACTCACCAGCGGACCCTGCACGCCGCTCACCGAGGAGTAGACCCTGACATAGGGCAGACGTTCAAGACCCGCTATGAGACGGGCGATGCCGCTCTGCAACTGCTGCTGGATAGGCTCCACACCCAGTTCCAAGACATAGCGCACCCCTGCCAGCAGTCCGGACAGACCCGGACCGTTGGGGGTGCCGGGTTCATACTCCCAGGCATCGTCATCATAACGCAAAACGCTGCTGTCGGTGCCAGTTCCGCCGAACACAGTGGGACGCAGCGCCACATCGGGACTCACATAATAGCCGCCAGTGCCCTGCGGGCCATACAGTGCCTTGTGGCCGGTGAAGGCGAGCGCATCGACGCCCCACCCCTCCACATCGACAGGCACGCAGCCCACACTTTGGGCAGCGTCGACCAGCACCCCGGCGCCGCGGGCATGGGCGGTGCGGCACAGACGGGCCAAATCATAGACGGTGCCGGTGACATTAGAGCAGTGGGGCACCACCAGCCAGTCGGCCTCCAAATGCTCTACTTGGTCCACACTGATGAGCACGTCGGGCAGCCGGCCCACCCCATTGAAGAGCGGCCGCAGCACACTATTGTGGTTGTCGGCCAGTACCGCCATGCGCACAGGACCCAGTCCGCCGATAAGGCGGTTGAGCGAGTCGGTGGCTCCATTGCTGAAGAAGATTCTGTCGGCATGCGGTGTGTGCAGCAGTGAGGCCATGAGAGTGCGCAGGGCCGGTGCCGGGTCTTGCCCGTCGGCCAGCGTGCTGCGCAATGCACCGGCCGGCATCTCCTGCAAAGCCCCGGCCACGGCTTTCACCACGGCGGGCGGTTTGGGATAAGTTGTGGCTGCCTGGTTGAGGTAAATCATACGTGCTCCATCACCTTGAATCCCATCACCCTGCCCAGCTGGTGCAGCATGCGGGTGTAGTCGCCGAAGATGAGCACCTGATGGTGGCCGAAGCCGGCCAACTGATGCATGAATCCGCGGGCATCATCCATCTTGATATAGTAATAGGGCGAGCAATACACCTCGTCGAACTCAGAGCGGAGCACCTCGCCGCGCTTCACACTGATGGTGTCGGCCATGGGGTTGAAGCGTCCCAGGGTGATATACTGCTCCTCGTTCTCGGTAAAGTCGACCTGCAGTTTGCCGCCGAAGCCCTGACCGGTGAAGGCCCACAGCTTATAGCGGAGCGGTTTCTTTCCGTAGCCGTTCATGCAGAGTGCCGGCACGGCATGGTGTATGCGCAGCAGGTCGTCGGTCTCCATGTTGGGATTGCCCATGAAGGCGGGGCGCATGGCGGCGGCCTGCATGATGGTCATGGCGAGCAGGGCGTTGAGGTCTTCCTCGCAACCGCTGGGGTAGCCTTCGTCCTTGAGCAGCGAGTGGCAGGTGCAGGGTGTGAACTTGCGCTGCTGGGGTATCTCGCTGGTGCAGAGCTCATGGCAGGCGGTGGAGAATGCGTTGCAGTCGTAGTCGTCCATCATGCGCTTGGCAGCGAGGTAATACTTGATATCGTTGATGAACCACTCCTTGCGCACCTTTTGCTCCAGGGCTCCGCCCCAGATGCGCTCGGCGATGGGACGCGCCTCATCGTCGGTCACACGGTCCATATAGCTAAAGATGTCGCGGAAGGGCAGTTTCACGATTTCCATGCCGTAGCGCTGGCGTATGAGCTCAGGGTCGCGTATCACACTCTGCAGGCCGAAGGTGGGCATGCTGCCGTGGGTGAGCACGAGGGCCCTCGTGTGGGCCACCACCTTGCGCACCCACAGCAGGTGCGCCAGCTCGTTGAGGTCGGCCAGGTCCATACACACATAGGCCTCCAGCCCGATGGAGCGGCAGTAGGCGGCGAAGTCGATGCCCTCGTTGCCGTTCTGCATGATGACCACCGACTTGCGGTAGCGTTCCAGCTTGGGTATGCGCCAGTTCATGCACAGGAAGAAGTCTACCCGGTCCATATCCTCCTCTATCTGGGCATAGACCTCGCGGGGCACCACAAACTTCTCATCGTAGCGGGCGTCGACGGCGGGCAGCATCTCTATCTCAGGGGTGGCCTGCGCCAACTGGGCCTTTGCGGCCTCGAAGGCGGCGGTGGCGGCGGCATCCTCAGCCTCTGGGGTCATGTCTTTGGCATAGCCTGCACGGCAGGGGCCCTCCCAGAAGTGGGAGTGGGTGAGGCATCCCACGATGGGGCGCACCACCAGTTTCTGGTTCATTGCTTTTTCTTTCATTTGTAGTAGGTAGATTGGTTTTTTATCGTGTCTGCAAATATAGGCAAAATTTCCCATTCTTATCTCTATGCGGAGATGAAATATGCTAACAGACGAAAAATCGGCAGCAGACGGCCATCTGCGGGCCCGTCTGCTGCCGATGTGTGTCATCCGGCGGCCGTGCTTATTTCTTCGTGGTGCACTCGTTCACCAGATAGATGATGCTCATGTAGGGTATGTCGGTATTGCTCTGCAGGCCAATCTCGCAGGTGCGGCTGTTGGAGTAGCCCACCTCGATGTGGTGCTTTTCAATCTGCGGACGCAGTTTGCGCAGGGCATACTTGTTCATCTCGGGATAGGTGAAACCGCGGTCGCCGGCAAAGCCGCAGCAGCCCACGCCCTCGGGCAGGAACACATTGTGGCTGCACAGGCGGGCCAGGTCGATGAGTTGCTGGCTCACCCCCATCTCGCGAGTGGAGCAGGTGAGGTGCAGGGCGATGTGACGGTCGATGGGATGGAAGTCGAGACGGTCTTTCAGGTAGGTCATGATAAACTCGGCCGGCTCGTAGAGCTTCAGTTTCTTCATCACCTTCTTCATGCGGTGCAGACAGGGGCTCTGGTCGCACAGCACGGGATAGCGTCCCTGCGCGCTGGCCTCCCAAAGCGCCTCTTCCAGTTCGCCGCTCTTCCGGTCGGCTATGTCGAGCATGCCCTTGCTCTCCCATATCTGTCCGCAGCACATTTTGTCCATGCCCTGCGGGAAGATTACCTCATAGCCCGCCTTGTTGAGCAACTGGCAGGTCTCGTCGACGAGCGAGTTCTTGACCGGTGCCCCCTTGGCCAGACCCATGGTCTGGTTGATGCAGCTGGGGAAGTAGACTACCTTCAGGTCTTCTCCTTCCGCCTTGCCCACATGCGAGCCCGGCCGCGGCTGACTCTTCTTCTTGGGCATGGCCGTGGTCCAGAGCGGTATGCCCATCTTGCTGTTCAGTCCGCTGCAGATGCCGGTCATGAGCGAGGAGCCCAGCACCGTGTGGCCGAGGTTGGCCACATCGAGCACCAAGCGGAGTCCGGACTTGATGCCGGACATGTGGTTGGCGGCATACTCGCCCAGTTTGTATCCCTTCTTGTTGTCGAGCATGTCCATCTGGCGTATCAGGTGGGTCAGCTCGCCGGTATTAATCTTCATGGGGCAGGAAGTGGAGCAGAGTCCGTCGGTGGCGCAAGTCTGGTCGCCGTAATACTTGTACTGCCGCTTCAGGGTGGCCACCCGTTCGGGATTGGCACCGCTGTTCTCCAGCTCGCGTATCTCGCGCTGCACGGCGATACGCATGCGCGAGGAGAGGGTGAGGCCGCACGACATGCAGTTCACCTCGCAGAATCCGCACTCTATGCACTTGTTGGCGCGCTTCACGGCCTCGATGGTCTCCTTGGCGGTAGACACCTTACCGCCCTCGAGCTTGAGGTAGGCGCCGCCGTCGGGCACGCGTTCGAAGTCGTAGTCGAGCACGGGCAGCGGTTTAAGGCACTTGATGAAGCACTCAGGGTCGTCGTTGAAGATCACGCCCTGGTTGAGCAGTCCGTCGGGGTCGAAGATGGCCTTGAGCTCCTTCATGGCCTCATAAGCCTTGTCGCGCCACTCATACTTCACGAAGGGCGCCATATTGCGGCCAGTGCCGTGCTCGGCCTTGAGCGAGCCGTCGTACTCCTCTACCACCAGCCGGGCCACGTCGCTCATCATCTCCTCATAGCGGCGCACCTCGCTCTCGCTCTTGAAGCTCTGGTTCAGGATGAAGTGGTAGTTGCCCTCGAAGGCATGGCCGTAGATGCAGGCATCGGAGTAGCCGTGGTCGGCAATGAGTTTCTGCAGTTTCACGGTGGCCTCGGGCAGGTCGTCGATGTGGAAAGCCACATCCTCTATGAGGCAGGAGGTGCCCACGGGGCGCGTGCCGCCCACGGAGGGGAAGATGCCGGAGCGGATGGCCCAGTACTTGCCGTAGACGGCGGGGTCTTCGGTAAACTCGGTCGGTATGTAGAGATTGAAGTGGCTCAGGCACTCCTTCACCTGTGCTATCTTGTCGAGCAGCTGCTCATGGGTGATGCCCTTGGTCTCGGTGAGGATGGCAGTGAGGTTATGGTAGTCGCCGGGCTCCACACCGGGTATCTTGCCGGCATCGACATCCTTCTTGTACTGCAGGTAGACAGGGTCGTCGACCGAATTGAGCGACATGTAGTCGAGCATCTCGGCGCTCTTCACCACCAGGTTCTCGGCGCTCATCTTCAGGTCCTCATCACCAGCCTTGAGCTTCTTCATGGCCACCACGGCCTCGCAGCTCTCCTTCATGGTGAGGAAGTAGACCATGGCCGAAGCCTTGTACTTGTAGTCGTGGAGGGTCTTCATAGTCACCTCGGAGAGGAAGGCCAGGGTGCCCTCGGAACCCACCATGCAGTGGGCCATGATGTCGAAGGGATCGTCGTAGGCCATGAGCGGACGCAGGTTCAGACCGGTCACGTTCTTGATTTTGTACTTATGGTTGATGCGGTCGGCCAGCTCCTTGTCGGCCCGCACCCTGTCGCGCAGGTCTTCAATCTTCTTGATGAAGTCGGGGTGCGACTGGCGGAAGGCGGCCTTGCTCTTCTCGTCGCCGGTGTCGACGATGGTGCCGTCGGTGAGGATGAGGCGGGCGCTCACCATCATGCGGTCGGAGTTGGCGTGCACGCCGCAGTTCATGCCCGAGGCGTTGTTGCACACGATACCGCCCACCATGGCGCTGCCTATGGAGGCGGGGTCGGGCGGAAACACGCGGCCGTAGGGTTTCAGTATCTCGTTGACATGGGCGCCCACGATACCGGGCTGCAGGCGTATGGTGTCCTGATTGGGGCCTATCTCATACTTCTCCCAGAACTTTCCGGCTACGATGAGCACGGAGTCGCTCACGCTCTGTCCGGAGAGGGAGGTGCCGGCTGCGCGGAAGGTGAAGGGCACCTTGTAGCGGCGACAGGCCTGCACTATCTTGGAGAGTTGCTCCTCGCTGTCGCTGCGAACCACCACCTTGGGAATCTGGCGGTAGAAACTGGCGTCGGTACCCCATCCCAGGGTGCGGAGTTCGTCGGTGTAGATTTTATGTGACGGGACAAACTGCCGTATATCGGCAAGGAAACTGTCGTAGGCTTTTTCCCCAACAGCATGTTGATTGGTTGGTGTAGTCATGGCAATTGAACGGTTTATCGATTATTACTTAAGTTTGCTTTAGGGCAATGACCCCATAAAGAACAAGGCCATCGGTTTTTCATGTAATGCCCGCATGAAGGCAGACACAGCGCAAAGTTAGAAAATCTTGCGAAAAAAACAAATTTTTGCCCTTTTTTTTTCCTTAACAGACAAAGATTTGCCTTTTCCCCCTATTTTCGACCTAAAAGACACCATCCTCAACCGCCACGAAACCGCCGAAAGGTATCTGAAAACGGATACAATAAAAGCGGACCGTTCACGTTATAAAAAAGACGCGCACATGCGCCATCAACGTTGACATGCAATTGCGAAAGAATATCCACACCATCGGGGCACTGGCCCTGACACTGCTTCTTGTGGCCTGCGGAGCCGACAGGAACCTGAAACGGGGCGAGAAATACCTGGCCCTGGGCGAATACTATGACGCCGCCTACGAATTCAAGACCGCCTACAGCAAGACATCGGCCAAGGACAAGCCGAAACGCGGCCAGATAGCCCGCAAGATGGCATTCTGCTACGAGAAGACCGGTGCCACGCAGAAGGCGATAGCCGCCTACCGCAATGTGATAAGATACAAGCAGGACGACCCCATGACCCACATGGGAATAGCCCGCCAGCTGCTGAAGAACGGCAACTACAAGGAGGCTGCCGCCGAGTTTGAAATCGTGCTCGACTCCTTTCCCGGCGACGACCTGGCCACACAGGGACTGCGTTCTGCCCGCATGGCCCCCCAGTGGAAGGAGCAGGGCTCGCGCTACACGGTGAAGAAGATGGACATCTTCAACTCTCGCCGCGCCGACTACTCGCCCATGCTCTTCGGCGACCAGTATGAATACCTCTACTTCAGCTCCACCCGCAATGAGGCGGTGGGCGATGAGCTGAGCGGCATAACCGGTGCCAAGCCCGGCGACATCTTCTTCTCGCAGAAAGACGACAAGGGCAAGTGGCTCAAGCCGGAGAAGATAGAGAGCGGACTGAACACCGAATACGACGAGGGCGCCTGCTGCTTCTCGACCGACCAGCGCGAGATGTACCTCACACAATGCTCGAGCGACCCCTCCTACCCCCGCTATGCCAAGATAGTGCGCGCCAACCGCTCCGACGCCGCCTGGAGCAAGCCCTCGGAGGTGACGCTCACCAAAGACACCCTCTCCAGTTTCGCCCACCCGGCCATCTCGCCCGACGGCAAGTGGCTCTACTTCTGCTCCGACATGCCGGGCGGACAGGGCGGACTCGACATCTGGAGGGTGCAGGTCATCTCGTCCGGCACCTACGGCCCTGTGGAAAACCTCGGGCCTACCATCAACACCGAGGGCGACGAGATGTTTCCCACCTTCAGACCCAACGGCGACCTCTACTTCTCGTCGGACGGTCACGCCGGCATGGGCGGACTCGACATCTTCATCGCCAAGATAGGCGACGACAGGAAGTGGCGGCTGGAGCACCCAGGCTATCCGCTCAACTCGCAGGGCGACGACTTCGGCATGACCTTCGAAGGACCGCACAACCGCGGCTACTTCTGCAGCAACCGCGGTGACGGACGCGGCTGGGACCATATCTTCAGTTTCGAGAAACCCGAGATAGTGCAGACCATAAAAGGCTGGGTGTATGAGATGGACGGCTATGAGCTGCCCGCCGCCCAGGTGTACATGGTGGGCAATGACGGCACCAACGAGAAACTGAGTGTGAAGAGCGACGGCTCGTTCGAGCAGGTGATCAACGACGGGGTGGAATATGTGCTGCTGGCCACCTGCAAAGGCTACCTGAACCACAAGGAGGAACTGAAGGCCGAGAGCCACCTGACCGACTCGAAAGAGCACGTGCTGCAGTTTCCCCTGGCCTCGATTGTGGCGCCAGTGATGATAGACAACATCTTCTACGACTACGACCAGGCCACCCTGCGGCCGGAGTCGACCGCCGCCCTCGACGAACTGGTGAAGCTGCTCAACGAAAATCCCAACGTGACCATAGAGCTGAGCGCCCACTGCGACTACCGCGGCGGTCTGGACTACAACCGCCGGCTGGCCCTGCGCCGCGCCCAGGCCGTGGTAGACTATCTGATAGCGCACGGCATAGCGAGCGACCGTCTGACCCCCATGGGCTACGGCAAGGAGAAGCCCAAGACCATCCGAAAGAAGCAGGCCCAGAAATATCCCTGGCTGAAGGAAGGCGACGTGCTGACCGAGGAATTCATCGCCCAGCTCAACGACAAGGAGAAACAGGAGATATGCAACCAGCTGAACCGACGCACCGAATTCATCGTGCTGCGCACCACCTACGGACTGCTCGATGAAGACGGCAACCTGAAAAACCCGCCGCAGAGCAAGCCGCAGCTGGAAGAGAACGAAGAAGACGGATTCGACATAGACTTCTGAACACCCGACACATGAACCTGCCCCCCGACTTCACCACCTACACACGCCAATGGATGGGCGAAAGCCTCTTCCAGGACTACTGCACGGCACTGGACGAGACACCGCCCGTGAGCGTGAGGATGAACCCGTGGAAATGGACCGGACCACTGGCTGAAGGACTCAGCGCCGGCCCCGTGCCCTGGTGCCGCGAGGGGATGTACCTGACCCGCAGACCCAATTTCACCTTCGACCCCCTGCTGCATGCCGGGGCCTACTACGTGCAGGAGGCCTCATCGATGTTTCTGGCCCATGTGCTCAGACAATATGTAGACCACCCCGTGAAGATGCTCGACCTGTGCGCGGCACCAGGCGGAAAATCGATAACGGCGCTCACCGCACTGCCTGAGGGCAGCCTGCTCTTCAGCAACGAGCCCATACGCACCAGGGCCTGCATCCTGGCCGAGAACCTGATGAAACTAGGATGCCCCGACGTGGTGGTGACGCAGAACTATCCCGCCGACTACCACAAGAGCGGACTGCAATTCGACGTGGTGCTGACCGATGCCCCCTGCTCGGGCGAGGGCATGTTCAGGAAAGACCCGAAGGCCATAGAAGAATGGACACCCGGCAATGTGGAAAACTGCCGACGCCTGCAACGGGAAATCGTGGGCGAGGCGTGGCACTGTCTGCGCCCGGGCGGACTGCTTGTCTACTCCACCTGCACCCTGAACCGCAA
Organism: uncultured Prevotellaceae bacterium; assembly: GCA_900318915.1. Lineage (GTDB taxonomy): Bacteria > Bacteroidota > Bacteroidia > Bacteroidales > Bacteroidaceae > Prevotella. Next base: position 6,519 of record ONMI01000001.1, on the reverse strand, counting down.
GGAGAACGAGGACAATGTGGCTTGGATGGAGCGTGAACTCGGTGCCCGACTGCTGCCCGTGGACACCAGAGAGGAATGGGGCATCACAGGCTCGCTCGCCGCCGACTGGCAGCGGCCGGTATACCGCTTCCTACCCGGACGCACAAAGGGCGAGGGCATGTTCTTCGCCGTGATGCGCAAACCGGGTGCCGAACAGCTGCCCTGCTCGCTGCCGCTGGAAAAAGAAAAGACGAAAAACAGAAAGAAAAACCGGCAGGACACCCGCACAGGAACCGATGCCCTGCCCCGCCCTATCCTACAGCCCGACGCCTACAGTCTGCGCGACATGGGCCACCTGACGGCCGCCATCCCCACCCGGTGGGTACAGGCCCTGGACGAGGCCAAGGCACTGAAGGTGCTGCACGCCGGCATAGCCCTGGGCTGCCGCAAAGGGAAGGACTTCGTGCCCGACCATGCCCTGGCCCTCTCCACCCAGCTGGACCGACAGCAGACGGCGTTCGCCGAACTGAGCCGACAGGATGCAGTGGCCTATCTGCAGAAGTCGTCGGCCCTGACGCTGCCGCCCGACACGCCCCGCGGACTGGTGCTGCTCACCTGCCAGGGCCAGCCACTGGGATGGGCCAAGCACCTGGGCAACCGCACCAACAACCTATATCCTGCCGAATGGAAAATAAAGAGCAGTCACTGCCCCGACGATGACGGCGGTCTGCTCGCCCTGCCATAAGGCACCGACAAAAAGAAAAAACAAGTAAAGATGAAACAATACTTAGACCTACTGCAACGCATCCTCGACGAAGGCGTGCAGAAAACCGACCGCACCGGCACGGGCACCATCAGCATCTTCGGCCACCAGATGCGATTCAACCTGGAAGAGGGATTTCCTCTGCTCACCACCAAGAAACTGCACCTGAAATCCATCATTCACGAACTGATATGGTTTCTGAACGGCGACACCAATGTGAAATACCTGCAAGACAACGGGGTGAGGATATGGAACGAATGGGCCGACGAGAACGGCGAGCTGGGACCCGTGTACGGGCATCAGTGGCGGTCGTGGCCCGACTACCAAGGCGGCACCATCGACCAGATAGCCAACGTGGTGAACCTCATCAAGCATCACCCCGACTCACGGCGCATGATAGTGAGTGCCTGGAATGTGGCCGAAGTGGAGAAAATGGCCCTGCCGCCCTGCCACACCCTGTTTCAGTTTTACGTGGCCGACGGACGCCTGAGCCTGCAGCTCTACCAGCGGTCGGCCGACACCTTTCTCGGTGTGCCCTTCAACATAGCCTCCTATGCCCTGCTGCTCATGATGATGGCACAGGTGACAGGTCTGAAGGCCGGCGAATTCATACACACCACCGGCGACACCCACATCTACCTGAACCATCTGGAGCAGGTGAAACTGCAACTCAGCCGCACACCGCGCCCTCTGCCCACCATGGTGCTGAACCCCGATGTGAACGACATCTTCGGATTCAAGTACGACGACTTCAAACTGGAAGGCTACGACCCCTGGCCCCATATAGCCGGCCAGGTATCGGTATAACCCCATAAAAACCCTAACCATGACCCTACACCTGATAGCCGCCGTGGCCCGCAACCGGGCCATCGGACTCGACAACCGACTGCTCTACTGGCTGCCCAACGACCTGAAACGTTTCAAACAGCTCACCACCGGCCATACCATCATCATGGGACGGTGCACCTACGACTCGCTGCCGCACGGCGCCCTGCCCCACCGCCGCAACATCGTGCTCACCCGGAGCATGAAGGCGATAGAGGGATGCGACTGCTATGCCTCGCTCGAGGAGGCACTGAACCACTGCACCGAGGAAGAAGAAGTGTTTGTGATAGGCGGTGCCAGCGTCTACCGCCAGGCCATGGACCGAGCCGATGTGCTGAACCTGACCGAGATAGACGACCTGCCCGAAGAGGCCGACGCCTTCTTCCCGCCCTATGACGACTGGGAAGAAGTGTGGCGCGAGAATCACCCCACCGACGAAAGACACAAGCAGGCCTATGCCTTCGTAGACTATGTGAGGCGGAAAGCAGAATAAAGGCCAGAAACGACAAATGCCGGCACTTGCCGGCATTTGTCGTTTCATGAACCCGTCTGTTCATTCATCCAGCTGACGGTCGATGGAGGCATGGAAGGAGATGATGGTCTCACTTCTCGACAGGCCCAGCGGCTGCAGTTTGTCGTGAATGATGTTGAGCAGGTGATGGTTGTTGCGGGCGTAAATCTTGATGAACATGTCGAAACCTCCCGTGGTGTAATGGCACTCCACCACCTCGGGAATGCGCTGCAGCTCCTCCACCACCTCGTCGAACTTCTCGGGGTCTTTCAGGTAGAGGCCGATGTAAGCACATGTCTCATATCCGATCTTCTCTGGGTTGATGATAAACTGCGAGCCCTTGATAACACCAAGATTGGTGAGCTTCTGTATGCGCTGATGAATGGCTGCTCCACTCACGTTGCAGGCACGAGCCACCTCGAGGAAAGCCACACGGGCATCATTCGAAATCATCTTCAAAATTTTCTTGTCTAATGCGTCTATACCGTGGTATGCCATAATTGAAAGGTTTTCTTAAAAAAAATTAGAGTAATTGTGTCAATGATAGTTTGCTAAAATCTAATTCGTTTGGATGCACCCGTTTTTACACGGTAGCACCTAATTGTGCAAAGATAACAATTTCTGCCCTCAAAACCAAATAATATAGTGATTTTTTAGCAAACAGAGGGAAAATCTTCTTGTTTTCAATCAAAAACAGGATGGGAGCAGGTGATGTAAACCAACAGGACACACTCCTCAAAAAGGTGTGGTAAACAGGAAGTTTACGGTTTTGCTGCCGTTTCGGGAGCCATCTCCACCGCCGAGTAGGCCACCTGCAGCAGATTGGCCTGACGCAGGGCCAGTTTCACATCGGTGACCAGCCCCATGGGAGCACGGCTGTCGGCCTTGAGCGACACATAGACGCTCTCCATGTCTTCGGGCGCCATACGCTCACGCTCCTCGACGAGCGCCGATGCCAGCTGCGAGAGAGGCACCACCCTGTCGTTGACCTGAATCTGGTAGTCGGCCGAGGGCTGGCCCACGGGGCGTCCTATCCACACGTGCACCACGGTGGTTTTCTTGACAAGCTTGGACAGCTCATGACCTTTTGGAGCGCGACAGGCCACCTTGACCGGCACACTGCGCATGTGGGTGACAATCATGAAGAAGAAAAGGACCGTAAAGATAAGGTCGGGCAAGGAAGACGTATTGAGCCCGGGCATCTCACGGCGCCGACGCATGCCGCTCATTTGCCACCTCCTTTCTGCCGCACATACTCTTCCGACACACGCTGCGGATAGCAGGCCCTGGCGGCTTCTTTCTGACGCTCGCTGCAAGCGGCATAGTGCTTGCCGAAATGACGCATGGTGAAATCGTCGCGCAATTGGGCATAAGCTGCCACAATTTCGTTCTGCAGGGTGAACCACGACTGATAGTCGGCCGCGCGCTCAGCCGTGAGCTGTATGACATGTTTCCCGGTGACGGGAAGATAGCCCAGCAGCGGGATGTTTTCCATGGCCTTCTCGGGCAGGTCGTCGGCATTGGCGGGATTGTCTACAAAACGCATCACCCGCGCCTTGACATCGCTGAAAGCGGCCGTATCGCCGCCGATGGTCACGGTGTTGTCGGCCAGCAGGCGGATGCGGAGCACATTGCGCGGCGCCACCTCCTGCACAGCGTTGAGCTGCTTTTCGGGCACATTGGGCGGCAGCCGCCGGCGAATGCCCTTCTCGGTGTCGATAGAAGTGACCACGAGAAACAGAATGAGCAGGGTGAAGGAGATATCGGCCACCGATGCGGTGTTGAGTCCCGGTACAGAGCGTTTATGGCGTAGACTACCCATGGTTTATCTCTTTTTGCGCATGGCCAGCCACGACGAGCAGCCAGCCGCCACCAAGGTGACGATGATGAGCACTGTGCACAGCGCCACAAACATATCAGCCGTATGCAGCCAGAAGGACGAGGTGAACGGCACGCCGTTGACCAGCAGTGGCTCCGACGAGCCCAAAACCCACGCCAGACCGGCCAGCACCAGAACCGCACAGGCAATGCCGCCGTGCAGTGTGCGCAGCGGCACACGCCCCACCATGGTGCGGGCGGAAGCCCGCTGCCGCCAACCCGCCACCACCGACCATGCTGTGACGGCCAGTGTGCCGATGAGCACAAGGGCCACAAACACGAGCAGGGCATCGGTGAGCAAAGGTGCCCTGAACTGGCTGTCTTCCTCGAAATAGCGGTTGTAGCCCACGAGGAAGAAGAGCACGAACATGAGGGCGATAAGGGCCGACAGAACGCAGAGAATGCGGCTGGATATACGATAGGGAGAACGTTTCATCAGCGTGCAGAACGGGCTTTGTGCTTCACGATGGCATCGAGCAGGGTGATGCCCGCATCTTCCATCTCGGCAGTGAGATTCTCTATCTTGGTGAGAATGAAATTGTAGAAGAGCTGCAGGATGAGCGCCACGATGATACCGAAGATGGTGGTGATGAGCGCCACCTTCATACCGGCCGCCACAATGGTGGGACTGATATCGCCGGCATTCTGTATCTGGTCGAACGCCATGACCATGCCGATGACGGTGCCGAGGAATCCGAGCGACGGCGCCACGGCTATGCAGAGCGTGATCCAGGAGCAGCCCTTCTCAAGCAGGGCGGCCTGCACGCTGCCGTAGGAGGTGACGGCACGCTCTATCACATCCACCCGTTCATTGATACGGAGCAGGCCCTGGCAGCAGATGGAGGCCACCGGACCGCGCGTGTCGCGGCAGAGGGCTGTGGCACCCTCTATGTCGCCCGCCTGTATCTTGGCATCGAGGTCGGCCAGGAAGCGGCGGGTATTGATTTCAGACAGGGTGAGGTAGATAATGCGCTCGATACAGAAGGCCAGTCCCAGCACCAGGGCGAGCGCCACCAGCGACATGAATCCGGCGTTGCCCTCGATAAACTTGCGCTTGAGCGACTTGCGGAAGCTCTCGTCGGTTGTTTCCTCCACCACGATTTCCTCGTCGGCCCCGGCCTTTGCTTCGGCCATTGTGGCCTGCACATCGCTGTCGAGCGCCGCTGTCATGGCATCAGCCTCCTCCTCTTCAGGCTCCTGACCCTTCTCGGCCGGTTTCTGCAGACTGGAGGCACCGGGCTGGTCGGCCGCCACTGTAGATACGGCTTTGGCCCGCAGTTCGGCTGCGGGGTCGTCGGTCTGCGCCGCCACGGGCAGGACCATACAGGACCATGAGAGGAAGAATGCGAATAACAGATGTTTCATATTTCTGAAGGTTTCTTTTTACGCAACGGCACACACTGTGCCATGCAGCCCCAGATGAAGCCGCATGCAAAAGTAAGCAATAAAAAAGACATGCTCACACAAATGGGACTTAAAAATATGTAAAAGAGGCACCGGCATGGTGGCGGCCACCCCCGCAGACGGTCCAAGAACCGACCGCCGGGCGCTAATCGGCCACACGGAGGAAGAACCCGTCGAGCGTGGTAAAAGCACCGAAACAGTCGTAGGTACGGTCGGTAGGAGATGTGGTGCGCACCCGCACGAAATCGCTGAACACCCGCACGGTGAACGAGTAGCCACAATCGGAGAGACTACCTTTAAAGACACCGTTTCTATAGAAGAGACACTCTCTGAACTCCGCGATATTGGGGTCGTTTTTCGTGATATTCACCTCCATTTTTTCCGTGCTGCCCCGCAGGCGGTTTATCTCCACCGTGCCGCCCAGATGTCCCTTGACCTCATCCACACGGTCATAGCTGTAACGGCCGGAGAGTTCGCTGGGCGCTGCGAAAGTGCCCCCCTTACCCTGGGGGAATGCTGCGGTGGCGAGGCGCATGGTATAGGTGCGCTGCTTGCTGCCGAACCCCATATCGCTCCACTTGCCGGTGAGCCTGCCGTCGGTGAGATTGCGTTTGATATGGAATGTGCCGGAGATGCTTCCGTCGGCCTGATACTCGCTGAGGGAATAGACCCGCTGGTTCCCGGGCAGATTGACGACGCTGCCGAAGATACGGAAAGGTGTCTGCTTTTTGCTGCTGGTGTAGACGATTTCGCCAGAGAGGTCACCCTCGTCGGACTCCTCGAACCAGATGCTCACCACGATTTTAGACTTTTGGAACTTCGCCGTAAAGGCATGGCGTGTGACGGTGCCGCTCTGCGCCACTGCCGGCAGTGCCAGCAGGAGAGCCGCTGCGATAACCAAAAGGGCTGTCAGTTTTCTTGTTTTCATTCGCATAGGTTTGTCTGTGTTTTGCTGCCGCATGGCACAATGGCTTCCTTTATGCAAAAATAGAGAAATAAAACCAAATCTCCTAACATTCCGAAAAGAATTTGGTTATCGGGAATTACCCAACAACATGGCAACGTGGTGAAAGCGACCTACTGCTACAAATAGGATGTTTATTCCGACCCGCCGCCAAGGGCGATGTAAAGGGCGAGGGGAATAAAAGAAAAGGAGGCC
>ONMI01000041.1 GCA_900318915.1 uncultured Prevotellaceae bacterium | reverse complement strand
ATCGGTCGTATAGCCCGCTATACTCCCTCTTCAACTTACACTCTGCACACGACTAAAAATCAAAAATCGCCTCGACATAATTAATAGAACCCACCTTTATTATCTCACCCTCAGTCGCTGTCCTACCCGCAAGGTATGTTCTGGCGAGAGGCCGTTCATCTTGTAGAGCGATTTCAGACGGATGCCATACATCTGAGCGATGGAGTACAAGCTCTCCCCTTTTTTCACCACATGCGGTTGGGAATATTGTTTAGGCGCCTTTTTCTGTTTCTTTTTCAGGTAGACTATTTCGCCCTCGCTCAGTTCCCCCTCTCTGGGTCTTTCATTATACTTAGCCAGTTTACGTGCGCTGATACCTACTTCCTGAGCGATAAGGTCGAGATTGTCGCCGGTTCTTGCCTTGAGATAATAATTATCGTTGAACCTATAGATAGGATGCAGTGTAGCCCCCTTTCTCACGGGTCGGTCGGTGCCCGTATGCGTAGCCACGAACCTATCGAAGGAGCGTGCCCTGTCGTACTGATACAGTTCGTAGGTATTGATGATGCTTATGAGCGTCTGCGCATATTTCGGGTTGGTGGCATAGCCGCACTCCTTCAGTCCTCTGGCCCACCCCTCATAGTCGGTCAACTTGAGTTGGAAGAGTTTCTGATACCGATCTCTCTTGAGGAATTTGCTATGGTCTTCGAAGCTCTGCTTCACATTGTCGTAAGCCCTGAAGCACTCACCGTTCAGGTCGTCATCGTGCGTCATAGTTCTTCCCGACCATCCGTGGCATTTGATGCCGAAGTGGTTGTTGCCTTTTCTTGCCAGGTCGCTTGCCCCCGCCCCACTCTCGAGCAGTCCCTGTGCGAGCGTGATGCTGGCCGGAATCTTGTAGCGTAGCATTTCCTCTATGGCCAGGTCTTTGTATTGTGCGATGTAGTCGACATAATTTTGGTTTCGTTTCAGTTGCTGTGCCATGAGCGAAGTCGTCATGACGCAAGCCACCGCCAGGAGGAAGAGGCGTGTGAAAACATCATGCGACAATGTCCTAAAATGTGATAATAATACCTGAAGATTCATGCTATGCCAAATTTTCTGCAAATTTAGTGAAAAAAAAGAGAATATCCACCTTTTTGAGGAATAAAAGGAGCGGACGCCTCAGAAAGGAAGGAGCCAGATAAAAGCGTCCGCCACATCGCGAAGACATGGCGGACATGAATTTAGGTGTGTTCTATTAATTCTGTTTGATATTAACCCAGTGATAGCAGTCGTCTCATTCCCTTCGAAGAAGAGGACATCGGTTACCGGCTCATAGCTCATTTGCCGATATTGCAGCAGCATGACAGCAGCAAACTGAGCATCCTGCGAGACACATGTCTCGAACAAATAAATACCACTAAACTTCAATGCTGTTGATGACACCAAGTGCATCACTGCCCCTATCGATGGCAGAGAGGACATCGAACACACGATCGCTCCATCCCGCCAAGAGGTAGACATCAGGTTCGATAAGCCGTAAGGGAGCCTGTCCATAACCACAGAGGTCGAAGAGATAGAGGCGCGCATGTGGTGCCATGCGCTTGTAACACTTCCAAGAAGCCTCAAAAGACGCATTACGTCCAGTGCTGTCCCACATCTGCATATCGGTGAACATCATCACCTTGTCCACCACCAGTTTCTGTTCAATGAGCCAGTCGACAACTTTATAGCCGTTGGTACTGAATCCAACGGAGTTGGCCATACGCTGTAGTTGGCGTGTAGCCATCAGTATATTGTCAGAGGGCATATTGACCACCTTCCAAGAATCGCCGAAGATGCCGGTGACGACCTGCTGACAGCGACTTTTGAGCAACATAGAGAGCAACAGCCCGATATCGAACCTACGCACGCTACTATTTTTGCTGACCGTCGTCCCCATTGAGCCACTGACATCCGATGCAATGAGCACTCGTGTATTCTCGTCGAAACCCTCGATGTTGGCGGCAGAATGCTTCACGGCCGTTTCGAGAGCCTCCATCAGCATCGAGGTAGCAGTGCTGCAGAGTCCCTCTATCTGTCGGTAGGCAGAGAGATAACGGAAAGGCAACTGTTTCGACTTGGCCACCTGCCCGGCATCGGAGAGGCGTTCGCCCACCCGCTTCAGGTCAGTGAACGACACATCAGCCTGGAGCATGTTTCGCAAGTTGCGCATCAATGCCATATAGCCCAATTTACCGCTTCGCACCAGTTCTTCCCATTTCTGTTGGAAAGCCTTTGCTTTCTCCTCGTCTGAGTCGAACTGCTGTTGTCCGAGCGCGGACAGCTCTGTTTCCCAGGTATAGGGAGTAGCCAGCTGTCGGTTGGCAATCTTATCGAAAAGTTTCTGCTGCTGAGCGTCCTTAGCCTTGGGGTGTACGAGAAAGAGCGCATCGCGCAGTTTCACCTCGAGGTTATCGCGGTTGTACTTGGCAAACTGGTACTCATCGAATCGGTTGAACGCCCGTTGCAATCCATTCTGAATTTGACGTGATAGTTGTCCAAGTTTTTTGCGAGGGTGGTTTGAAGGATTTCGCCACTGATAGCACATGAGCAGCTCCATAATCTCATCAGCACGCAACACCGTCTTCTCTACAGTGCGTGCCACAAGGCTGTCGCCGTTATGCACTTTGGCCAGTTCCACCAGCAGGAGCATAGGTATGCTTCTTAGATGCATCTGGTTTCGGGCATAGACAGCCAGTCGAGCCACAAATTCCGGCGACACCTTCCTTATCAAGTCGGCGATGCGTTCGACACGCTCATCCTCCTTCTCATAAAACAGGTCACTGAGGGATGCCGTCACCACGGCGGTGTACAACTCCAATTCAGGTGTCATGGCATAAGCCTTGTCACCCTCGTGGTTAGTCAAAATCATTTGCTCTTTCAATTTTGAGTTCCAGCTCATCTTCGTTTCATATTTAGTTAAACATCTGTTGAAAACGGTGCGACAGTCGTGGAGAGACCGGTATCTTTCGATTATGAGTCGAACGCTTATACATAGCTATGAAGTAACTCTTCACTACGGCAACCGTCGATTGGTAAAGGAGCGACAAGCGGACAGACGGGGTTAGGGTGTTTATAAATTACGATCAATGTTTCGAAGTATCCGTCGTCCTACGGCATCCTAAATCATTATAGGCAGCAGGTAATACTTTTTATTAAAGGTGGAACGCTACAGGCGCAGGGGAGACTGTTATCGTTGGTTATCAGAACCCGAAGTCCTGCACCATTTCCGGCTTATGAGGCGAAGTATCCCCCTGCTACGGCAGTCACCACCCAGTTTTATACTTATCAAAGAACTCATTTATATCTTTCTGTTTGCAAAAGTAGCCCCCTACTCCGCAATCTTTTTGCGTAACAGAAAACAATGCAAAAAAAAATGTTATGACGCAACTCTTTTAAATATACTTAAAAAGGGGAAACAAGCAGTTGAATAATATGAACAAAAAGAAAAAATAGCACTACCTTTGTAGTTTGAATCGCAGTCGGGGAACAGATTACATTAAAGAGAACCGCTCAAGCAACGCCACAGATGCAATCACTACAGGCTATCCATCACCATCCTACGGCAAAGGCCCTTGTCCTCCTGTTAGGAGTATTCTGGCCCTTGCAGCAGCTCCACAGCCAGACCGATACTGTGTACAACGACACGGTGAAGGCCCGTGAGATGAAGGAGCTGACGGTGACGTCGCGCCGTTCGAGCACCCGCCGTCTATCAGGAGCGCTTAACGGTTTCAGCATGAGCCGTGAGGAGTTGTTCAAGGCCGCCTGTTGCAATCTTGGCGAAAGTTTTACGACCAACCCCTCCGTAGACGTGAACTACTCAGACGCAGCCACCGGTGCCAAGCAGATACGCCTGTTAGGATTGAGTGGCACCTATGTTCAGATGCTGACAGAGAATCTGCCCAACCTGCGCGGTCTGGCCAGCGCCTACGCCCTTGACTACGTGCCCGGCCCGTGGATGCAGAGCATCCAGGTATCGAAAGGCGCCTCGTCGGTTCGCAACGGCTATGAGAGCATCACCGGTCAGATAGACGTAGAATACCTGAAGCCCGACGGCGAGGAAGGCGTGTCGGTGAATCTCTTCGGCAGCACGATGAGCCGTGTGGAAGCCAATGCCGACGCCAACCTTCACCTCAGCGAGCGTCTAAGCAGCGAAGTGCTTCTACACTATCAAGACGGTCTTCACCACCACGACATCAACGACGACGGTTTCGCCGACGAGCCCAGCATACGGCAGTACAATCTGCAGAACCGTTGGAAATGGAAAGGCGACCGCTATCTGATGCATGCCGGCATAGGGTTGCTCAACGAGCGCAGAGACGGCGGCCAGACCGGGCATCACCACGGCAGCGCCGAAGCCTATAAAATGGGCATTGACACCAAGCGCTACGAAGGCTACATGAAGCACGCCTTTGTGCTGAATGCCGAGCACGGCACCAACATAGCCCTGATGGCCAACGCCACCCTCCACGAAAGCGACGCCCACTACGGTCACAAGCACTACGATGCCGACGAGCACACCCTGTACAGCCAACTGATGCTGGAGACCCATGCCGGCGAATCCCATGAGTTGTCGGCCGGCGTATCGCTGAACCACGACCACCTGAAGCAACACCTACAGAACAGTGCCGCGATAACAGGAAAAGAGACAGAGACCACCGCCGGCGTCTATGCCCAGTACACCTACACCCCCAGTGCCCGTCTGACCGCCATGGCCGGCATCCGTGCCGACCACAGCAGCCGCTACGGTTATTTCATCACCCCCCGCCTGCATATAAAATATAGCCCGACCGATGCCCTCCAACTACGGCTCAGTGTAGGCAAAGGCTACCGCAGCGTGCATGCGCTGGCTGAGAACAGCTACCTGCTGGGCAGCGGGCGGACCCTTACTATCGACGCGCTCGACCAAGAATCCGCCTGGAATGCCGGTCTGAGCGGCGCCCTCACCCTACCCCTTGGCGGCAGAAACCTGCGGATAAACGCCGAGTACTACCACACCCACTTCAGCCAGCAAGCCATCATCGACTACGACAGCCATCCCGGCGAGATACACATCGCCAACCTGTACGGCCGGTCCTATTCAAACACCCTACAGATAGACGCCAGCTACCCCGTGGTGAGTGGTCTGGAGGTGACCGCCGCCTATCGTCTGAACGACGTGAAGAGCACCTATGGCGGCCGTCTGCAGACCAAGCCCCTCACCAGCCGCTACAAAGCCCTGCTGAGTCTGAGCTACAAGACCCCTTTGGGACTGTGGCAAGCCGACGCCACCCTACAGCTGAACGGCGGCGGCCGTCTGCCCGCCCCCTACACCGAGGCCGACGGAAGCAGTTCGTGGGCCTCGCATTTCAGTTCCTTCGAGCAGCTGAGTGTGCAAGTGACCCGCTGGTTCCGCCATTTCTCCGTCTACATAGGCGGTGAGAATCTGACCGGCCGCCGACAGAAGACCCCCATCGTGCATGCCGACGCCCCCTGGAGCGCCCAATTCGACCCCACGCTGGTGTGGGGTCCGGTGAGCGGAGCCATGGGCTATGCCGGCATCCGCATTAACATAGGAAGAATGTAACAACAACCCCAATACACCCAATTATGAAAAGAACCGTCCTCTTTCTGAGCCTCATGCTGTGCAGCGCCGGCATTATGGCCAAAGACATCAAAACCGTAGTAGTGACCACCACCCCCCAGATGCACTGCAACAACTGCGAGTTGAAGATAAAGAACAATCTGCGCTTTGAGAAAGGTGTGAAGAAGATAGAAACCGACATCGACACCCAAACCGTGACCATCACCTACGATGCCGACAAGACCACTGTGACCAAGCTGATAGACGGTTTCGGTAAGTTCGGCTACACAGCCCGTGAGTTACAAGCCGACGAGAAAGTAGAGAAGAACAGCGACGAGAGCTGTCCCAACATGTAATCCACCGCCGTGCACTCCACCTCCAAGAAAACGACCGCCGAGAGTTCCAGCACCCGTCGCCCCATCCCTGTGCTCATAGCCGTGGGCAGCAACCACGACGCCCCCCGCACCATCGTTGAGGCCCTGACGAGTCTGCCCAGCCTCCTTGACGACATCGCTAAGACAGAAGTGCTGGTGAATCCAGCCCTCGGCATCGATGCCGCCGACTTCAGCAACCTGCTTGTCGCCGGCACCACCACACTGGACGCCTCCAGTCTGAACGCCCAGCTGAAAGCCATCGAGCGCCGCTGCGGTGACCGCCGTGAACTCCGCTCCCGCGGTCAGATACTGTTAGACCTGGACCTTTTGGCCTACGGCCGCCAACAGCTGCACCAGGCCGACTGGGAGCGCGGCTATATCCGACAATTGTTAGAAGAGCTCAGCGCCCTTTGTGCCGACCGTCGCGAGGTGCGACGCTGGCATCGGCTCATCCATCCCCAACAACCCACGAAATCATGAAACGACTGTACAAACCAATCCATCTGCTTCCCCTCCTTCTGGCCCTCTGCGCTACCATGGCCAGCGCCGCCCAAGACTTCGACCGCTACTTCAGCGACGCCACCCTGCGCATAGACTACACCTTCACCGGCAACGCCACTGAACAGCGCATCAATGTGGACGAGCTGGTGCGGCTGCCCCGCTGGTGGGGCAAGCGCCACCGCCTAAGCGAAGTGCCCGTACGCGGCAACGGCCAGATAACCGTGCGCGACCATGCCAACGGTGCGGTAATCTACCGCAACTCCTTCGGCACCCTCTTTCAGGAATGGCTGTCGTATGACGAGAGCAAGGGCCCCTCGCGCTCATTTGAAAACGTGTTTTTAGTGCCGATGCCCAAGGACACCGCCGATGTGACGGTAGAGCTCTTCGACAACCGGCAGCAGCCCATGGTAAGCCTCACCCATACGGTAGTGCCCACCGACATCCTGATACGACATGCCGGCGAGCGCGAAGTGACCCCGCACAAACTGATGCAGGCCGCCGCCGACAGCAGCCGATGCATCCACATCGCCTACGTAGCCGAAGGCTATCAAGAGAGCGAGATGCCCCTTTTCCTACAAGACGTGGAGCGCTGCATGGGCGCCCTCTTCGCCCACGAGCCCTTCCGTTCGATGCGCGACCGCTTCGAGGTGACCGCCGTGATGTCGCCCTCGGCCGAGAGCGGCACCAGCATACCCCGCGCCGGTGTATGGAAGCAGACCGCCCTTCACAGCCATTTCGACACCTTCTACAGCGACCGCTATCTGACGACGCTTCACTTGAAAGACCTTCACGACTGGCTGGCAGGCATCGCCTACGAACACATCATTGTACTGGTGAATACCGAGCAGTACGGCGGTGGTGGCATCCTGAACAGCTACAACCTGTCGATGGCCCACCATGAGAAGACCCTTCCCGTGGTGGTGCACGAGTTCGGCCACAGCTTCGGCGGTCTGGCCGACGAATACGCCTACGAGACCGAAGCCATCCCGATGTATCCCCACGACGTGGAGCCCTGGGAGCCCAACATCACCACCCGTGTAGACTTTGAGTCGAAATGGGCCGACCTGATGCGCAGCCATCCCGAGCAGGCCGGTCTGTACGAAGGCGCCGGCTACAGTGTGAAAGGCGTGTACCGCAGCAGTGCCGACTGCCGCATGCGTACGAACGAGAACCCCACCTTCTGTGCTGTCTGCGACCGCGCCCTCCGCCAGCTGATAGACTTCTACACCGCCTATTGATGAAGAGGAAGCTGATACTGCTGCTGCTGAGTCTGTGCGTGCTGGGACAGGCCGCCGACCAGGAGACCGACACCGACCGGCTGAGCCGTGCCGTGTCGTACTTTCAGGGCGGCAAGTATCATGAAGCCATGATACTGTTTGAGCAGCTCAGCGCCAAATACAAGCTGAATCCCCGTTTCAACGGATTCCTGGGCTTGTGCTACTATCACGAATGGCAGTATGAGGAAGCCGCCGCCATATTGGACAAGACGATGGAAAAGCTGGAAGTGTTTGCCCCTGCCGAGCGTGCCGTTTATTACTTCACCTGCGGCGACAGCCACTTCAAGCAAGAAGAATATGCCGCGGCGATAAGCTACTTTGAGAAAGCGCTCACCGTGTGCTATGAGAACGAAAAGCCCGAGATATACTACAAACTGGCCTACAGCCACCTTCGGATGAACGATGTGGTGCAAGCCAACGCCCTCTTTGCCGAGGCCGAAGACTACTACTCGCTTTACCACACCACGCCCCAGCTGGCCGCCCGCATCGGCAAGATGCAAGACATCGTGGACGACACGGAGCGCGAGTTGGCCATCATGAACCTTCCCAAGGAAGAACCCATCCTGCGCGACACGCTGCACTTTGAAGCACCCAAGACCATCAATCTGGACGACATATTCGGCAGCGGCATAGAGATAGACGAAGAAGAATGATGCCTCGGTGACGGCCGGAAGGAAGCCGTCGGAACCGGCAGGAGCACCGGAAGAGCGTCAGCGCATGCTCTCGTCGACGAAGCAGAGCGGCAACAAGTCCTTGACGCTGTTGACGATATAGACTCCGTCGGTGCCATAGAGGAGAATGCGCATGGGCTGTGCATAGCGTTCCTCCACCTCGGACATGACCTGTCGGCATGAGCCACAGGGACTGACCGGCAGCCGCATGAGCCCGTTAGCATTTCGTGCTGCGATGGCGATGGCCATCACCGGTTGGTCGGGATATTTGACCTGCGCGGCGAAGATGGCTGTACGCTCCGCGCAGAGGCCGACGGTGAAGACCGCATTCTCCTGGTTGGCGCCGAGAATGATTTCGCCGTTGGCCAGTCTGAGTGCCGCCCCCACGTTGAAATTCGAATACTTGGCATAGGATCTGCCGGTAGCCTCCACAGCCTTTTCAACGAGCACCCGGTCATCGGCATCGAGTTCGTCGAGTTGTGCGAACTTCAAATCAATTTTCAGCTGAATGTCTTTCATGGCTATATCTCCTATAAATATTGATTATTCTTTTGCTGTTTCACCGTCATCGGGCACATGCACATAGCACCCCATATCCGGTTCTTCGCCCCTTCTGATGCCCAGCCGGTCGAACTCCGGTGCCTGGGCCGCATCGGCCTTCCCCACCGCCGGCGACGACGCCTTGATGCGGAAGTCGTAGATGAGATTATCCGTATCGATATTGACAAACTGCTTGTATCCGCAGCTCACGGTGTCTTTCGGGTCCTCCCAGACCACGTCCTTCACATTGACCGTATCGTCGATGGCCGGCGTGCGCAGCAGGCAGTTGCGGAAGGCAAACTTATAGTTGGCCGTCGTGTCGGCCTCTCCCATCACCACATCGTCGGCATATCCCGTGACGATAGAGTTGACGCAGCTGAAGTCGTAGAGCGGATATACCTTCCCGTCGCGCACATTGCCGAATCGCAGGGCTGCCCCTCGGTTGGCATCGAAGGGATAGAACTGCGCCAGCGTGCACTGAAGCACTCTACCCACCCCGCCGAGGAAGGCCACACAGTCGTTAAGTGTATTGGTAATCTGGCAGTTGACGATATCCACCACCGAATGCGTGGCGCTGACGCCATAGCCTTGGCAGTTGTGCACCACCGAATTGGCCAGTTGCAGTTTGAGTCTTGACACATCGGCCGAGTCGCACGCCACCCCGTTGTAAGCGCTGTGAATGTCGGCGAAGTTGACCACATTCTCATACGACGACTCATAGAAATGGAGTCCCTGCCACTGTCCGCTCACCCGGTCGTACGGCAAATAGTCGAACATATGGTCTATACGGTCGCCCCTGAGCACCACATTGTTGTCGGCGGTGCCGTTGACGAGCAGGCGTCCATAGACATTGAGTCCCGCATTCTCATGGAAATAGAGCGTGGTGCCCTGTTCGATGGAGAGTGTAGCATTTTCTTCGACGGTGATGCCCCCGTAGACCACGACCGGTTTTTGTATGGAGAGCGTGGTATCGGCCGTGATGTGCCAGTCGTTGACCATGACCGCATCCCATGTCCATGCCGTAAGTGCCACCTTCTGTTCCACGCCGCTTTCGAGCGAGAAAACGAGGTCGTCGGTGAGCATCTGCGGGTCGTCGAGATTATTGACCGGCGAAGTCAGTTCGACAAAGACCCGAATGCTGTCCTTGTCGCGTATCTCGATATTGGGCACCTGATAGCCCTGTGCCGCCCCAAGATACGAGCCGTCGACATTGACGCGGAATCCCGTCTGATTGCCCTGTGCAAGCCGGACACTGGTGCAGCGTATGCCCTCGCCCGATCGGTTGTACACCCAGAATGTCTTGGTGGCCGACGGTACGCGCGAGAAGACCGTATCAATCTTGACGGTATCGGTAGAGAACGAAAGGAGATACTGCGCCGACGACGAGAAGTGGTCATCGTCGGAGCAAGCTGATAAAGCCATGAGCAAGAGCGTCCACAGCCATGCGAAAGTGCCAAAATGTCTCATTACATTATTATAACGCGCGAAAGCGTGAATTATTGCATGGGACCGCCGCATAAAACGACGGCATGCCCCTCTGTGAGAAGCATGCCGTGAAAGTGTCATAAAATACGTGAAAGAGAGCGTTTATTTTTTCTCCTCTTTCTTTTCCTCTTTCTTCACCTCTTTTTTCTCTTCGGCGGCCGGTTTGCCCTTATACGCCTTGTTGAGCCCGGCTACCACCTCTTTGGTAATATCGAGTGCGGGATCGGCATAGAGCATGTTGTCGCCCTGCTTGGTGAGGATGTAAGTATACTTCTTGTCCTTGATGTACTTGGCGATGAAGTGCTCGAGGCTGTCGTGGAGTGCCTCGTTGAACTTAGCTGTCTCGCTCTGGAGCTCATTGGCCAGGCGGTCGCGCGAAGCGAGGTACTGTTCCTGCTGGCGCTGGATAGCAGCCTGCTGGCTCTCAGCCTCCTGACGGCTGGAGAAACCATTGTTGTTGACTTTGTTCTGGAAGTTCTGTGCAGCAGCCTGGAGGTTCTGCTCCTGCGCGGCGAGTGCATTCTGGATGTTCGTGCCACGTTTTTCGAGGATTTTCTGATAATCCTTGCAGAAATTGTACTGCGTCATGATGGAGTCGACCTCCACATAAGCGATTTTCACCTCCGAGCTGGCGTTTCCGGCAGCCGGTTTCTCATCCATTTGGGGAGAGTTCTGGCAAGCCGTCATCCCCAAAGCAGCCACGGCCACGACGGCCATGGAGCGCATCAAACTGTTTTTCTTCATTATTTTTTATACAATTTTGTTTATGATTTCAAGAATCGCCCCGCTTAGACCGTGGCGCTGTCTGTTCTCTCGCTCACTCCCCCTTTATGGTTTCTTGCCTCGCGGTCCTGGTCGATGACGCAGTGTATGCCCCTGTCTTTCATAGCCTTGCTGTCGTGAATGTGGAAAGAAGAGAACCTTCCGCCCCTCTTTATAATCACTTTCACAGCCAATAAAGCCATGGCGATAGCAATAATTAACACGCTAAGGAGTAAAGTTTGCCACATTTTTCTTATCTTTGCGGTTGCAAAATGGCGGCCCATGGGCTCCCACTCACAAATCGGCAACAAAGATACAGCAAAAAATCGATTAAGCGAAGAAAAAGCAGCTGTATTTACATTTTTTGTGAGAGACGGCATAGAAACATCAACCAATAACCCAAAAATAGCGACAATGAAAAATGCAGAATTGACCCCCAAGTGTGTATTCGAGCAGTTTGCCCGTATCAACTCCATTCCCCGTCCCTCGAAGCGTGAGGAAAAGATGATAGACTATCTGACCCGTTTCGGCCGCGAGCGCGGCTTGGAGACGCTGGTAGACGAGACCGGCAACGTGCTGATACGCAAGGGAGCCACCCCTGGTTACGAAGACCGCGAGACAGTGGTGCTGCAGAGCCACATGGACATGGTATGCGACAAGCTGGTGGACGTGGAGATTGACTTCGACAACGACCCCATTCAGACCTATGTAGACGGAGAGTGGCTTCGTGCTAAAGGCACCACGCTTGGCGCCGACGACGGTATCGGCTGCGCCATCGAGCTGGCCCTTCTTGACAGCGCCGATGTGTGCCATGGTTCGATAGAGTGTGTGTTCACCCGTGACGAGGAGACCGGTCTGACCGGCGCCATGGGCATGAAGCCCGGTTTCATGACCGGCAAGATGCTCATCAACCTCGACTCAGAGGACGAAGGCCAGATATTCGTATCGTGTGCCGGCGGCATCACCACCGAGGCCCACTTCCATTTTGAGCGTGAGGACGCCCCTGCCGGCAGTTTCTTCCTGAAAGCCTCGCTGAAAGGTCTGACCGGCGGTCACTCCGGCGACGACATCAATAAGAAGCGCGCCAACGGCATCAAGCTACTGTCTCGTTTCATGTATATGATGCAGGAGCGCTACGGTGCCCGTGTAGCCCAGTTCCGCTCGGGCAAGATGCACAACGCCATACCCCGCGACGGTGTTCTGGTGTTCTGTCTGCCCGCCGACAAGAAGGAGAACGCCATAGCCGACTGGAACGTGTTCACCGCCGATGTGAAGGAAGAGTTCCACGTGACCGACACCGCCATGGAGTTTGCCTTTGAGAGCGCCGATGCCGAGAAAGTGCTTCCCGCCGACGTGTCGCGCCGTTTTGTGCTTGCCATGCAGGCTGTGGACAACGGCGTGTTTGCCATGTGCCAGGACGAGGAGCTGTCGTGGCTGGTGGAGACCTCGAGCAATGTGGCCAGTGTTCAGTCGACCGAGAATGAGATAAAGGTAGTGGCCAGCCAGCGCAGCAACGTGATGAGCAATCTGCGCAACATGGCCAACACGGTGAAGGCCCAGTTCCAGTTGGCCGGTGCCGAGGTGATTCAGGGCGACGGTTATCCCGCCTGGAAGATGAATCCCAACAGCAAGCTCACCAAGGTGGTGGTAGAGACCTACAAGCGCCTGTTCGGCAAAGCTCCGAAGGTACTGGGCATCCACGCCGGTCTGGAGTGCGGTCTGTTCTCAGAGCGTTATCCCGACATGGACATGGTGTCGTTCGGCCCCACGCTGCGCGGTGTCCATACTCCCGACGAGTGCCTGCATATCCCCACTGTTAAGATGGTGTGGGACCATCTGCTTGCCATTCTGCAGGAAGCTCCTGTGAAGGAGTAAACCCTCCTACGTACCGATTTAAACGCCCCACGGTCCCTCTGAAGAGGAGCCGTGGGGCGTTTAAATATGAAAAATGAAAAATTAAAAATGAAAGATTAATTAGTAATAAGGTTGAGGCACTTGATTTTGCAGACTTACGTAGGCAGAGTTCATAAAACAAGAAAACCCCGGCACTAGTATCACTACTTATGCCGGGATTCACCTTAAAAAACCTATTGAATCCTCATCCTGAGCCTATAACAGGAATGAGGTTTAAAAAACACTATTATTATACAGTTGCAAATATACGTATTTATCATGAAAGTTGAAAGTTTTTTTGACCATTTTTATGCAGAAAAGTGCAAAAATTCGATAAATCGTAGCAAAAAATGCATTTTTGTGGATAATTAGAAGGGAAGTTAAAGGGAAGTTAAAGGGAAGTTAAAGGGAAGTTAAAGGGAAGTTAAAGGGAAGTTAAAGGGACATTTGCAGTTTTTAGGAAGGGAAGTTAAAGGGAGGTTATAGGGACATTAGTAGATATTTAGGGAGTGTGGATATTCAGGTTAATGCTGGCAAAAGGTGTGACAGGATGTCGTTTGGCACAATATTTGCAAACATTCAAGCGGCAGTCTGACGCCTCAATCGTTGTGGCAAAAAACGATTGCTTGCAGCACGCCGGACAGCCCCATCCACATCAGGACAAACAAACAACAATATAAAACCAACAAGTTATGCAAAAAGGAAACATAGGTGTAACGACAGAGAACATATTCCCTGTAATCAAGAAGTTTTTGTACTCCGACCATGAGATTTTTCTCCGTGAGATGATATCCAATGCCGTGGACGCCACCCAGAAGCTGAAGACGCTGACCGCCAAGGGCGACTTCAAGGGCGAGCTGGGCGACCTGACCATCCACGTGAAGATAGACCCTGAGAAAGGCACGCTGACCTTCAGCGACCGCGGTGTGGGTATGACGGAGGAAGAGATAGACAAATACATCAACCAGATAGCCTTCTCGGGTGTGACCGACTTTCTGGACAAATACAAGGACAACGCCAACGCCATCATCGGCCACTTCGGTTTAGGTTTCTACAGCGCCTTCATGGTGAGCAAGAAAGTGGAGATTGTGACCCGCAGCTACCGCGACGACGCCAAGGCTGTGAAGTGGAGCTGCGACGGCAGTCCCGCCTTTGAGATTGTAGACGCCGAGAAAGAAGACCGCGGCAGCGACATCATCCTTTACATCGCTGACGACTGCAAGGAATTCCTTGAGAAGGGCAAGATAGAAGAGCTGCTCCGCAAATACTGTCTGTTTATGTCGGTACCCATCGCCTTCGGCAAGAAGCAAGAATGGAAAGACGGCAAGATGGTGGACACCGACGCCGACAACATCATCAACGCCGTGGAGCCCCTTTGGGTGAAGACGCCGAGCACGCTGAAAGACGAGGACTACAAGAGTTTCTACCGCACGCTCTACCCCATGCAGGACGAGCCCCTGTTCTGGATACACCTGAACGTGGACTATCCGTTCAATCTGACCGGTATCCTCTACTTCCCCCGCATCTCATCGAACATAGAGCTTCAGCCCAACAAGATACAGCTCTACTGCAACCAGGTGTTTGTGACCAACGAGGTGGAAGGCATTGTGCCACAGTTCCTCACCCTTCTGCACGGTGTGATTGACTCTCCCGACATCCCCCTGAACGTGAGCCGCAGCTATCTGCAGAGCGACGCCAACGTGAAGAAGATTTCCTCTTATATCACGAAGAAAGTGGCCGATCGCCTGAGCAGCATCTTCAAGGAGAATCGCAAGGACTTCGAGGAGAAGTGGGACTCGCTGAAGATTTTCATCAACTACGGCATGCTTACGCAGGATGACTTCTACGACCGTGCGAAGGAATTCGCCCTGTTCAAGGACACCGAAGGCAAATACTACACCTTCGAGGAATACAACGCCCTGATCAAAGACGCCCAGACCGACAAGAACGGCCAGCTGGTTTATCTCT
Source organism: uncultured Prevotellaceae bacterium (assembly GCA_900318915.1). GTDB lineage: Bacteria > Bacteroidota > Bacteroidia > Bacteroidales > Bacteroidaceae > Prevotella. The sequence continues at coordinate 7,463 of ONMI01000041.1, read as the reverse complement.
ACGCCAACAACAAGGAAGAACAATACACCTACATCGAAGCCGCCAAGGCCAAGGGCTACCATGTGCTGCTGCTCGACGGCGACCTTGACACCCCTGTGGTATCGATGCTGGAGCAGAAATTCGAGAAAAGCCACTTCACCCGTGTGGACGCCGACATCCTGAGCCGCCTTATCCAGAAGGAAGACGAGCAGAAAGTGGAATTGGCCGACAACGTACGCAAGAACCTGGAGGAGACCTTCCGCTCTCAGGCACCCAAGATGGAGAAAGCGCACTTCAACGTAGAAGTGCAGAATCTCGGTGCCGAGGCATCGCCAGTGGTGATGACCCAGAGCGAGTATATGCGCAGGATGAAAGACATCAGCCGTTTCCAGAGCGGCATGGGCTTCTACGCCCAAATGCCCGACACCTATACGATGGTGCTGAACAACGACCATGCGCTGATACAGCGTGTGATAGCCGACATGGAAGAGAAGACCTCCGAGGCCCTGAAGCCCATTGAGGCCGAGCTGCGCGGTCAGGAAGCCCGCAAGGCCGTTCTGCAGCAAGAGCAGGACAAGAAGAAGCCCGAGGAGGTGACCCAGGAGGAGAAAGACGACATGGCCGCCACGGAGAAAGCCATCCATGAGCAGCAAGACAAGCGCAACGAGGTGATAGCCGAGTATGCCAAGGGCAACGCAGTGGTGCACCAGCTCATCGACCTGGCTCTGCTTCAGAACGGCATGCTGAAGGGCGCTGCCCTCGACGCCTTCCTGAAACGGTCTGTGGAACTCATCTAAGGGGTGAGCTATTCATTCTGTATTGAGGACGTTTGATTAAAAGACAATATTTATGAGAATCTGGCGACACTTTTATGATGTCGCCAGATTTTTATTATCCGCTCCCCTATCCCAATTTTCCATGCTTGCAGCGTGGATTTTTGATAAAGATTTGACAAAATAAGTGTTTTTTTGAGAAAAATGCAATTTTATCGAAAAAAAGCCAAAAAAAATTTGGTGGGAATGTGGAAAAGCCTTACCTTTGCAACCGCAATTCGGAACCAACCCGGTTGCGACAACAAAATGCGCTTGTAGCTCAGTTGGTAGAGCACCTGACTCTTAATCAGGGTGTCCAGGGTTCGACCCCCTGCAGGCGTACGTTGAGAATCAAGGAGTTAGCACGATGCTAACTCCTTTTTCGTTTTCATGGTGAAACGGTTTATCCGCTGACCTCCGTTTATCCGCTGATTCTTATTCTTTTAGAAAGAGAACCTTATTCCTATGGGCAACAATGGGGAGAATGGATGTTCAGACCACCATGTTTTTATTCCGTCAGAACGGCGGAAATGGTATTGCAGACTTGGCTCAACAAACAATCCGATGGCAGGTATGATATTGTATTGCATCCCCAGCCCAGCACCTACCGACCACTGAACGTGAGGGATGAGACGGGTGTTTTCCGCCTCTATCAAGCGGTCACCCCGCCAGTAGGAAGTCTCTACGGTACTGTGTAAGGGTAACTCGCAACCAACAGAGCCGGTGGAATAAAGCATCCAATGCCGTCTATGCCACCATTCATATCCTACACCAATGGAGAGTCCCAAGTAGCGCACACGCTGTTGCTGCTCCATATACAAGTAAGTGTTACCCACACGCATTTCAGAGGAGAGTTGAGAGAATCTCATGCCTCCATCCACCCACCAACGATTCCCTGAGCTATAGCGGCCATTCAATGCTACTGTCATGGGCAAGCGATGGTGAACCACTGTGTCAATATCACCATTCATGCCCTCGGCACCATAGGGCAACGAGCGTGCCGAGCCATTCGGAAGTCCGCTGTAAGCAAGCGACAGGAAGAAGTTATTATCTTTCTCCGTTTGGGGGACGGTCCCAGGAATATCTGCCACTACAACCTTCTCTTTCTCCACTGCACTATTGGTCACCACCGAATCATCTGCCGACAGAGGACTTTCTGCCACCACGATGTCGTTGACGGCCTTCACTGCTTCAGCTTTGACACTATCCGACCATTCAGATATAGAATCACCGATAGAGGCTTGAGCATCCGTCAAGTCCGGCAACGATACTGATACGTTCGTAAGAATCTTTCCCGAAGAGACAGCCGCGACATGACCTTGGTCGGTAGAATCTTTAACAAGAACATTCGAATCAGTTTTTTGCGAACCAACAGTTGTGGATTCCACCTCAGCCACATCGTGTTTACCATCATATAACGGCAAGATATAATACAATCCGAACATCCCAGCTAAAAGAAGGGTGAGCATAAGCAACTTCACCAATCTCCGCAATTGTTTTTTAGCCCTCAGGAGTTGCGACGAAGACGTGTGAGGATCAATCCCTGTCAGTTGGGCAATCTGCTGATGTGTCATACCTTCGAGCACAGACAGGCGGAACACCTGGCGATATCCACGTGGCAGTTGGTCAATAGCCTTCAGAAGTTCTTCGTAGGTGACAGTCATATCGGACTCTGTCCCTTTAGGAGTCTCTTTCACCTCATCAATTGGAACCAAAGAGACACTTTGCCGATGCTGCACATAAAGCAGGCATACGTTTTGGGTAACCTTGTGCATCCACCCCCTTCCTTTCTCTGGAGAATGAACTTTCCCAATGTTGGTAAATATAAGCAGGAAAGCATCATGGAGCAGGTCTTCAGCTACATTGTCATTGGCTGCAAATTTGCGACACCGAGCCAACAGTTCGTCGTGCATGGCCGTGTAGAGTTGGCCCATGGCTTCCCTGTCACCCTGTTGGCACCGCTGAATCAAATCTATCATACCTAAACCTGCTCTTCAAGAATTGTTACAAAGAAGTCATCTTAGAATCTTGACTCCATCTGCAATAATGATGCCCTTTCTCCAACTACCCTTGGGCAACGGCCTTCCCATCATGTCATAGCAGACCATGCTTGCATGAGATTTGACGCAAGGGCCAATACTATCACTTCCATCGGAAACGTAATACCACAGTATTTGTCCTGATGATAGTGGTGCACTGTCCGTCATAGTCGATACGATGAAACACCTGAAAGGCTCCATAGGCTGACCATCGCCGGAATGTATGAAATAGGATTCCTGCCCCCTGTAATAACGGTAGAAGCCGGATTGTTCCTTCTCCAACTTGGTGACACCAGCGAAACAATAAGGAACATTGTCATAGACGTTGTTTCTTGTCTCTTCCACATATTTGTTTTGTCCACAGAAAAGGATTTGTGAACCGAAAGCGCCATACTCGAATGTCACCAGATAAGGAGTGTTAGCCATCAGACAATCATCGAATGACCGGTAGAACACAAGCATGTCGAAATCACAGGTGCTGTAAGTGGCCAACTGAAGCCATCTCTCAGGCATGGGTCCATTGACATCCTGAGGGATTACGAAATCAGCATCAAACGGCAGCAAAACAGTCTCATGAGAAGGCTGGTTGAAATCAGGTTCTCCATCTTCGTCGTCAAGCCGTGGTGTAAACCGCAACATGGCATCAGTAGCCCAAAAGGACATGGGACAGAAGAAACAAGCTTCGTCGGTGAGCAAAAGTCCATCGCAAATGCCCTCACACACGACATTGGCACTGGGCAAGCCCTCCACAGAAGTAGCCTTGTCAATATAGTAGAGGCAGTTGGGGTTAGCCGAAGAACAGTCTAAAGCGATGTCTTCTATGCCACACAGGTCGATGGCGGCTATGCTGTCGGGGACTTCCATAAAGGAATTTTCAACGGCCAACTTTGTCTGCCCGCCTTCTATTGTCCAACAGGTCAGTCCTAAGGATTGCGCTTGAGACGAGAAAGGCAGACTAGTCAGAATAGCAGCTATGATAGTCTTCATTTTATCCATCATCTTCATGGTTTAATAATTATGACAGGCGGAAGGCCGAAAGCCCGCTTCGCATTTAGTTTTTTTATTACTTTTCCTTCCAAGAAAGTCGGCATGACGGTTTCCCGTCCTTGCAGGTCGTAGCATTTACGGAAGGTAGGCGTGCCAGATTCGATTATCCTTTCGTCTATCCCGTTTTGAGGCCTTTGGTGAAAAGCCCAATGTTCGCCCAAAGCCGTAGGCATGGAGCAGTACTGAGGATTCTCTTCACGCCGGTCATGCAGACAAGCATAGTCAAAGGCCTCATTCATGGAAATGTTGCCGTCGCCATTGGTATCAGCGCAGACAGGAATGTCTTCAGGGTCGTGTCCCGCGACAGCGCATATCCAATGGTAGACGAACTCATCGTATGGTCTGTCGGTACATGCCCATGAATTCTCGTTTTCCATGCAACTGGCAGCTATGACTCGGTTCTCGCCGCGCAAGTCATCAATGAAGCCACCAGCGTGGCACAACCCCAGACACAAGCTCATCGACTCCACATGAAAGGCATCGAGCAACTGTGCCAGATGGGTGGGATAGAGGCGGCCACCACCCCACATCCACGCGTACGGCTGCTGCATGCTGCTGTCGAAATCGCCATGATCAATCATGAAGAGAAAGAGTCGGTCATCAGAAGAGAGTTTCCTCGCCATCTCAGAAAGTGAGGCATCCACTTGTTCCAACGTGGCGGGCAGCCACACATCGCGCTCACCATCGCCATCGAGGTCGGCAGGGGAAGAGGCAAACCCGCTGCCGTCGTCAAGGAGCATGTCTCGTCCCTCTTCACCACCATCGCTCATCAGCAGTGTGATGTCTTCTTTTGGTAAATTCAAGTCTTCGCGCAGCGTACGGTAGAGAAAAGCGCAATCGTTCCAATATCGTTCATGGTTCATCAACTTGTTCATGCCACCATTGATAATGACAGCATGCACACGTCCCGTAGTTTCCTGTGCGCTTGCGGCGCAACCGGAGACTACGAGAAACAATGCTACGAGCAGGCGAAAGCAGATACTGGTCCATCCGATTTCCGCCATGTAGAAGCATACCCGGCCCAAGAGCGATATCCTATTCAAATCCGTCTGAACTCATTTTAGGATGACCTTCTTTCCATCCACTATATATATGCCCTTCTTCAATCTGGAGGATAGATTTGCAGCGACTTTTCGTCCCTGGAGGTCGTATACAGCGGACAGCTCTTTAGTGTCTGAGCTATTCTCCACTTGAGTCGCCCCCGACGTGCCATTTCCCACATATTGTCCGATGAAGAAGATGACACCCGTAGACTGTTCGCTGACGATGTAGATGAAAGGACGTGTGGCGTGGAAATCCGCAATATCGGGCATGCCTAATGGCTCACTTCCAATGACAGTGACGGCGGCCGCTTCGGTTCCCTCTTCACAGACTTTAATCATAGCCGCCTGTTTCATCAATCCTATATAGGTAGGAATGTTGCAGAAATCTGAGAAGTCGGCAAGGTCAGGGTTGAAAGCAGAGGGCATGCCCAAAGCAGACATGACAGGTTTCAAGTCAATATTGGCCTCTGTTTCAAAGCGCGGCAGTTTAAGGTCGACGATAGTTTTGCGCCCATTGAATTGCCAGTTTTGACCATCCATCTGGTCAAGCACCTCTTCAATGTTCTTGCCCTCTTGCGGCAGGATGACCGTCATCAGGAAAGCTTCGTTGCCATAAGGCAGTTTGATGGCCTGATACAGGTCGTTGCCAGTATATTCGAACTCAGCTCCGAGGCCGAGGAAATCGCCACGTGGGATGTGCATTATCGGGACTTCCTCACCGCCATTGAAAGGCTCATTAACCGTGTTGTCAGGATTGAATTTGGTCGTCCAAGCCCCCTTGAAGTAAAGTGCGTTCAGCAAGTAGCTCACGGCATCGACGTTGAACTCATCACGGGTAACGATTTCCTTAATCATACCCTCCGTATGGTCGCAGCCCCACTGGTTTATGACATCGCGTGTAATCCCGTCGTAGAAGTCGCGTGCTTCAGGCTGAGCGTCATAGTATTCGTTGGCTTTCAGGACAAACGGTTCTTGCAGTTCGTACCCCCAATGTGTGTTCACAAAAATGTTGTTGGCGATATCTACTCTGGTCTCCTTGTCCAGATTTCCGCTTTCGGTGAGCATCTTGCGGCAGAACTGGTTGACAGCGTCGGCGCCTGCCTCACCAAATCCCAGCACATCGTTGATTTCCTGGCGAGTCAGGCCGGCAGCTCCATTGTTCATCATGCCCAAGGCGTAGGTGATGCTCAAGGGAGAAATGACATGATTCTCCCCTCCCCGAACTTTGCTGAAGAGTCGGAAGGCGAAATCATTGTTGCTCTTTACGAGCTGCTGTTCCTCTTCGGTCAGGCAGATGTCTTGGCGCGGATTCTCCAAAGGCTCACCCATATACTGTCCGATGAAGAAGATGCTTCCTGTAGAGCGCTCACTGATGACGTAGAGGAAAGGCCTGTCGGCTATGAACTCCGTAAACTCTGAAGGCCCCATTCCATCGGACATTCCAATGACCGTGACAGCCGCGGCCTCCGTGCCTTTCTCATCGAGTTTCAAGTGAGCCTTCTGCTTCATCAAGCTAATCCAGCATTGGTCAGAGTGGTCCTCATTGTCGCCAATGTAGCAGAAATCCATAAAGCCGTGTCCATCGTACTCTTGAAAAGCATTCGGCATACCGAGCGACGCCATAACCTCTTTCAGATCCTGGTCGGTATCGGTCTCTATGCGCGGCATTCTCAACAGGACCCTATAATACTTATATTCGGCGGCATTCCAGTTTTTGCCATTCATGGCCGCCAACACATCGTCGAGCGTCTTTCCATGTTGAGGCAGGAAGAGCGTCATCTGGTAAGAACCGTTGCCATAAGGCAGGATTACGGACTGATATAGGTCGGTCTCCGCATATTCGAAGACGCTCTCCTGCGTCATTATCATAGCCCTGCGCTGCTTATTGTCGAAATACGCATTCTGCGTCATACCCTCTTCGAACGGATATGCCCATGCGCCCTTGAAACAGATAGCATTCAGCAGAAAGCTCACCAAGTCGGGGTTTTGGAGGTCCCCTTCCTTCAGCAAGTCACTTATCATACCATCGGTGTGGTCAGAAGCCCACTGATTGATGACGCCAAGCGTAGCAGGGTCGCTGAAGCTGACAATGGATGGAGAGGCATCATAGTAAGTTGCAGCCGCTTCCTTGAAGGCAGATTTCAGTGAAATGTCCCCCCTGTCGCCGTTGAAAAAGATGGTATTGGCAATGGCCACCCGTGTATTCTCATCAAGCAAGGCACTCTCCGTCAGCATTTTTTTGCAGAAGGAGTTCATCGCAGCCACATCGGCATAGCCCTCTTGCTGTCCGCCGGACAGCACTTGGCATATCTCCTCGCGCGTGATGCCATCGGCACCATTATTGAGCATGCCCAAAGCATAGGTGATGCTCAAGGGCGAAATGACGTGATTTTCCGTGTCGCGTGTCTTACGGAACAAGTTAAAGGCAAAGTCACTATTCTGTTCGACAAGTGCACGTTCGGCGTCAGTCAATGAAATCGTCTTCGGCTCGCTATCTTGGGCTAACGCCGCATAGACCAAGAAAGAGGACAACAGCATAAGTA
>ONMI01000023.1 GCA_900318915.1 uncultured Prevotellaceae bacterium | reverse complement strand
TGTCAAAGAAAAAGTCCGTCACCCCAAAACGTGGCCGCCCGGCCAAGCCCAAAACGGTGACGCAGGAATTTTAGGTACAAATTACTGAAAAACTCAGAATTCCACCCAACTGTCTTATTCCTGTCGGTTGTAAAGGTTCTGCTGCTGGCAACCGTCAAATATCTGCTCAGTTCTTGCCCGTTAAACTCTTTCTTATTAAGGTGTTTTCTGCAACTCGAATTGCAACTTGTGAGAATAGCAAGAAGTAGCAATAGACAGCTTCCCAATAATGAAAAGATGTATGTTTTTCTTGTCAAATTATACCGCTATAATCAGATAATGTCCACATTCCTGCCTGCCTTGAATTGCTGCATGGCATGGGCCATGAAGACCGATTCGCTGTGGCGCAGACGGGCCGTCTTGAGCCGGTGGTTGTAGATGCAGGCCATAAACTCCTGTATCTCGTAACGCAGGCCCTCGCCATTCCATGAATAGAAATACTTCTTGTTGTTGTTCTGGTTCTCGTAGCGCAACTCGAAAAAGTCGGTCTTCCACCAGGGTATCAAAATCCCTGTCCCACTGATACACCGTCTCCCTGATACACTATTTTCTTCTAAAAAACTTTTCTGTCAGACGAAAGAGAGCTCTGAAAACTTTAAATCTCAGAAGGAATTCGGTGACTGTGAATATCACGACTTCCTTATTAAAATGATTGGCTTTAAGGGTCTTTCTGATACTTTTCACTGCCGATTTGAACTGTTTGTATTCAGGGTTTCTTGCATAATTGTTCAGAAAAGCCTTATACATATTTTTTGCCTGTCGGCCATTTTTCTCTGGTATAAAATTATTTGCGACTTCATTATATAAATGCCCCAACTCAATTATCTTCTTTTGAGGAATTGTGCCGGTAGTGATGGAATTGGGCCGCTTGCAATAGAAATAAGTAAGGTCAGGAATAAGATACATATGGTTTACGCAATTAATCATATAGATAAACCAAAGCAAATCTTCCCACAACTGTCCCTCCTTATAATAGAGGCGGTTGTTGCGGATAAAATCTATCCTCATCAATTTATTAACAGTAAATCCAACAATGTGTCGATGGCCAGTTGGCCATTTGTGGTTATCGTAGAAATCTTCTTCTATGAGGTCTCTTCCCACCAAATCGACAGGTTGCATGTCAGGACCTTTAGGCAGGTTGTCGTAATCTTTTGATTTGAAAATAATACTTCTTCCCTGCACTACCTCGATTGTTTCATCTTTCAACATAGGAGCCAGCATTTTTTCGATACAATCATTGGAAATGACGTCATCACTATCAAGGTAGAAAATATATTGGCCCGTGACTGCTTCTGTGCCTGTATTACGGGCTGCCGACACACCCCTATTGTGCTCATGCTGCAAAATACGGAATTGTATGGGTCCCTGATAAGAACTGATTACACTTTCACATTTAGCCACACTATCATCGGTTGAGCAATCATTTACAATAATACATTCTATATTGGGATAGGTCTGTTTTGTGACAGATTTCATGCAATTACTGATATAATCAGATACATTATACATGGGAATTACGATACTGACCTTTACATTTTTTTCTTCTTTCATCACATCTTTACCTAAATTCCGCAGCACTCTAGTATATCAATCTTTATAAGTTCTTGAGCAATAATAAGTTGCTTAGGATTTTGCCATGTCAGTTTTTTCCACTTACCTTAGTGCTGCAATTCAAGACAAGCAAAAATCATCAATGGCATGGCAAATATAAATATTAAATCTGAGAAAACCACATCTTTTGGAGGTTTTTTTACGTGAGAGATGCTAACCCCGTATCAAGGGGACGGGAGAATTCGATACGCATAATCAGATAATGTTCACATTGCTGCCTGCCTTGAATTGCTGCATGGCATGGGCCATGAAGACCGATTCGCTGTGGCGCAGGCGGGCCGTCTTGAGCCGGTGGTTGTAGATGCATGCCATATACTCTTGTATCTCGTAACGCAGGCCCTCGCCGTTCCATGAATAGAAATACTTCTTGTTGTTGTTCTGGTTTTCGTAGCGCAACTCGAAAAAGTCGGTCTTCCACCAGGGTGCCGGCACATAGGCATAGCCTTTGGTGCCCGAGATAACCAGGTTGCCCTCAGTCTTCACACCCAGCCCCACCTTGAATGACCCTGTGGCCTTTGAAAACCGCAGAATGCCTTTCGTGAAGATATCTATTCCGTTTTCCATCTTGGAGAAAAACTGTATGTCTTCCACCTCGGTGCCCAACAGGCGTATGATGGGCAGCAAGACGTAGGAACCCAACTCGAAGAAAGAGCCGCCTGCTTGTTTGGGGTCCAGCTCGCGCAGCGTGGGGTCGCCCCAGACCTTCGACTCCGAAGCCTCCACGTCGACCACATCACCGATAAGTCCGCTTTTTATAATCGTGACCAGATGGTTGAAGGCAGGGCAGTGGGCTGTCTTGTTGGCCTCCATCAGCACCAGCCCTTTCTCCTTTGCAATAGCGAAGAGTTCCCTGGCTTGTTCACCGTCGAGGGTCATGGGCGTCTCACAGAGCACATGGCGGCCGTGCTCCAAGGCATAGTGGGCCTGGCTGTAGTGGGCCAGGTGAGGCGTGGCTATATAGACAGCATCCACTTCCTCCACCAACTGCTCGAAAGAGCTGAAAGCCGTGGGCAGGTCATGCTGGGCGGCGAACGCTTTCCCCCGTTCGCCGTCTATGTCGTAGACACCCGCCACCTTGATGCCGCTTACCACATCGGCTTCCTTGGGAAACCGCTGCGCTATCCTGCCGGCACCTACAATGCCGATACGGGTCTCTTTGTCCTGCTGCTCACGCAGCATGGTCGATGAGATGCCCTCGGTGCGTGGCAGGTAGACCACCTGGCAATACTCGTTGAGATAGTCGAACTTGCCTACCCAGTCGGAGCCTACGGTAAAGATGTCGACATCATACTTCTGTATGTCGTCGATTTTCTGACCCACATAGTCCTCTATGATGATTTTGTCGGCCAGTCCGGTGGCCCTTACCGCCTCTACACGCTCCAGGACATTGTTCTTGACATTCAACTTGCCCCGGTCGCGGTCGAAATTGTCGTTCGTGACACCTACGATGAGATAGTCGCCAAGTGCCTTGGCTCTTTTCAAAAGGTTGATATGGCCTTGGTGCAGAAGATCGTATGTGCCGTAGGTGATTACTTTTTTCATCGTGAAAACTCAAAAGCTACTGATTGGTCCTTCAGGCCAGCGGGAAGAGTGAGGGTCACCTCATCGCCTTTCACCTTGCATCTTGCTTTCTTGCCGGTGGCAAGACAGCGCACGCTCCCCTTGGGCACGTTGCCATGCCATGTTACGGTCTGTGCGGCGGATGGGGCATCAGGTTTCTGCATTAGAATGGCATACATCTTCTTCCCGTCCTTGCTGGCGGTGAACCACATGTTGCCTTCATTGTAGTGAGGTGTCGTCACGGTATTGTAGATGGCCTTGCCGTTTTGTTTGAGCCAGGCTCCTATCTCTTCCAGACGGCTCACGGCCTCTGGCTGGATAAGCCCTTCGGGCGTAGGGCCTACACCGAGCACTAGATTGCCGCCCTTGGCCACTATCTCAATGAGCGTGTTGACCACTTGCTGAGGACTCTTCCATGTGGGACGCTTCACATAGCCCCAGTCGTTGGTGAGAGGGATGCAGCTCTCCCAAGGATAGTCGAGCTGGGTGTCGGGGATGGTGCGCTCCGGCGTCTGATAGTTCTCATAGGGTCCGTGAATGGTTCGGTCTACCATGATGAGGCCCGGTTGATGGCTGCGTGCCATCTTGGCTATGTGCGGCATATCGATATCCTGGTTGCGCTGTGGGCACACCCATCCGCCGTCCATCCAGAGAATGTCCACGCGGCCGTAACGGCTCAGAATCTCCTCCATCTGGTTGTAGGTGTAGTTCTTGAACTGCTGCCACCGCCAGGGGAAGGTCTTGATGGGGTAGTTCACATTGCGTCCTTTCGTGGGGTATACATCCCACCAGTAGTACTGCGAATGCCAGTCGGGCTTGGAGAAATAGGTTCCCACCATGAAGCCCTGGTCGCGGAAGGCTTCGAGCACATATTTCAGCACATCGCGCTTGGGGTTGTCCTTGAAGGCATGCTTGGCTATGGTGAAGTCGGTATACTTGCTGTCGAACATGCAGAAACCGTCATGATGCTTGGTGGTGAAGATCATGTATTTCATACCGGCACTCTTCATGACCGACGCCCACTGGCCCGGGTCGAACTTGGTGGGGTTGAGCTGGTCGGCGAACCCCCAGTACCAGTCTTTATACTGCTGATAGGTCATGGTAGTGTCGCGGGTTATCCAGTCTTCATCGCAGATGGACCAAGACTCCACGATGCCGGGCACACTGTAGAGCCCCCAATGAAAGAGGACGCCGAATTTCAAATCCTGCCATCCATGCAGCTTGTCGACCACCAGTTGGTCGGTGGGCCACTCATATACTTTAGAACGCTCGTACACATCGCCCTGTGCCATGCACTGAACGGTAAAGGCCAGGAGCGTGCCAAGAATAAAACTCATACGTTTTCTCATGGTTGTCTGTTATTATGGATTGTTGGATTGTCAGTCTACATTCTTTTTCCGGCGGGAGAAATGGTCTATCAGGTCCTGTATAGGCATCCATAGGGTCTCGCTGGGGTAATGCTTCAGCAGTCGTAGGTTGAACGTCTCAAGTGCGATAAATCTGCTTATATGTCCCTTCCTCTCCTTGAGCTCATTGATTATGCGGTTGTCATGATAGCCGAAGTTTCCCCCTTCCAGCACCTCATTGATGATGAAAAGTCCTTCTTTCTCATCAGGCTCCAGATAGAGGTGGTCGGCATCCAAGCCCAGCATGGAACTCTCTATGTAGAGTATGGCTCTCGCAAATTTCTCCAGGCGGAATGTCTTCAGGAGCTCCACCAGATTTTTGTCGGCCACAGGGTCTATGCCGTCGGCTTTGCGCTTCTTGAGCAGGTAGAAATAGTCGATTATCTGCCTGAGCCCTATGCCGCGCTTGGTGAGATGCCTGTGGATGTGGAGAAGCTGGTAGAAGAGGTTGAAATAGTTGGTGGGAGCATAGAAGGGCTCTGCCACCCCCTCGCGTTGCACCATATTGGAGAACTGCTCGTCGGCCACCTTGTCGAACCACGTCACAAGTTTCTTGTCCATAAAGGGATTCAGCATATAGCTGGGACGGAAATGCACCTCGACAGGCATATCGGAGATGATGGGGAAGTCGACATGTATCTTGGTCGCATCCTTGGGATGGTAGTATTTCTCAATAAGGGCGAGCACTTTTTCCTCGCCGCCCTCTACCCAGATGTCGATGTCGCCTACACCGCGCATCAGCGGGTAGGGATAGTTCACGGCGTTGCCCTGTCCTTTGAGGATACAGTTGCGGAAACCCAGCTGCTTGAATTTCATCGACACTTTGGCTGTGTACATGAATGCTTTCTTGTTGAGCTTCTCCAGTTTCTGCTTTTCAAAGACCCATTCCATGACGTCTTCGTCAGTGGGCTTGTTGGCGCCGAAATCGTCTTTCGTGAGTTTCCCGTCTTCCATCAGCAGAGTGGGCACATACATGCCTACGATGCACTGCTTCCGAGCGAAAGCCAGCAGGTCATGCCATTTGATTTGGGTGATGCCCTGCGGCACGGCTCTGCCGTCGTTCAGGCAGAAACGGAGAAATTCCAGGTAAAGAGCTGTATTGTTGTCCATGTGATTCAGTTTCAACGTTTGGTGACGCATTGAATAATTCTTTCCACTTCTTCCTCGCTCAGACCGTGATGCAGCGGCAGGCAAATCACTTCGCTGGCCAGCCGGTAGGCATTGGGAAGATTCTCCCGGGCCGCGCTCTTCAGACGCTTGTAGGTGGAGAATTCGCTGATAAGCGGATAGAAATACCTTCGGCCCAGTATGTCCTGCGACTTCATCTTCTCGTAGAGCTGGTCGCGCGTCATGCCATAGTGGCGGGCGTCGACAAAGATGGGGAAGTGGAAATAATTGTGTTTCACTCCCTCCATATCGCTCCAGAAGGAGATGCCCTCCACATCTTTCAGAGCCTCGCGGTATCGCAGAGTCACCCTCTTGCGGGCCTCGATAGCGGCATCCACCTGCCGCAGGTTGAGCAGTCCGACTGCAGACCTTATCTCGTCGAGCTTGCCGTTGATGCCCGGCGCGATGACTTCGGTCTCACTGGCAAAGCCGAAATTCTTGAGATAGTCTATCCTTTTCTTCATCCTGGCGTCGTGCATCACCATGGCGCCTCCCTCGATGGTGTTGAACACCTTCGTGGCGTGGAAACTGAGTGTCGACACGTCGCCGGCGTTGAGCACACTCTTGCCCTTCACCTCCACACCGAAGGCATGGGCGGCGTCGTAGATTACCCTGAGTCCGTAGCGGTCGGCTATGGTCTGGATGGCCTCGGTGTCGCAGGGGCGGCCGTAGACATGTACCGGCATGATGGCGGTGGTGTTGGGGGTGATGGCCGCCTCTATCTTGTCGGGGTCTATGTTGCCGGTGGCAGGGTCGATGTCGACGAACACCGGCTTTATGCCGTTCCACCAGAGAGAGTGGGTCGTTGCGACAAAGCTGTATGGGGTGGTTATCACCTCGCCTGTCACCCTCAAGGCCTGCAGCGCCGTTATCAAGGGCAAGGTGCCATTGGTAAACAGGCTGATGTAGGGCACTTTCAGATAGTGGGCCAGTTCTTCCTCAAGCCTTTGGTGGAAAGCTCCGTTGTTGGTCACCCATTTGCTGTTCCATATCTCTTGCAGCATGGCGTTGAAATCCTGCAGGTCGGGCAGCAGCGGCGAAGTCACCGTTATCTTGGTCTGTGGCATATCAGCTGATTATTTTTTTGAATGTAAGGAAAATAATCTTGAAGTACTCTCCCACCGTAGGGTGGTTTATGTATTTAAGATTATAACGTATCTTCTCGGGCATAATCTGCTCGATATAGGTTCTCTCGGGGTCGTCGGCCTTGCCCAGTATCTCGTTCTCGTCAGCATATTCGATAGAGGCATAGTCGGTGATGCCGGGCCTCACACGCAAAACCACCCTCTGCTCGGGGGTATAGAGGTCTACATACTTCCTCACCTCGGGCCGGGGACCAACAAGGCTCATGTCGCCCTTCAGCACGTTCCACAACTGAGGCAGCTCGTCGAGCTTGTACTTCCGGATAAAGAAGCCGGTCTTGGTGATGCGCGAGTCGTGGCCGCCGATGGTGATGAGGCTGCCCTTGTCGCTGTCGGGACGCATGGAGCGGAACTTGTAGAGTCTGAAGGGCACTCCGTCCTTGCCTATCCTCTCCTGGGTGTAGAATCCCCCTCCCCGGCTCTCCAGCACGATGAGCAGCCAGATAATCAGGAGCAGGGGCGAGAGGATGACCAGTCCCAATGCCGAGAATATGATATCGAAGAGGCGGGTCATCAGGATTTCTTCTCCACAATGTTCTGGTATGCAGCGACCACAGTCTTTATCACGAAATCCACCTGCTCGGCTGTGAGCTGAGGATAGATGGGCAGCGAGATCTCGCAGGTGTAGTTGGCATAGGTCTGGGGATAGTCGGCGATGTCGTAGCCCATCCCCTTGAACAGGGTCAGCATAGGCATGGGAATGTAATGCACGTTGACGGCTACCTCGCTCTTGGAAATCTCCGTTATCATCTGGTCGCGAGTTTCCTCGCCGATGCCTTTGATGCGCAGGGCATATATATGGTAACTGCTTTCTCTGCCGTCTACTTTGGCTGGCGGGGTGATGGCCCAGCTGTACTGAGAGAAGGTCTCGTTGTAGGTGTCGAAGACACGCTTGCGTTCTTTCAGCAGCACATCATATTGCCGTATCTGAGCCAATCCGATGGCGGCATTCACATCGGCCATGTTGATCTTCATGCCCTGGCCTACAATGTCGTAGCGCCAGCCGCCGGCCTTGGTCTTGGTGAAAGCGTCCTTGGTCTGGCAGTTGAGCGTGCGTAGGCGAAGCTCAGCATAGAGCTGGTCATTGTCGAAGGGCTCCGGCATGTTCATACACACGGCCCCTCCTTCGGCCGTGGTGATGTTCTTCACGGCATGCAGGGAGAAAATGGCGATGTCGGTCTTTGAACCGGCGCGGGCTCCGTTGTAGTAGGCTCCGATGGAGTGGGCGCTGTCGCTCATCACGAGGATACGGCCCAGCTTTTCCTGAACGGGTGACGACGGGGCAAACATCTTCCTGATTTCAGGCTCCTGTACTAGGCCCATGATGGCATCGTAGTCGCAGGGATAACCGGCTATGTCGACAGGAATGATGGCCTTGGTGCGCGGAGTAATGGCCTTGCGGATGGCCTCGACAGATATGTCGAAATCCTCACCGCAGTCTACCATGACAGGTTTGCCTCCTGCCCATATGGCGGCGAGTGCCGTGGCACAATAGGTGTAGGCCGGCACAATCACCTCGTCGCCAGGCTGCAGTCCCAGCCAACGCAATATCATGATGGCTCCCGAGGTCCATGAGTTGACACATAGTGCGCGTCGGGTTCCCGAAAGCTTGACTATTTCGTTTTCCAAAGCTTTCACTTTGGGGCCGGTGGTAATCCATCCCGACTTGAGGGAATCGACGACCTCAGCGATTACGCTGTCATCTACATAAGGAGGAGAAAATGGTATTTTCATATCTTACTGATTATTTGTTTGCTACTGCATTGTTTGCCACAGCTGAGCCGCTTGCAGCCGTCCGAGTCACCCTTTTGGGGCTGGGAAGAATCCTGCGGGGGCTGTATTTCATCTTGCAGCGTTCGATGAAGGCAAAATACATCATGAAATAGAAATAGGTGTTCTTGCTGTAATAAGAAACGGCCCCATAGTCGGTGAACAGTGTCGTGCAGATCATGATGAAGAACAAGACGCACATGGGGTTCTTTTTCCTGTATCGGAGCATTTGCCGGAGCAGTGAGAGGTGCATGGAATAGTAAAGAATAACCGCCATGACACCGCCACCGGCCAGCAACTCTACATAGTTGTTGTGAAAGTAGGTGGCGCGGCCCATCTCTTTCGACATCACGACAATCGAGTTGCCGATTCCGACTCCTAAGATAGGAGACTCTCTAAAAGTCCTCATACCAATATCAATCATCTGCAAACGCAAGTAGGTGGAGGTGTCGGTGTCTTCAGAGCCTTGCAGACCGTTGATCAGAGATTCTATACGCCGCGTTATACCGATGAAGAGGTTGGAGTCGGAGAAAAGGCTTATGATGAATCCTACAAAGATAAGGCCGACAAGGATTTTCAGCATCGGGCGCAAGTCCTTGGTGATGTTGTGGCTGTTCTTGTACAGGTACAGCATGATAGGAGCAAAAAACACCATGAACAGGGCCTTGCGGCTTTGGCTGAAGGAAATCAGCACAAGTGTGGGAATGATGAAAACCAACAGCGACCATCGCAGCTTTCCATACAGCGACAGGTATACATCGGTGATGACGGCCATAGCTGCGAACATACAGATACTGTTCACATTGGCAAACTCATTACCCAGACGTATACCTTCCTGGGCCATACCCACCATGTTCCCCAGTCCGTAGAAGGCATAGGAGTAAATCACCACGGTGTAGCCGGCATAAACAATAATCTTCAAGAGGATGGTGTAGTTGTCCAACCGCACATAATAGTCGTAGAATACACACATACAGATGAAAATCTCCAGGATGCTGGTGGTTCGAAGCAAAACAATGTGATAGTTCAGTGCCCAGAACACGGAGAGAA
The DNA here is from genome assembly GCA_900318915.1 of uncultured Prevotellaceae bacterium. Classification (GTDB taxonomy): domain Bacteria; phylum Bacteroidota; class Bacteroidia; order Bacteroidales; family Bacteroidaceae; genus Prevotella. Next base: position 20,275 of record ONMI01000023.1, on the reverse strand, counting down.
GGCCGAATATATAGAATGCGCCTATATGCTTGTGGAAGGGACCTATGTTGAGCTTGAAATCGGAGAGTATCAGCATCAGCACCGTGGTGACCAATGCTATGGCAAAACCACTTGCTTCGGTGGCTAACACAATGAAGGATGTCAGCCAAAAATAGGTGAGGGCCCATATGGCTAAATCCGACTTTGTATAGATATGTCTATTTTTGTTCATGTCAAGTTTTGTTCATATTATATTGGCTGGGTGTAGATCCTTTTTATGAGGATTAATACTTGCGCCATACCATCTTGTTCACCACGCCTGTGTAGCTCTGTATAATCTTCACCACTTTCGTAGAGACATTTTCCTCCATATAGTCGGGCACGGGTATGCCGTGGTCGGCGTGGCGGTTCATCTCTACAGCTGTTTCCACGGCCTGCAGCAAGCCTTTCTCGTCGATGCCGGCCAGGATAAAGCAGCCTTTGTCGAGCGCCTCGGGGCGTTCGGTCGAGGTGCGGATGCAGACAGCGGGGAAAGGATGCCCCACAGAAGTGAAGAAACTGCTCTCCTCGGGTAGGGTGCCGCTGTCGGACACCACACAGAAGGCATTCATCTGCAGACAGTTGTAATCGTGAAAGCCTAAAGGCTCATGCCGCAGTACACGGCTGTCGAGCTGGAACCCGCTGTTCTCCAAGCGTTTGCGCGAGCGAGGATGGCAGGAGTAAAGTATGGGCATGTCGTACTTCTCCGCCAGCCGGTTGATGGCTCCGAAGAGCGACAGGAAGTTGGCCTCGGTGTCGATATTCTCCTCCCGGTGGGCAGACAGCAGTATATAGCGGCCGCGCTCCAGCCCCAGCCGCTGGTGGATGTCGCTGGCCTCTATCTCGGCCAGGTTCTGATGAAGTACCTCTGCCATGGGTGACCCGGTTACATAGGTGCGCTCACGGGGCAGACCACAATCGGCCAGATAGCGGCGGGCGTGTTCGCTGTAGGCCATGTTCACATCGCTGATGATGTCGACGATGCGGCGGTTGGTCTCCTCCGGCAGACATTCGTCCTTGCAGCGGTTGCCGGCCTCCATGTGGAAGATGGGTATGTGGAGGCGTTTGGCGCCGATGACCGAGAGGCAGGAGTTGGTGTCGCCCAGCACCAATACGGCGTCGGGCTGCGTGGCCACCATTATTTTGTAGCTCTTGTCGATAATATTGCCCATGGTGGCGCCCAGGTCATCGCCCACAGCGTCCATGTAGATGTCGGGGTCGTCGAGTTTCAGGTCGCGGAAGAACACTCCGTTCAGATTGTAGTCGTAGTTCTGTCCGGTGTGGGCAAGAAGGGTGTCGAAGTAGCGCCGGCATTTGTTGATAACCGCCGAGAGTCGTATGATTTCCGGACGTGTGCCCACGATGATGAGCAGTTTCAGGCGTCCGTCGTTCTTGAAGTTCTTCATCTGCATATCCTATTGTTTTACAGGGTCAAAGTAGGTGTCGGGGCGGTTGGGGTTGAACGCCTCGTTGGCCCACATGATGGTGACAAGGTCGTCGGTGGCCGACAGGTTGATGATGTTGTGCGTGTAGCCGGGCAGCATCTCCACCACCTGTATCTTGCTTCCGCTCACCTCATACTCTCTCACAGGGAAGGGGTTGCCCTCGGCGTCGGTTCCCTCGCGGCGGAGCTGAATGAGGCCGTGTCCGCTCACCACCACGAATTTCTCGTTCTTGGTGTGGTGCCAGTGCTGGCCCTTGGTGATGCCGGGCTTAGAGATGTTGACAGACACCTGGCCGCGGTCGGGCGTACGGATTATCTCGGTGAAGCTGCCCCGCTGGTCTTCGTTCATCTTCAGTGTGTAGATGGTCTTCTCCTCGGGCAGGTAGGAGAGGTAGGTGGAATAGAGCTTCTTGGCGAAGGCATCTCCCAGATTGGGCACCTCGAGGGTCTGCGGCATGTCGTGGAAAGAATGGAGCAGGTCTACGATGCCGCCCAAAGTGATGTGGTGGCTCACCGGCACCTCACAGAACGGCTCTGCCCGGTGCTCATCGCCGGTGAGGGCCGCTATTAGCTCGTCTACCACGTCGTCGATATACACCAGGTGCATTTGCACCGTGGGGTCGTTCACCTGTATGGGCAAGTCGTGTGCTATATTGTGGCAGAAAGTGGCCACGGCACTGTTGTAGTTGGGCCTGCACCATTTGCCGAAAACATTGGGGAAGCGGTAAACAAGCACCCGTGCTCCCGTCTCCTCGGCATATTTGAAGAACAGCTCCTCGCCGGCGCGTTTCGACTCACCGTAGGGATTGTCGAGCCGGGCCTGGATAGACGACGACAGCATCACGGGACAAGTGTTGTGGTGCTTCTTGAGTGTGTCGAGCAGCGTGGAGGCGAATCCGAAGTTTCCCTCCATGAAGGCGGCGGGGTCTTTCGGACGGTTCACGCCTGCCAGGTTGAACACAAAGTCGGCCTCGCTGCAATAGGCATCGAGCAGCTGGGGTGATGAGTCGATGTCGTATTCAAACACGGTAAGGTCGGAGGGACATGCATACCATCGTGCCTTCCCCTCAGCGATGTTGCGGAGTTGGGAGCAGAGGTTGCGTCCCACAAATCCTTTGGCGCCGGTTACAAGTATCTTCATCTCTTTTCTATTCGCTTCTTATTTCCTTTGAACGCTGTTTGGGCAGCAGTCCGAGATCCTCGCGTACGAAGCGCAGCTTCATGAGCAGTTCTTTCATGCCCACCACATCCAGACGGTGAGTGTTGTGGCTGTGGTAGTCCTCGATGCGGGCCACATCCTCGTTGCCCTCGGTGAAGAACTTGTCGTAGTTGAGGTCGCGTGTGTCGCAGGGTATGCGGTAGTAGCCGCCCATGTCGACGGCACGCACCATCTCCTCGCGGGTGACGAGCGTCTCGTAGAGTTTCTCACCGTGACGTGTGCCGATGATGCGTATCTCAGGCTCCTTGCTGATAAACGGCTTACCGGTACCCTGTACGGGGGTCTTGCAGTAGACATCCACGAGGGCTTTGGCTAGCGTGTCGAGCGTGGCGGCAGGTGCCTTCTGCACAAAGAGGTCGCCGTTGTGCCCATGGGTGAAAGCGTAGACCACCAAGTCGACGGCGTCGTCGAGTGTCATCATAAAGCGGGTCATGTTGGGGTCGGTGATGGTAATGGGCTTGCCCTCTATCATCTGTTCCACCCAAAGGGGAATTACCGAGCCGCGGCTGGCCATCACATTGCCGTAGCGAGTGCAGCAGATGGTGGTGGCTGCGTTCTCGCCGAGCTCGCGGCCTTTGGCGATGGCCACTTTTTCCATCAGAGCCTTGCTCATGCCCATGGCATTGATGGGATAGGCCGCCTTGTCGGTGGAGAGAACCACCACATTCTTCACACCGTGCTCTATGGCGGAGTTGAGCACATTCTCTGTGCCGAGGATGTTGGTCCTCACCGCTTCGGCAGGGAAGAACTCACAAGAGGGCACCTGCTTCAGGGCTGCGGCCGAAAACACGTAGTCTACACCTTGCATGGCCACGTCGACTGATGCCTTGGTGCGCACATTGCCGATGTAATACTTCACTTTGGGGTTCTGCAGCGCATGGCGCATGTCGTCCTGCTTCTTCTCGTCGCGCGAGAAGATGCGTATCTCCTTGATGTCGGAATCCAAAAAACGGCGCAGCACGGCGTTGCCGAATGAACCCGTTCCGCCTGTTATCAACAATGTCTTGTCTGCAAATACACTCATCTTATTTATTATTTAACTTTTTCTTTTTTATAATATTGTGTTTCCCATTAAATTCGGGTAAAATCACGTATCTCTTTTATCCGCTTCAGGAAATATTTTTGATAATTCTTCTCCAGTCTCTCCAAAGGAATGCGTTCTTCTTCTGGATACAGCTGCTTCTCATGCTCCACAATCTGCTCGGGTGTAAAGGAGAACCCGACCACCTTGGCAGGATTGCCGATAACTATGGCATAAGGGGGGATGTTGCCTCTCACCACACTTCCGCTGCCTATATTGCTGCCTCTGCCTAAATGAGCGCCGCCAAGCAATGTCACGTTTGAGCCAATCCAGACATCCTCCTCTACAATAACATCCTTGTCATATACATTGTTTTTATCTAAGCTCTCTTTTAGTTCATCAGTAACTTGCATGTACATCTTTCCCACCACACGCATATGATTGCCTGTTACCACTTTCAACCCGAAAGCCGCACCGGAATAGCGTTTCATGACAAATTTGGCACGCCAATTCATAATGATAGCCCCCAAAGCTATACCCGTATGCTCATATAGATATAGGTTTTGCGGTTTAAAAATTATAACATCATCTCCAATAAGTGAACTACGCTCCTTGTGACCGTAGTTTTTATAGATTTTCATCCATGCTTTTCGCAATCTCCACTTTAATATCCTTAACATAATCTTTAGATTATAAAAACTCTATTAATTTGATCTGACTTTCAACCTGATGGCTTGCATCTGTTAGCAGGAATATGTAGGCGCATCCCGTCGAAGACAGATATTAATTATATTATGCTCTATAAAATTATACTTTTCTCCTATCATTTACACACTTTACATGAAACGGTAAATGCCAAATATGCGACAATTGCTGCCACACAGCCTCCATGTTATATCTCTCATTCACTCTGTGGCAGGCATTGCGCCGGCATTCCCCGCGCAAGTCGCTGTCAGAAAGCAGCCTTCCGATAGCAACTGCCAGACTTTCAGTGTCCTGTGGCGGAACCAGTAGGCCGTAGTGCTTGCCGTCCTCCTCGCCTATCATTTCAGGGATGGCCCCCACGGTAGTGGCCACAATGGCGCAACTGCATGCCATGCTTTCGAGTATGACATTGGGGAATCCCTCTGTATAGGAAGGCAGCACATAGACACCGCACTGCAGCATCAGGCGGAGAATCTCCTCATGCGGCTGTTCGCCCTTGATAACCAGCCATGGCTCATGGTGAGCCAGTTCTTCCAATTCCCTTTTTGTCTCCTCCTCTATATGTCCGGCCAGCACCAGGCGGATATTCTTCAGTTGGCTGCAGGCCTGTACCAATTCATAGACACCCTTTGTTTTGATGCAATGGCCGGCATAGAACACCATCCTTTCGTCACGGTGTGTCTCACCGCTGTGCTGACCGACAAAGTCGCTCACCTTCTGCGCCACCGGATTGGGCAGATATTCCACATTGGTAAATCCGGCTGCGGTCAGTGCGTCGTACGACAACTGGTCGATAGGCACGGCCACATCGACCTTTCTCACTACCCGGCAGAGCAGCTTCCATTCCCAGTTCCCGGCCTTTCGCAGTTGGGGTATCCTCCCGAAATGGAAATGCACCACGGTGTGCACATGGTGTTTCTTGGCCAGGGATATCATTACCAAGTCTTTCACCAGACTCATCGATGCACTGGTGCAAAGATGGAGCACGTCATACTGTCCGCTTTTGAGCATTCGACGCTCCTTGCGGATAATGGCGGCATACTCCACCACGCCAGTGACAGCACGTTTCACCAGCGAGTTTATCTTGACATTGGCCACACGTCCCATGGGCAGCACTTCGATTTGGAGCCCCGGGGCTTCCTGCACCTGATAATGGCGCATGATATTCTCGGCCCACTGCGCTATCCCGCCGCCTACTCCCGTCTTATACGGAGTGGCGAACAATACCTTCAGTTTTTTCTCATTCGGCCTGTCCATCGTGTGGGGCTCTAAGCAATGACAAATACCTATCTACAAACACCTGCTCCGACATTTTCTCCTCGGCTATGGCACGGCTGCACCTGCCGTAACCGGCATGTAACGCCTCACTGAGCTGGAGGGCTTCATCCAATTTGGCGGCCATGTCTTTCACATCGTATGGGTCGAAGAGAAAGCCGTTCTCCCCCTCAAACACATATTTGGGATTGTCGCACACCCTGCTGCAGATGACGGGCAGTGAGCTCGCCATTGCTTCACACAGCACATTGGGGGTGCCCTCGTAGAAAGAGGGTAGGCAGAAATAGTCGGCCTTGCGGTATTCTTCTGCTATTTGTTTCGTCTTGGGATAGAGAAACACAGTGTCTTCCAGTCCATATTCCTTAATCTTGCGCTGGCATTCTTGCGCATAGGCCGTGTTCTTGGGTATAGTGGAGCGCAAGTCCCGCCCAAACCATTTCACCACAAAGTCGTTGCGGTGCTGGCGCAGCAGCCTGACGGCATCGATGAATCCTTTTGTATTCTTGCTGGCCCAAATGGAGGCTACCACCAGAATAACGGCTGGCTGCTGCCGGTGCCGCTCTGTGGCGCAGGCAAACTTGTCCAAATCTACAAAGTTGGGTATCACAACCGTCTTCGCCTTGTGTTGCGGAAAGTGCTTGCACACGAAGTCGCCTTGCGAATAGGAGTTGGGCACAATATAGTCGGCCTTTCTGTAAAGCCAGAACTTCAGCCGTTCCCTACGGGTGAGCGTTTGGGTGGTGTTGCGTTCACTCACGATGAGGCGGAATTTCCCGCCCAACCAGTTAACCAGGCTCGCCATGATGCAAGGGGTGTCGAGGTAGGCCACCACCCAGTCGGGCTGTGCGGCGAGTAATTTCTTTCTCAAGTAGAAGAATCGTCTCCAATGGCTCTCGGCGCCCTTGACAACCTCATAGGGAACTCCACTTTGTTTAAGCTGCTCAACATAGAAATTATAGGAGAAATATGTGTAGACAGATACATCTACACCTCTCTCCTTCAGCAGGCAGGCCAAACCAGCCATTTGCCGCTGGGCACCTCCGGCTCCGAAATGGTCTATCAGTAGAACAACTTTCATAGACTTTTGTCAAAACAGCTGCTACGAACAGGCGATCTCTCGCTGTTACGACACGCCTTCCTTGTTTCACGCCATAATTCCATGACATGAAGAAATAACGGACAATACATCTATCTCTTGGGAGGTCAACTTAGATGGGCGAATTCGTAACAATCAGTATATCAAAAAATTACATCTTCCCACACCTAAAGCTGTCATCTGATAGGCACCATCCGTTCACAAGATGTTGCAAAGTTATAGTTTTTTTTTCAAATAGTCTAAATATTAAGTTTTTTTTAGCTATTACTTGAAGTGATGCTTTTCATCAAGCTTGTTTATTCGGGGAAATATTACAATTGCATTATTGTATTATTGATTCTTTGCGAAATTTTTTGATGATATCTCTCGTGAACTCGTCTGCACCACGGGCATTTAAATGAGTGCCATCATGAAAGTACATATCATTATGAACATATTTAGGGTCGTTAGTATAGTCGAGTAGAAGAATATTGTAACTCTTGCATAAATCCATGAGGGGTCTCTTCCTATCCATTCCTCCTTATTTCAAGGTTGTTCGATGTGAGTTAGCGAGGGTAAAGGTACTTATTATTCTTCGAATAACACTAGAAATCCTAATAATTCTGCCGTTAGATGTAAGAATTTGACTGATTTCATGGTAAAGTGCCATCGATATGAAAAAACTTTCCGTTCTTCGTCATTCATGTCGTCTAGGTCAACATAATTCCATTGTTTGCGAGGGCACTTGAAAACTCTCTGCTGTGGCAGAACAGCAAGAGACCAAAGTGGCAAAAAACAATTTAGACGAAATCTAAATGGAGTCCTCCAGAGAGAACTCCAAATCTGCTATCGGGATGGTCTGCAAAATCATAAGTTTCAAACATTGCCAAACCTGTGAAAAGCAATGGAATTGATAGTATAGTGTCCCGGAAGTAGGCTGACGACCTCTAATGGTTAAGGCCGAAAGAATTAAGCGACAATCCCTAATTATTAAATCTCAACAATCTCACTAATTCTACAATTGTCAAAGGGAACGATAGCTGTGGCCCATGCCATTCCTACGCCAAAGGCACTTAACATCAATTTCTTTCTTTCCTCCATTTTGTCTTTCAACTCACTGACAATAGTTAGGGGAATTGAAACGGATGATGTGTTACCATACTTGGAGATATTGGAGGGAATCCGATTCTCGTCCAATTTAAGTCTCTTGGCGATGAAACTGTTGATGAAATTGTTGGCTTGGTGGAACACATAATAGTCCATATTTTGTATATCTTCACCAGTGGCCTTCATCAGTCGTTTTATATCTCGCGGTATTTCAACAATAACAAAATTGAAGACGTTGGCACCATCCATGAATCCTTGCTCATCAGTGCGGATGTTCCCATATTCGTCTACCACTTTTTCACGGAGCGTCTCTTCGGAACTCATGTTTCTATAGCCTCCGCCTTTTATCATGATGAGATTTCCTCTCGAGCCATCAGAGTTGAGAGAAAAGTGGCTTTCTCCCAACCCTGGTTGCCTTTCTATGAGAGCTGCCACACCAGCGTCTCCAAATATAAAAGCTGTCCGTCGGTCTTTGGGTGAGTACACTTTTGAACGGGTCTCACCGTCAAGGAGCAATGCTTTCCTAAGACCACTTCTTTCCATCATCGCATAGACGGTCGACAATCCGTAAAGAAAGCCAGAGCATCCGAGGTTTATGTCAAAGGCGATAGTGCTCATGGGCAACCCCAGACGGTCTTGCAGCAATATGGATGTCGCAGGCATGCGATAGTCTGGCGTTTGTGAGATAAAAACTAGCAGATCTATCTCATTCCGGTCAATTTGATTGTCCTCAATCAACTTTTCTGCTGCAGCAAAGCATAGGTCAGAAGCACATGTTTGCGCATCTGCGAAACGTCTTTGGTATACTCCTATCTTATCTACGACTTTCTTTACATCCTCTTTGGGAAAATAGTCAGTATAGTTGTAATTATCGATGATACGGCTTGGGACACAGGCTGCAAGAGCGGTAATACCGACATCGGAGAAATTTAATATTGCCATGAAAAAGTATCAATTTCAATACAAATACTTGTCATTTTAATTTTCTCCCGCCGTCAACAACAAGCTCTGTGCCCGTTACCCATGATGCGGCATCAGAAAGTAGGTATACAACAGCATATGCGACATCCTCAGGCTGTCCGAAACGCTTTAGTGGATACCTTTTCAAATACTCCTCCCACTGCTTCTCTGATACCTGAGATTTCATGTCTTTCAAAGGACCTTCAATCATGCCAGGAAGAACGGCATTACAACGAATTTTCTTAGCAGCCAAATCCAAAGCTGCATTCTTCATGAAAGCAGAAAGAGCTCCTTTGGAAGCACTGTACAAACTGTTGCCCGGTGAACATATGCCCATCCCGGCAATGCTAGAGGTAAACACAATAGAACCACCATTTTTGATTATTTTTTTCTTCACCATCTGTTGGGTCAGCAAAATGGGGGCAATGGTGTTGATATTAAAAGTTTTATCCAGTGTTTCTTCTTTTATAAAAGGAACTAACTCTATAATATTGATTCCTGCGTTGTTTACTACCCCATCAATCTTAGGCAGTTCTTCAACAAGCTTCTGCCGTCCTTCAGATGAGCCCAAGTCGGCGATTATGGCACTGTGATTGCCCGACTCAAGCATGGAAAGGGTTTGTGATAGCCTCTCCTCATTTCGAGCTGTTATAACAACACTCGCCCCCATCCTTGAACACTCGATAGCTATGGCGCGTCCAATTCCAGAAGAGGCTCCGGTGACCAATATGGTCTTCCCAACTAAAGAAAAAGGGTTATAATTATCCATTTTATATCTCAACTAATTCTGATACAACAAGACTCTCTGATTCAAAGGCAATTGTACCCCATGACAGTCCCACACCAAAACCGCAACAAATGAATTTTGTCGGCTTATCCTCAATTTTACCATGAAGCTGTGTTACGATGGTAAGAGGAATGGATGCTGATGAAGTGTTGCCGAAATGATACATACAGGTCGGAACTTTCTCAACAGGCAACTTCAACTGTTTGGTTATCATCTTGTTCATCTTCATGTTAGCCTGATGGAAAACAAAATAGTCTGCTGTCTTGTAATCAAAACCAAAATGCTTGGCCAGTTCTTTCACTGATTTGGGTGCAGTAGTAATACCAAAAGTAAATACATCCATACCTTTCATCCTTGACTGCAGGCGATTGTATGTCTTGCCATTGATAACTTCATCTTTGAAAGAGTCCATGGTTATTTGGTTCCTACTCCCTCCATCAGGGATGATGATGGCATCATATCCGCTTCCATCTGTACCGAAATGGAACTTGAACCCATCGGCACCTTCTTTGTATTCAAGTGCGGTAACTGTTCCTGCGAAGCCAAAAAGAGGATCATTGAATTTAGCCCTGCGTTTGGCATCACCTGCCATTAGCAGTGCTTTTTTTATTCCACCTCCTGCCATCAGACCGGCAAGTGTGCTCAATCCATAGACCCAACCAGAGCAACCCAAGGCGATGTCTTCTGCATAACATTCCTTACTCAGCCCCATTTTGTCCTGGATAATACAAGCCGTGGCGGGTAAAATATAATCGGCATTTTGAGAAACAAAAACGATGGCTTCAATCTCCTCCTTGCTCCATTTAAGATCCTCAATAAGCCGCTCGGCTGCGGCAATACACAAGTCGGAAGTGGTGAGATCGTCTACCCTGCGCTCAAGAACGCCCGTTGCTTCCACAAAATCAGAAGAGCTGTAATCGGAAGAAACTCCTTCCAAATCTAAGTTGCAAATCTTTTTCAAAGGAACGCCGGCACTAATGCCGGCAATCCTTATGTTCTTGAAGCTTAAAAATGCCATTACAACTTAGACTTGACGATATTAAACAGATCTTCTACTGTGTTGGCATTTTCAATGTCGTCGCCTCTAAGAGCAACATCATACTCTTCTACAATCATAGCAAGAATAGAGAGTGCAGTCAAAGAAGACCATTCGTCGATACCTTTGAAAACAGTATCACTTTGAATCTGACTGGGATCTGTATCTTCGAACTGATCCGCAAAATTTTGGATAAACTTCTCTAAATCCATGATTTCCAATTTTTGAAATAAAACTTTATTATGTATAAACTAAAATCCGCACCACTTTTTATTTGATAACATATAAAACCCTGAACAATATCAAAATTGCTCAAAAATTTACCTTTTCAGAAATTTCATTTCCTTGTGTGGCGCTGTAAAAGTCAATAAAACTCCGATTGGCCTTGCAAAGGTAATAAAAAATAATGGAAGTAAAATTGCTTTTATCTCAAAAATTAACATATTGGACAAAATAGCCGTTTATCTTGTTCTGTGGCTTAACGTTTCTTAGCATCTGAAAGACAAGTATCATAAGTCAATGTGGCAATAAGCCTTTCTCTTAGCAAATGAGAAGCTGTTTGGTCGAATGATGGATTATATCTTTTTTTTTGTAATTTTGCGCATGAATTGCAGTACAACGGATTTATGGACTTTTTATAATAGATCATGGAGAGCACCTTCAACCCTTTTAGCCTAAGAGGAAAGACCATTCTTGTGACAGGAGCTTCCTCAGGGATAGGACGCGGCATTGCCGTCTCTTGTTCCAAAATGGGTGCCTGTGTCGTCCTGTCGGGACGCAATGAAAGCCGTCTGTCTGAAACCCTGGCCGTGATGGAAGGAGGCGGGCATTCTACAATGGTTTGTGACCTGACCGACCAACAGCATTTGGCGGATACAATTGCCTCCCTGCCTGAATTGGATGGAGTGGTGCATTGTGCCGGAATAGGACAACGGATCTTATGCGGACAGCTTCGTGAAGAAGATGTAAAGAATGTGATGTCTGTCAATTTCATGGCGCCTGTCTTGTTGCAGGCTGAGTTGCTGAAACAGAAGAAAATAAAGAAAGGGGCCTCAATTGTCTTTATAGCTTCCATCGCTTCCAGTTCGCCGAGTCCGGGAAATGCTGTCTACAGCGCTTCAAAAGGGGCTGTCATTTCATATGCCAATTGTCTGAGCCTGGAATTGGCTCCGCGGAAAATAAGGGTCAATTGCATCAGTCCGGCTATGGTGTGGACGGACCTGGTCTTTGCTGACGGTACAGATGAGGAGATATTAAAAGAAGATGAAATGAAATATCCCCTCAAAAGATATGGCACACCTGATGACATTGCGAATCTGGCCATCTACCTACTGTCGGACGCTGCTGCATGGATGACGGGGAGCAACATAAAAATCAGCGGGGGAATAGCCTGATTCAGTCAGGCTTATGGCTGCAAAGTCTTTATCATCCGGTACATACGGCGCTGTGGATAGGTGATGAAATCGTACCATTCGTGATAGCCGAGTGCCCTGTAGAAGCCGATGGCTTTGTCATTGTCATAATAGTCGGTGGTAAGCGAGAGCTTCTTCCCGTTTCTGCTTTCAACTTCTTTTTCCAGAGCCTGCAGCATCAGTTTGCCCGCTCCGGAGCGCTGCACATTGGGATCCACGCCGATGGAGAGCAGTTCGGCATAATCGCCGGTGTCGCCATGGTCGGCGTCTTCTTTGGAGAAATTGAGAAAAAGGCGCCATAGCGCCAGTGGACGGGTGACGGTGAGCCTCGCTCCCATCAGTATATAGTCGGGCAGGCGGTGCTTGACCAGATGCTTGTTGAATCCGGCCGAATGGAGAGCTGCTGCGCAGAAACCGATGGTCTGTCCCTGACTGACACACTTGAGCAGTACACCTCCTTGGTAGCTGCGCACGGAGTCGTAATAGAGCCGCAGGAAATGCGGTCCAAGCGAAGTGAGGAAGAAACCTTCGAATGCCCGTAGATGGATATCTACAATCTGGGGGATGTCGGAGGGTTGGGCGGTCGTAATCTCCATAAGAATAGGTGTTTGCGCTCTTTTTGTTCTACTTCACCACATATTTTTTTCCACCCATGACATACACGCCTTTGGGCAACTGGCCCGACTGGCGGCTCACTGAGCGCCCGTCGAGGGTGTAGACCCGGCGGTTCTGTGCCTTGCCGCTGCTGGTCAACTCGCTCACGCCGCTGGGGTTGGCCACCACCTTGAGGGTGCCCTTCGTGTAGCGGAAATCGTAGTTCTGTGCCTCGCCGCCGCTGATGGTGATGGGATACTCGCCCTCGGGCGAGTCGACGGTGGCGGTGGTGGTGGCCACGGGCACTGTAATGAGCACATCGGGCGTCTCCCCGAGCTTGAAACCGTCGTAGGTCAGCTCAAACTCAGGATTCTCCTGGCCCACATAGCGCTCGTAGTCGCCTACTGAGACTTTCAGCTTGGCTTTCCATACCTTGAGGGTGCCGTCGACGAAGGTCACAATCTCGTCGGTGATGGTGCCTGGCTCCACATGGATGACATACTCGCCCACGGGCGAAGAGGCTGTGGCCTCGCAGGTGAGCGCGGGGATGCCGTTGGGGCGGTCGCCGCTGAACTGATAGCCGAAGGTGGGATTCTCCTCGCCGTAGTCGCGCCCGGCGTTGCGGGCTATGACGGCGGAGCCGAACTCGGTGATATGGTCGTAGTGGCGGCAGAAGTAGCTCCACTCGGAGTGATAGCGGTAGGCGTCGGCCGAACCGGCCGGCACGTTGAGGTAGCACACCGAGGAGCGGATGCCTGTGAAGAGGTTGCCGCCGGTGTTGACCGGCTCGCGCGAGTAGCAGCGGATGGACATCATGCTGTTGCTCTGGTAGAAGGCGTAATGGCCTATGTAGGTGAGCGAGCTGGGCAGCACCAAGTGGTGCAGGCGGAGGCAGCCGGCTATGGCATAGTCGGCCAGCACGGTGGTGCCGCTCTTCACCTCGAAGGTGCCGCGCATGGTGGGCGGCACGCAGAGGAGCAGGGTGGGGTCGGCCTTGTCGTAGAGGGCGCCGTCTTCCATCACATAGGCTTTGTCGGGACCGGAGGGTATGTACACGGTGTCGAGGCGGTTGCATAGGGCCAGGGCGCCTTTCTCCATCTTTTTCATGCTCTCCGGCAGGTAGAGCTGGCGCAGGGTGCGGCAGTTGTAGAAGGCTCGCTCGGGCAGCACATTCTTGGCGGTGGTGAAGCGGCGGCCGCCGTCCTCAAGATAGTATTCGCCGCCTGCCACAATCTGGGTATTGCGCAGGTCGAGCACTTCCAGGTTGCCCCGGGTGCTCTCGCCAAGGGCGTTGCGGCCGCACAGCTCACGCAGCAGGCGCAGGTCGGAACTGTTGATGGGACCGCTCACGGTGAGCTGGCCGTAGTCGAAGAGACGGTCGGCATCGAGGGCGGCCGCCAGGGTGCCGGCTTCCTTCAGCTGCACCTCGGCGGTGAGCAGGTCACCGTGAGGGCCGTTGCCCTTGATGTTGATGACGGCGCCTTGCTGCTGGTAGAACGAGTTGGTGAAGGGGTTGAGAAGGGCTATGTTGTAATAGCCGTTCTCACAGCCGTTCCAGCCCCAGTTCACACTCACCAGTCCCTTCTCGTCATAGCCGTCGAGCACGAAGGCGTGGCCGCCGCCGTCAACCGGATTGGGGTCGGAACCAGAATAGTAGACGGGCCAACCGTTGTTGAACTGCTCAAAGAGAATGTCCATCCATTCTTTTTCGGAATAGCCGTAGCGGTCGATGTATTTGGCGTTGCTGAAGCCGAAATAGCGGTCGAGTGCGTCGGCGGCGTCCTGCGAATAGGCACCGGAGCCCTCCGGGCTGTACTGCATGTCGACGGCGATGCCACAGTGGTAGCACAACTGGGCCACGGCATCGGCCTGCTCCTGGGTGTAGGGAATGGCGGCATAGAAGTCGAGCATGTGGTCGTAGTCGTAGGTGGCGCTTCCGAAGTCGGCTGTGTAGGTTTGGCCGTCCAACCACAGCGAGTGGGAGCCGGAACCGTGCACGGGAGCGCGGTGATAGTAGAGTATCTGCGACATGGCGGTGGCCACGCAGCCCACCACGCAGGTGTCGGTGGTCACCGGGCATTGGTTCCAGTAGGGCTCGGTCTGTCCCCACTCAGAGCGCAGCATCGTGGGAACGGAGGCGGCATATTTCGTGGTGTCGGGGGCTATCACGCGCAAGGGTTTGTTGGCCTTGCGCGTCTGACGCGACACCTCCTCCACGCACTGCAGCCACCAGCTGAAGTGGGGATTGTCGCTCTGCTGCCGGTAGTTCTTGGCCGAGTAGCCCAGCACATCGGGCAGCAGGTCGTCGGTGGCCACGATGGCAAAACCGCCTGTCTGAATGGCATAAACATGATATTCGGAAGTCTTCTCCACAGCGCGCAGTTGGCTGCCCGAAACACGGGCCATGCCGGCGGGGCGGGTCCGGTTCAAGGCTGCGGCTGCGGCAGCCCGCATCTGTGCTTCTGTGCGTGGAGCGGCTTGCAGGAGGGTGCAGGCCATCAGTCCGGCCATGGTCATCAGGAGTCTGTTCTTATACATGTGGCGGTTTTTTAGGTTGGAAGCTGTTCTTTTTCTTGAGAGGGCCATGCTCAAGATAGCTTGGCATGGCCCTTTCCACTTGACAAAAATGTCAATCTATGTCGCTGATTATTATTTGATTACGATTTTGTGGCCATTCACCACATACACACCCTTGCTCAGGGCCTGCAGGCTGATGCCCTGGCCCACTCTGATGCCGTCGACGGTGTAGACATCGAAGGCCTTGTCGCTGTTCCGCAGCTCGGTGATGCCGGAGGGGTCGGCGACGACTTTCAGCACACCGGCATGGTAGCGGAAGTCATAGTTCTGGGCCTCGCCGCCGCTGATGGTGATGGGATATTCGCCCTCGGGCGAGTCGATGGTGGCGGTGGTGGTGGCAACGGGCTGCCGGGTGAGCACGTCGGGGGTCTCGCCGAGCTTGAAACCGTCGTAGGTAAGCTCGAACTCAGGATTCTCCTGGCCTACGAAGCGCTCGTAGTTGCCCACGCTCACCTTCAGCTTGGCCTTCCAGATGGTAAGGGTGCCATCGTAGTAGTCGACCACCTCGTCGGTGATGGTGCCGGGCTCCACGTGAATCACATACTTGCCTGCGGGTGAGTAGATGTCGGCGTCGCAGCTGAGCTCCGGGGTGCCGTTGGGACGGTCGCCGCTGTACTGGTAGCCAAACCGGGGATTCTCCTCACCGTAGTCGCGGCCGGCATTGCGGGCGGTGACGGCGGAGCCGAATTCCTTGATGTTGTCGAGCGGTGCCTTGCCGAACTTGCCCCACTCGCTGTGATACCGGAAATTGTCTTTCATGCCGGCACGCACATAGAGGATGGCATTGTTGAAGTTTACGCCCTCAAGGGCGGCGGTGCCGGTCTGGGGAACCTCTTTGTGGGCCAATCTGAACTCTTTCACGCCGGAGCAGCCCTGGAAGGCACTGACGCCTATCTCGGTGACGGTGGAGGGCAGCTGGATCTTGGTAATCTTGCTGCAGCCGGAGAAGGCATAGTCGGCCACGGCGGTGTGGCCTTTCACCACCTCATAAGCCCCCTTGGCGGTGGGCAGCACCTCGTAGATGGTGTTGGGGTCTGTCTTCAGATAGAGGGTCTGGTCTTCAAGAATGTATTCCTGACTGTCATTGGCCTCAGGCAGAACAAGCTTGTTGAGACCGGTACACATGGCAAAGGCACCCTTGCCTATGCTCACAATGTTCTTGGGAAGAATGAGTGTGCCAAGCGAGCGGCAACCGTAGAACGCCAGCTCCGGCAACCGGTTGGCTGCCGTGGAAATCTGCCGGGAGCCTGTGTTGATGAAATGGCCGCCGCCACCCACAAAGGTGGCCTCGCTGAGGTCGAGGGTGCGGAGCGTGCCCCTGAACATGTTCATCTCCTCGTCGCAGCCGGCCATGGAGCGCAGGGTGAGCAAGTCGGCACCGTTGATGGGGCCGCTCACCTTGAGACCGGCAATCAGGTTGAGCGAGTCGGCAGGTACGAGCTCCGCCAGCTTATTGAGCAACTGCCCGGCCTGTTCCACCTGGATGGTGTCGTTGCGCGAGGCCCTGGCGTTGAGGTCGCCGTGCACACCGATAATCATGTCCTGACCGGCGCTGAACTTGTAGCCGGGAGGATTGAGCAGGGAAATGTCGAAGAAACCGTCGTCGTCGCCGCTCCATCCCCAGTTTACATATACGAGGCCTTCCTCGTTGTAGCCGTGCAGCACAAAGGCATGGCCGGAATAGAGCTGCATGTCAGTGCCACCGTAATAGAGCGGACCCACAAAGGCCAACTCATTGAAAACCATTTCCATCCATTCGGTGTCGCTGTATTTGTCGCGCTCCTTGCACTCGGCATCGGGCATGTTGAGATAGGTGCGCAGACCGGAGGCGGCATCCTGTGAGTAGGCACCGCTGCCGCCGTCCCAGGCATTGCCGTAGTTCATGTTGGCGGCCACACCGCAGTCGCGCATGAGCAGGGCCACAGCATTGCCTTCTTCCTCACTGTAGGTGCCCCGGTACACATCAATCATGTTGTCCCAGTCGTAATAGTCCTCTTCGAAGTTGGCGGTCACCGGGGTGCCCTTGGCCTGAATGGTGCGCGTGCCAGTGCCGTGCACGGGGGCTTTGTGATAGTAGAGTACCTGCGCCATGGCGGTGGCCACGCAGCCGGTGTAAATGCCCGAGGGGAGCAGGTTGTTGTAGGGGGTGAGCTGGTCCCAGAACGAGCTGCAAAGCGGCTCTACGCTGGTGGGGAAAAATGCCGGGTCGGGGGTGATGATATGGGCGGGCATATTGTGCTCGACACGATAGGCAAGCGCGCCCGACATGGCATTGAGCCAAAACTCGAAATTGGCGTTCGCACCGCCGGAGTAGGGGGTCTTCGACACACCGAGCACGGCGGGGAAACGGTCGTCGGCCGACACCACGGCATAAGGGCCGTCGGTATAGCCAATCAGGGCTACCTGCTCCTTGGTGACGATTGCCTTCAGCTCCTTATTGGCACCAAGTGTCCGTGCGTGTGATTTGAGAGCGGCCTGGGCGGCAGCCTTCATTTGCGACAGGGTTCTGGGTGCGGCTATGGATCCCTGCAGGGCGGCAAAAAGCAGCACAAAAAGCAGGGCCATTCGGTTCCGGATTGTCATAACGATGTTTTTGTTAGGGTAGGTGAAAGGAGGTTGTTTCTAAATGTTTATATTCGTTGCAAAGGTAACAAAATATATTGATACTGTGCACTTTCATAGGCAAAAATGTTTGGAAAAACGGCTTTGGTACGCTGTGAGGCCGCAAGATGTCCACCGCTTAGGGTACACATCGGTAGAATTGATAAAAAAGGGCCGCATCCCCTTTGGAATGCGGCCCTTGTTTTAAGAATGACGGCTTGTAAGGTTATTTCTTAGAAACACCCTTCACAGCACCGGTCACATTGTCCTTGATTACATACACACCGGTGCGGAGTGAGTTGAACACACCCTTGCCGCGTGCGATGATGGCACCGTTGGCACCATAGACGGTGATGTCGGCATTCTCCATGCCCTCAGCGGTCTGGAGCTCCTCGATGGCGGTAACCACGGAAACAGTGTTCGACAGCGGCGACTCAACAGTGCCGTAGAGCACGGTCACGTTGTAGGAGTGCAGACCGTCGGTCTCGTTCACGTCAAGATACTCGTTCACATCGGCACCCACGGTAGCGATGAGCTCGCCGTCGCGGTATACGTTGTAACCGGTAATCTCCAGATCAGCACCCTTGACGGCAGCCACAGCGGCGGAAGCCTCATAGGTCACATCGTCGATCATCAGACCGAACACATCGGTCGAGATGTTGCGGATGGCGAAGTACTTGGCACCCTCGGGCAGGTCAATCTCTATCTCTGTCCACTCGGTAGAAGCTTGTCCGTCGTACACCTTGGTGAAGCTCTCAGGATTGGTGTCGGTGGTAGAATAGAGCACCTCGAAGCTCTCGTGGCCGTACTGGTCGGTAATCTCCGTAGCGAAGAAGCTCACGGTCTGTGCATTGCCGGAGAGAGCGGGCGAGATGAGCCAGTCGTCAGTCTGGATGGGAGTTCCGCTCTCGTTGGGAGTAGCATCGTGCGACAGCATGTACTGGTCGCCGGAGTACGGAACGAGTGCATTGCCCTCGGTCAGGTCGAAGTAGTTGCTCGGGTTGAATACGATGAAGGCGCGCGGAGTGTTCTGTCCGGGGAAGGTGACACCGTTCCAACCGTATGAGTAGTAGTTGTCGCCGTTGTAAACGGTCCAGCCACCGATCATACCGGTCAGGATATCGAAGTCGATGCCACCATTGTCGCAATCCTGGAATACTTCCTGATCCTCGAAGTCCTCAGTGATGAGCTCACCGGTGCCAGGTCCTACAGCAGGTTTGGGAGCGCTCCATGTGAGCTTCACGGCGGGCCAGCCGGTAGTGAAGGCTGCAAGGTCGTTCACTGCGTCGACCTTGTTCTGACGGATGTTGACACTGGTCTGTGCAGTGTTGTTGCGCAGGTCGAGGTCTTTCTCGAACACCACCTCAGCAGTGAGGGTGAGCGGGGATGCGTCGACCACACGGGCGGTGTAGCTGGTGTTGAGCACAGCTGTTCCACTGTAGGCTGCGAGGGCGGGAGTCTCAGTGATCTCGGCCACTTCCTTCTCACCTGCGAACAGCTTCACGGTGTAGTCGCCAGCCTCAACAGCGTTGGCGCCGTTGTTGAGCACGGTGATGTTCACAGCGCCGCTCTCACCCACCTGAATGGCCTTCGGTGCGGTGATGGCAACAGCTGCCATATCCTGCTCGTAGACATCGCCGATACGGATTTCATCAACAAATACCATGGCCTCGGCCTCATTGGCCTTGGCAATCCAGCAGAACACAACAGGTGTGCTGCCCACCAGCGACGATACGTCGACAATGGCGGTCTGCCAGCCTTCCTCGGTGACGTTCTTGCCGTCGGCCACCTCAGCCAGTTCCACAATACCGTTGCCGTCCTGCTTGTCGTAACCGAAGGCGAGCTTGATATCGTCGCCAGGATACATGAAGTACTTGAACATGGCCACAGGAGCGGCAGCACCGTCCATGCTGATACGCTGGCACATCAAGTTGGCAACCTCACCGGCTCCAGCGGCTGCGAAGTAACCGCACACGCCGTTGTCGTCGCTCGACATCTCAGTGCTGATACCCCACTGTGAGGTGCCTTCCGTTGCGGAGACGAACCAGCTCTTCTCAAGAGCACTTCCGTCGGGTGTCAGGTTGAATGCGTCGATGAACGGCAGGCTCACAGGAGCACCGGCCACCAGGGCACCAATGCCATAAGGACTCTGGCCTACGGAGTTGTTTGCGTAGATTACATACTGATGCCAGCCCACAGGCACCTCGTCGATGTTGGCGGCTGCATCCACGAAGGTAGTCTCGCTGGTGGTGGCAATCACATCACCAATGCTGTTGTTCACTACCTCATGAATCTCATAAACAATCTCGGAAGGATCAACATAACCACCGTTCATACCGACAGTGACAGGCTCCCATGTCAGGGTGACACCCGGCATGTTGTCGACAGCTGTCACAACAGGAGCAGCGGGAATATCCTTACCCACATACACGCTGGCGTTGACC
>ONMI01000042.1 GCA_900318915.1 uncultured Prevotellaceae bacterium | reverse complement strand
CATCGTCTGAAAAAATGGTCAGTGGACCTTGCATACGTTGGAGGTTTTGGCGAACAGAATTATAATCGTCCTTATGGCTTCACAGAAACACCAATGTTAGCCCCGACGGATGAGCCCCCATCGCCTGTCACCTTTGAGAACTGGAGCGACTATGCGGCCTTCTTGTCAGAGATGCCTGATGACGGAAGTAGCCATAGGCGAAGCGTCATTATGAACATTGCACTGAATAATGCTGGAGATGCTGCAGGTACAGGCACAGACAAGATTGTCCGCAAGAGCCACCACTACATGCCCGTCAACTTCTCGTTGGCATTGAAGTATAGACTGAATAGTCGCTTTGCGCTGGAGACAGGGCTGAGCTACAGTAGGTTGAAGTCGGAATTTGAGATGGGTTCAAATGGTAATACTATCAATGAGCAGCAGACCATCCACTACCTCGGCATCCCCTTGAAGGGTACCTATAATATATATAGTAGAAAGGCGTGGAGTCTCTATGGAAGTCTCGGTGTTACCACGGAGATTCCTCTCTACTCGCCGCTCAACACAAGTTACTACTTACACGGCATGTTGGAGGCTACCGACAAGACCATCATTCGTGCTCCGTGGCAGTGGTCGGTAGGTACGGGTCTTGGCCTGCAATACAATTTCACTCCCAACATCGGACTGTTCGCAGAGCCAAGCCTACAGTATTATATCCCGACGAAGAGCGACATCGAGACCTACCGCACAGAACATCCGTTTACGTTCTCCCTGCCCATAGGCATCAGATTTACGTGGTAGACGTGCAGTCTGTTGCCTATTATGTGGACTATATAAATAAAGACCTTTAAAAATATTGGAATAATGAACAGGAAAATTAAAAACAGTATCTGGATGGTGGCGATTGCAATCGGCAGTTTTGCAATGTCATTGACGGCTTGCAGCAGTGATGACATCGAAGTGAACAGTGAACTCGGTGGCAAGGAGAACGTGGAGCAATCCACTGCGCTTGCCGCTTATGCCATCGATTCTCAAGGGACTCGTTCTGGCGGTGAAGTAAAGACGGCTGTGTTCACTGACGAAGACATCGAGTGGTTTGACCTGAATACACGCGAACTACGTTTTGGAATTGACTCAGAGGCTATTTACAATAGGCTTGAGTCATTAGATCGCATAGAGTTCCGTTTGGGTGATGATGTTCTTTTCCAAGTTGACAATATAGTCAACCCTACTTTTTCACGACCCTATTTCAATCTCGTTCTGTACTACGACTGGACGTGGGAAAACGATGAAAAGGTGGGCGTAGGCTATTACCTCTATGACTGCTATCCACAACAATTTGTCGACGAGGAGCTGACGAAGAATAACCGCAACAAGCGAGTCGAACAGTGGAAAGCGTTTACCGATTTTCTGGAAAGTAAAGGCAAACTGAAGAAATAGCTTTCCACCCAGTGCAGTCATTCGTTGCAATTTTGGACTTTATAAGTAGTTAACAAAATTGCAACGAATTGTATGTATAGTATTTATGATTACGCCTATAATGGGCTACTCTATCTGAACAACGTCATGAGGCCAAGGCACAAGCTCCTATCACAACTGATGATTTACTCGACCACGGCTTGTCAGTCGCGCTGCAAGCACTGCAACATCTGGCAGAAACGTCCTGTGGAGCATCTTTCGCTCAAAGACATTCAGCGGATTATGCAGAGCCGATGCGTGACACAGAGAACTACCGTAGGACTGGAGGGCGGTGAGTTCATCCTTCACCCGCAGGCTGATGGAATCATGGCGTGGTTCCGTGAGCATCACCCTAACTGTTATAGATGCCGTCCGTCGCTATCAGCCCCGACATCTGTATGTCTCTCTCGACGGTGGCCGCGAGACTTACCAAAGAATGCGTGGCTGCGATGGCCACAACCGAGTGATTGAGGTGGTCGAAGCGCTCAAAGACGAGGTGCCGCTATCGCTGATGTTCTGCCTGTCACCGTGGAACACATTCGAAGATATGGCATATGTCATAGACGTTGCCAAGCACTACGATATAGACGTTCGCATCGGAATCTATGGAACAATGGCCTTCTTCGACACTACAAGCGAACTGCTCACGACTTCGGACTTCGTGAAGCAGATACCGCAAAGCATCCACCAGACACAAGAGAATTTCGACTTTGTAGCACTCTACGACCAGTGGCGCAATGGGCATTTACGTTTGCGCTGCCAAAGCATCATGAGTTGCCTCGTGGTGCATAGCAACGGTGACGTACCGCTCTGCCAGAATCTTGATGTGTTGCTGGGGAATATCCATGAGCAATCTCTCGACGAGATTTTCAACGGTGCATCGGCCTGTAAGACCCAATGCCAGTATTCCAAGGACTGCAATGACTGTTGGATCAACTTCCACCGTAAGTACGACATTATCCTTGTGCGCAACTTCGAGCGAATACTGCCCAAATGGCTCATCGAGAAGGTTTATGGTCCGTATCAATGGACGGCAGACCCTAAACAAACATACCGCAAACATCTAAAAGCAATACAATGATACAAGCACTTATCAACCGATACAAGCGGATGCGTACAGAGCGTTTCCTGCGTCAAACATATCAATATCAATATGCCTTCGTTGGCATGGGCCAACACTCACTCACCAACCTCTATCCAGTGCTTCATTACCTCGGAGTGCCACTGAAATACATCTGTGTCACGTCAGAAAGAAAAGCCCGACTGATAGAGCAGAAATTTCCTGATGTGAAAGCCACGACCTCGCTCAACGAGATTTTGAACGATGAAGCAGTTAAAGGCATTTTCGTTTCAGCCTCTCCAACAGCCCATTTCTCTATAGCCTCGCAAGTGCTTCACAGTGGCAAGTCGCTTTTCATCGAGAAACCACCCTGCCAGACATTGGAAGAACTCGACACGCTCGTTGATTTACTGCGACTCCATGGCTCGCCCGTCGTCATGGTCGGCTTGCAGAAACGCTATGCCCCTGCCGTCCAACTGCTAAAGAAGCGTCTCAACAAGGAGCACCTAATCAATTACGATTTGCATTATCTCACAGGCGTGTACCCAGAGGGTGATGCTCTTTTAGACCTCTACATCCATCCTCTCGACCTCATATGCTTCCTGCTTGGCAAACCCGAAATCCTTGCCTACCATCAGATTGCCAAAGATTCTTACATCCTCATGCTCCGTCATCCCCACATCGTCGGCACGCTCGAACTCTCCACAGCTTACTCATGGACTGATGCAGAAGAGTCGCTGAAGGTATGCACCCGTTCTGGCATTTATCGCCTTTCACAAATGGAAGAACTCTCTTTTACCCCTTCGTCACGGACTGTCTCAGGCATCCCAATGGAGAAATTGCGCCCTCACAAAACAACGGTAGAATATCTCTATCAGAACAACAGCTTCACCCCCATATTGTCGGCCAATCGGGTCTATTCACAAGGATATTATAATGAATTGGCCACTTTCGTGGAAGCCGTTGAACATCATGATAGCCACGTCATTTCGACTCTCGAAACAATAAAGGACACTTATCGGTTGATGGACAATCTGAAAAGTACTTGATGATCATCGAGAACCGTCCCCAGTGATCAATTTATTTCACCAGAATCAGGGGGACAGGTTTTTGATTCCTTATTTCACCATGGTTTTCATTCCGTCGATGATGTTGATGCCATGCCGGGGCGTGTCGAGGCGCTGGCCCTGGAGGTTGTAGATGGCGGCCGACTGCGAGGGAGAGCCCGCCGGAGCAGCGGCTCCGACGGCAGATACATCCTCGATGGCGTCATATTCGGCCATCGTCTCGGCCATGCGGGCATCGAGGTCGCAGAGGCGGTAGAGTCCGTCGGCATTGGCGGCCAGGCCCTCGACGGTGACGGGCAGCACCATTGGCGGCACATCGAGGGAGAGCAGCGTGCGGCCTTGCAGTTGGCTGATGGCCTGATATACCAGGTTGATGGCTACGTATTCCTCGCTGCCGTCGCTCCACTTCTCGAAGACCAATTTCGAGCCGATGGGCGTGTGCCGTTCAATGGCATTCTCTGTCTCGGGATAGACCAGGCGCAGGGCTGCGCCGATGCTGGCCAGGTTGGAGTCGTGGCCACAGAGGAACATGAACTTGCGGTTGCTATTGTTGAGCTCCTCGCGGATGCGGCTCACCAAGGGATAGGCCAGATTGACGGCGGCAACGTGGGTGGTGAAGAGCAGTGCGTCGTAGACCTCCTTCACGGCACCTATGGCGCGCCACTGCTCCATGGTCAGGTTGCGCCCGAAGGCCGACATGCTCTCGCTCTCATAGCATTGCAGCACCAGTGCGTCGGCCACACTGTTGATGAGTGTGTAGCCGCCTGTCATCTTCGGCTCGTCGCCCTTCTCAATCTTGAACTGGGTGTCGTCGTACCAGAAATGTGTCGTGTCGTTTTCTGCAGCGGGCGACTGCGCTAGGTCGAGCACCTCTTCCATCAGTGTGATGGTGGGCTGCTGGGCGGCCATCCAGGCCTGCGGCCCGCCGTTCATGGCCTGCATCTCGCTGAGCACCTGCTGGCGGTATGTGTCGTTCATCTTCGTGAACTGCGGGGTGAACAGCGGGTCCATCTTGTCCTCCTGATACTTATGGGTAATCTCCACATTGGCGAAAGGCAGGAATCCGGCCGAGAAATACTTTGCTGTGGCGAATGTGCGCTGCCGTGAATTGGCGTAGAACAACACCTCGTCGCCCTCGGGACGGTAGTTGTCGGGCAGCAGTCCCTCGCTGACCACCCACTTGCGGAAAAACTGTCCCATCTCCGTCTCCAAGACACCGCCGCGCAGCGACAGCTGACTGCCTGGCGACGACCACTTGAACCACTCGTAGGGCGTCACCCGCTGATAGGCTGCACCTGATGTCAGCGGCGAGCGGATGTTGTGGCGGCTCATCACCACCACCTCTTTCAGTTCATAACGTGCCCGGAAATCGTCGGAGCGTTTCGTCTGCGCCTGCAGGCCTGTGCCGCAGAGTGTCAGAATGGCGGCCAGCATCCATGGTATAGTCTTTCTCATTGCTTTATAGTCATTTGTTTCAGTCTGGAAACATCCATAATCATTTTCCTATTTCCCCAGCCTTATGCCGAAGAAGGCACGGGCGCGCCACTTGTTCTGATTGATTACCACCGCATCGTCGTCGAAGACGGAGTTGTTCATCACGAGGGTGGCACCGGCAAAATAGCGGGGTGAGAACTGGTAGACCACGGCGGCACGCTCGTTGAAAATCATGTTGAAGCGCATGTGCTGGGCCTTCTTGCGCTCCCCGCGCACGGTCATGTTGTTGCGGTTGTAGACCACGAAGGTGGGCAACATGGAGAAGTGCAGCAGCCACTTGCGGCCTAACACCCAGTTGTAGCCGTAGCCGCCGCCGATGCCGAAGTGGCCAGTGTAGATACGGGTCTCGGGAGCGTTGGGATTCCTCGCCAGCAAGGCGTCGGTGGTCTTGATGTTGCCGCCCTGATAGCTGAAGCCGGCCAGCCATGAGCCGGCCGAACGCCGCTGGATGTAGCTCTGCGTGAAGGCGGCGGGGAAGGAGAAACGGCGATGGTTGAACGTGTAGTAGCCTGCTACGTTGAGCACCCTCATTGTGGCATCGCCTGACTGCAGATGCTTCGGCACATCATCGAGATACATCTTGCCGGTCAGCGACTCCGACCGCTGGTAGCTGAGGTCCAGGCTCAGGCGGCTGCTGTAGTAGTTGAAGTTCAGCTCATAGTCCTTATAGACCCCTTTCCACTTGGCGGGATTGACGGCCACGCCTATGCCAATGCCCCGGTAGATGGCACCGAGCGAGAAGGTGGTCTTGTGGCTGGTGCTGAGGTCGGCCTTCGCATGGACATCGTTCACCGTGCCTTTGGCATGGAGGTCGTTGCCCGTCTGGTTCATCCTCACCTTCAGTGTGAGCCGTCCCTCCGGGCGTACCACGTAGTTCGTGTCGTAAGATGTCTTGTAATACCTCGACGACAGCACACTGTCCAGCCTTGCCCTGCGCTCCGCCTGGCTCAGTGTCTGGGCCGTGAGCGAGTTAGTGAAGGCAAACAGAGCTGTCAGCAAGAATGTCCGTATTCTGATAGAAGTAAAGAGCATAAAAATCGCCTCGACATAGTTAAGAGGAATCAAAGGAATCAGAGGGGAATCAGAGGGACAGGTTTTTGATTCCTTTCCGAAGGAATCAAAAACCTGTCCCTCTGATTCCGGTGCGCCTGAAAGGACTCGAACCTTCACGTCGTGAGACACCAGATCCTAAGTCTGGCGCGTCTGCCAATTCCGCCACAAGCGCAGGGGTAGGGGAGAACCAAACGCCACGATTGGCCCTTGATATGACCCTTCAAGCCGCAAAGGTACGGCTTTTTTGTGAAACGGCCAAATTTTCGGTGCTACTTCTTTCCTGCGGTGAGCAGGCGGCGGGCAAACTCGATGAGAGTGTCGCGGCCACGGGCAAAGTCGGCGTCGGTCTGCTGCACGTTGTAGTCGGGGTCGATGCCGAACTCGGTGCTCTGGTGGTCGGCGTCGTAGATGGGGCAGGCCGAGAAGCGGATGCTCCATCCGCAGGGCAGCTGGCTGGAGAAGGGCATGCCGGCGCCGCCTCCTGTGCGGTCGCCCACGATAGTGACCCGCGGGCAGCGCTTCATATACTTCACAAACTCGTTGGCCGCGCTGAACACGCCGCGGTTGGTGAGCACCACCACGTCTTTCTGCCAGCGTATGCCGCTTGAGGGTTTCAGTGTCTGCGGCTCCATCTTCGAGAAGTCGTTGTGCCCCTTGCCCGTCTTGTGCTGCATGTAGCCCACGAGCAGCGGCTCGTCGGTGAACCGTCCCGCCAGCATCTCGGCCATGGTGAGCATGCCGCCGCCGTTGCCGCGGATGTCGATGATGAGTCCGCGGCAGGGTGCCAAGGCGAAGAGCACATCGTCGAGGTTGCCGCCCCCAATCTCGTTGGAGAAGCTGGTGTAGCGCACGTAGCCCACATTGTCGTCGAGCACACGGTAGTAGAGTCCGCTCGCTATCTTGTAGTCGGTGCCCAGATAGCGCCGCAGCAGGGTGTCGCTCACATTGGCGGGATAGTCTTCCTGCCAGCTCCAGTTGCGTGCCATGTCGAACGAGGTGTACAGGTTCACATGGCCGTCGCGCAGTTCGCTCAGCATGTCGGCCATCACCTCAAACTGCTGTGCGTTGGTCATGTCGTTTTCGAATCGGGCCGCGTAGCGTGCGTGCACCTCGTCCCAGTCGAGTCCGATGGTCTGCCGTTTGTAGTCGAAGAAACAATAGTGCTCGTCGAGGATGCGCCAGAGCGCCTCGAAATTGCCCGCCGGCGTGTCGGCATATTCGTCTTCGTCGACACAGGCTGTGAGCAGCGGCGTCAGGGCCATGAGCAGCATGGTGAGGGCCGCAAGGTATTGAGAGAGAGAGCGATGCTTCATGGCACGATATCGGTTATCTTGAAGTGTCTCACAAATCCTATCACAAGGGCGTGGGTGTAGACATGCTGCTTCAGGTTGTTGACGGCAGCCTGCTGGTAGTCGCCCAGGTAGCCCACGCGCCAGCGCACGCCCCACAGGTTGAAGTCGGCCGTCAGGCTGTGGCGCAGGGTGGGAGCCGAGAAGGGCGTGGTGACCACGGCGTTGTGGTCGTAGTCGCCGCGCGAGAAAATTTCGTAGTACGACTGTCCGTAGTTGGGGCTGAACACCACGCCCACGAGCGGCGCCATCACCTCATAGCGCAGGTCCCAAGGCTTGTGGAACAGCTGAAAGCGGTAGGTGGCCGCTCCCGAGAGACCTGCATGCAGGAAGAGTCGCATTTGGGCGGGATTGTTCGTGTTGCGCGTGTTGTTGAGCACACCGAGGCCCGGATTGATCATGCCGCCGGCCTCCAGCTGCAGCCGTCCGCCTGCCAGTTGCCACGAGCGGTGCACGGCATAGCGGAAGTCGTAGAGCGCCGCCAGCGTGGTGCCGTCGCCCGACCGGTCTTCGCAGGTCGACACGTTGCCCTCGTGGATGAGGTAGCGCCGCCACGGGCTGCCGGTGCGCTGACGCACGGTGTGCGAGATGTAGCGCAGCTCGGGTCCGATGTATTTCTCGGGCGAGAGATAGGTGTCGAGCACCTCGCTGGCTCCGAAGCCCAGCATCTGGGTGTTGGTCACCTCTTGGGGCCTCGGTATGGTATCGCTCTGCGCCCATGCGAGCAGCGGCGCCAAGCAGAGCAGCACGGCAAGCAGTCTATTTGAAATCGTCATCGTCGAAAAGTCGCAGTTGACCGGTTATCTCGTCTATCACCTCCTGCTCGCTCTTGCCGGCGTCAGGGTCCAGATTCTCCTCCTCCACCTCGTCGGCACCGTCGCTTTCAGGCTCCGGTTCCGGCTTGCGCAGCGGTTCTATCTCTTCAATGGTGTCCACCTGCCAGGTGGTGAGCCGTTTGCCTTTGGCCTTGAAACCCTTCACTGCGATAAACTCCTCCACCTCTATCTCCATGGGCTCGCGCACCGAGTCGTGGCCGCCGAAGGTGATGCGCAGGCGCGGGTACACCTCGTCGGTGAGCAGCACGGGCTTGTTGAGCGGGTTCTCGCCCAGGTAGTTCTGGTGGCGTTTGGTGGCCTCCATCTCAAAACGCTTCACATAGGGGTAGCCCTGCTGGTCGGCGTCGTAGAGCACGGCTGTCCACACCTTGTTGGGCCGCCATTTCTCTATCACCTTTATGTTGTCCTCGTAGTGGTTGTTCACATCGAAGTTGGAGATGTAGAACTCGCCGTTGTCGAGCACCACGAGTATGGCATCGTCTTCGTTGAACTCGCCCAGCAGGGTGCCGTGCTCGTCGTAGTTGAGGCGTTTCACATCGGGATCGAACCACACCTTGCGGCCGCCCAGTGTGCTGTGGCCGTGGCTCTTCAGGCGTATGGTGTTCACGGGGTTCTTGGTGAGCAGGTTGCCCTTGCTGGCGCGTCCCTTGATGATGATGTCGGCAAAGCTCCGCTCGATGAAGATTTTCTTCAGCTTGGGATTGGGCATGAGCGTCACCTTGATGACCTCGGCCTCGCCGTTGGGGTTGGCGGTGAAGTACATCACCTTCGAACCTTCGGTGCCCTGTGTGAGGTCATACTCCTTGTCACGGGTCAGGCTGGTCACGTTGAAGCGCTTCATGAAGTAGCTGCCGCGCTTGCCGTCGCGGTACACCACGTTGTAGATGGTGCGCTTGTCGTTTTTCTTGAACACCTGCACATGCAGGATGTTCTTGCCCACGAACACCTTGTCGGCCACGCGTATCACCTTGTACTTGCCATCTTTGTAGAAGATGATGATGTCGTCGATGTCGGAGCAGTTGCACACAAACTCGTCTTTCTTCAGACCCGTGCCGATGAAACCGTCGGCACGGTTGATGTAGAGCTTCTCGTTGGCCTCCACCACTTTCGACGCCACGATGGTGTCGAAGTTCTTGATTTCGGTGAGACGCGGGTGGTCAGGGCCGTACTTGCCCTTGATAAACTCGAACCACTGCACGGTGACGTCGACCATGTGGGCCAGGTCGTGTTCTATCTCGTCGAGCTCGGCGCGTATGCGCGCCATGAGCTCCTCGGCCTTGTCTTTGTTGAACTTCAGGATGCGGTGCATCTTGATCTCCATGAGGCGCAGGATGTCGTCTTTGGTCACCTCGCGTATCATCTGCGGGTAGTAGGGCGTGAGCCGCTCGTCCACATAGGCGCAGGCGGCGTCCATGTCGGGGGCGTTCTCGAAGGGGCGGCCCTTGTAGATGCGCTCCTCGATGAAGATTTTCTCCAGCGAGCAGAAGTGCAGCTGTTCGAGCAGTTCGCCGCGCCGTATCTCCAGTTCGCGGCGCAGCAGTTCCATGGTGTGGTCAACAGAGTGGCGCAGCACGTCGCTGATGGTGAGAAACTGCGGTTTGTTGTCCTCAATCACGCAGCAGTTGGGCGATATGTTCACCTCGCAGTCGGAGAAGGCGTAGAGGGCGTCGATGGTCTTGTCCGACGATACGCCCGGAGCCAGGTGCACCTGCACCTCGGCGTTGGCGGCCGTGTTGTCGTCCACTTTCTTGGCCTTTATCTTGCCCTTGTCGATGGCCTTGAGTATCGACTCGATAAGTGTGCCGGTGTTCTTGCTGAAGGGAATCTCGCGTATCACCAGCGTCTTGTTGTCGAGTTTCTCTATCTTGGCGCGCACTTTGAGCACCCCGCCGCGCTGGCCGTCGTTGTAGCGGCTCACATCGATGCTGCCCCCCGTGGGGAAGTCGGGGTAGAGATGGAATTCCTCGCCGCGCAGGTAGCTGATGGCGGCGTCGCATATCTCGTTGAGGTTGTGCGGCAGTATCTTGGAGGAGAGGCCCACGGCGATGCCCTCGGCCCCCTGTGCCAGCAGCAGCGGGAACTTCACCGGCAGCGTGATAGGCTCCTTGTTGCGGCCGTCGTAGCTGAGCTGCCACTCCGTGGTCTTGGGGTTGAACACCGTGTCGAGGGCAAACTTCGACAGTTTGGCCTCGATGTATCGCGGTGCCGCGGCGCGGTCGCCGGTCAGGATGTTGCCCCAGTTGCCCTGTGTGTCGATGAGCAGGTTCTTCTGTCCCATCTGCACGAGGGCGTCGCCGATGGAGGCGTCGCCGTGCGGGTGAAACTGCATGGTGTGGCCCACGATGTTGGCCACTTTGTTGTATCGTCCGTCGTCCATGCGCTTCATCGAGTGGAGGATGCGTCGCTGCACGGGTTTCAGTCCGTCGACGATGTGCGGCACGGCGCGTTCCAGAATCACGTACGAGGCATAGTCGAGAAACCAGTTCTGGTACATGCCGCTCAGATGGTGCACGGCGGCGGCATCGAACCGGTTCACCGGCTTGTAGCTGCTGTGGCGTTCTTCCTGTTCCTCCTGCTGTTCCTGTTCTTCATCTTTCGGGGTGGTGTCCACGCCCTCTTGTTCTGTATCTTTTATCTCGTCGTCCATAAAATCAAAGCAATTTGGGGTCAAAGTTACGAAAAGTTGAGTGGAGAACAAAATGAAAATTCATTTTTCTTCGCATTCCTCAGCGCCAGGTACCTTCGGCGTGAGCAAAAGAAAACTCCCGCTGCAGCGATGAAGCCCAAAAGAGCAGACCGCAGCGGCGGGAGCGATGAAGTAAGTAAAGCAAGCGTGTTACTGTCCGATGGTGCCCCAGGGCGACAGCGCTTTCACCGTATACTTGCCACCCTTTTCAACAACCATGGTTGTTTGAGTGGTGCTGTTGTAGAAAGCCCCATTTCGGAACACGAGGTAGCCACGAGCACCCTCAACGGGTTTCCACTGCAGCTGTCCGCCCTTCCGTGCCGCTTTCACAGCCGGCAGTTGGCGGCATTGAGCGGCTGGATTCCAGTGGTCCTCGCCTCCCATCACCCGCTCTGCGGTATATTGAGCGGCCTCTTCGGCCGTGAGGTGGTTCTTCGCCACGCACCAAGTAGTGTCGTTGGTGTTCTGGTCTACCGTATAGTAGCGGCTGATGCGCTTGCTCAGGTCCAGCGGGTTGCCCTTTCCGTCGGTGGTGTTGAAATCGGCGAAGAGCGTGGGCCAGCCGCCCATTGTCTCATACCATCCCTCGGGCGGTATCGTCACCTCGGCCCGCGTGTCGATGAAGACCGTCTGCGGATTGTAGTGCCAGGGGCGACCCAGCCACACCTGAGTCTCAGAAGGGATGCCCGGAGCGGTGATGGTGGTGTTTCTGAACACATATCCCCACCGGGTGGTGGCGGCATGCTTGGGTGCCACGATGAATCCCCCCTCTTTGCGGTTGATGAGCAGGGTGCAATGGTCGAAATAGGCATTTCCCGAGCCGTAGATGAAATCGACGGCCCCCTCTATCGTGCAGTCTTTGATGTAGTTGCGTCCGTTGTCGGTATTGGCGGTGCGGTAGGTGTCCTGATAGCTCCATAGTCCGCATTTGTTCACAATCACACGGTCATACTTGGTGTAGAGCGCCAGCGCCTGTGGGCCGTCTTGCTGTTCGTGGCCCCAGGAGTTGACCAAGCTGATGCCTTCCAGATATACCCCGTCGGCCTCGCAAACCATAGTGGCCG
The DNA here is from genome assembly GCA_900318915.1 of uncultured Prevotellaceae bacterium. Taxonomy (GTDB): domain Bacteria; phylum Bacteroidota; class Bacteroidia; order Bacteroidales; family Bacteroidaceae; genus Prevotella. Next base: position 18,252 of record ONMI01000042.1, on the reverse strand, counting down.
CTATGTCGACCGGCTGCGCCTTCGGGCCGCCGCTCACCCTGTCGTCGGTAATCCATACCTTGTCGGCCCCTTCGCCGATGATGCTCAACTGGTGTTTGGAGCGCGGTATGCCCACATGGCCTTTGTAGGTGCCCTCTTTCACATAGATGATATAGGGATGGTCGGGATAGTCGGGCGCTTGGTCCACCGCTTCCTGCAGCGAGGTGTAGTCGCCGGTTCCGTCGGCGGCCACCACGGCGTCGACGGCTTTCTGCGGAAGCGGTTTCAGCTGTTCGTCGAAAAAATCGAGCACCCGTTGCTGTATGCCTTTTCCGCAGCTGTGCGGCACGTCCCACATTTCAGTGGTGAGATGCTGCGGACGTCCCACCTTGTTCCACACCTCTCTCATCTGACTGAAAGCCTTCTCGGCCCCTCTGACGGGAAACAGCTTGTCCTGCCGGCCGTTGATGAAGAGCATGGGCTTGGGAGCCGCCATGGCAGCGATGTGCGGGTAGTCCATATATTGCCGCAGGCCCGGCAGGCAGTTGGCGAATCCGCCATACTCCCTTTTCCCGTCGGCGGTGCTCATCTGCACATCGGTGGTGACCATCCAGCAAACCGAGGCCCCCGCCTTGATGCGGTCGCTCAGTGCCGAGAGCATCCAAGCCCTGTAGGCACCCATGGAGCATCCCACACAGCCAATGCGTGTGTTGTCGACGAAAGGCAGCTGTGCCAACAATTCCGTGCCGGCCATGTCGTCATAGTGCATGAATGCGCACAAGTCGCGGCCCAGCATCATCATGTTGCCGGCTATATATTCATACATGCCACGGTCGATACCTTCCTCCCGTCCTCGCTCTCCCCACATAGGAGCATCGGCTGAGAAGCAGACATAGCCGTGCTGTGCCAACCAGTCGCCTATATACTGTCCGTCGTACAGGTTCTCGGCCCATTTGTCGGCATCGTCGAGCACCTCGTCGCTCACCCCAAACGGCCGTATCATCTTCTCCTTGCCGATGAAGAGGTGACCGCCATGGTCGTGCAGCAGATTGATAGCCGGGAAGGGACCTTTTCCATCGGGCACCAGTACATAAGCCATGGTACGCGTGTAGTCGTTCACATTGAACAGTATCTTCAGGGCTTTATAGCCTTGGCGCTGTTCCTCGGCCACCACTTCCATGTTGAAGTCGTCGGAGGCCTTGGGAGGTGTCATCATGCACTCCCTCACCTTGGCGCGAGCCGTACGCTGCCACTCGCTGAAATCGGCTATGCCCGAGTTCTCCCAAGCCAGTGGGTAGGTGAGCTCTTTTTTCAACTGCTCCACATAGCGCGGTAATTCGAAACTGAATTCATAATTCTCGCGCTTCTGTTGTGCAGTGACAGGCAGAAAAGCCGCGACGGCCAAGGCGAATAATATAGACTTGCAATGTGTCATTTTTCTTGTTTTTCATTTCACAGTGCAAATTTATCCCGATTGTGTGTTTACGAGGTGCAGTTTTATGCTCAAATGGTGTAAATATTGGTTTCACGGACCGTTGTGAACGATTATTACACCACAATCACCGGATTTTACACATCAAATTACCAATTTATTACTTTCTTTGCACCGTCAATATAATGTTCATACTGTAACCTAATCTACGCAACCTAAAAACCAAATAAGTGTAATATAAAAACTAATGTAAACATGAAAAAATTCAATCGTTTATCACTCAGGACGCTTGCTCTGCTCTTCGTGGCCCTGCTCTCGCAGCTGGCGCTGGCGCAGACAAGGACTGTGAACGGCGTGGTGACCGACAGCAACGGAGAACCACTTGTGGGTGTGACCATAGCGGTGAAAGGTTCCACCAATTATGGCGTTATCACCGACTTGGACGGAAGGTATACCATTTCCGTTCCACAAGACAAGACGACCCTTGTCTTCTCCTATGTGGGATTCCTCGAGCAGCAGGTGCAGGTAGGCAACCAGTCTACCCACAATGTGCAGATGAAGGAAGACAACGTGGGACTCGATGAAGTGGTGGTCATCGGTTACGGATCAGTGAAAAGAAAAGACCTCACGGGAGCTGTGGCATCGGTAAGAGGTGAAGACCTGGCTGCCGTGCCGGTGAACAATGTGGCCCAAGCCCTGCAGGGCAAACTGCCCGGTGTCAATGTGGTGTCGGGCGACGGACGCCCTGATGCCAATATTTCCATACGCGTGCGTGGCGGCGGCTCTATCACACAGAGCAACGACCCGCTTTTTGTGGTCGATGGTTTTCCCGTTTCGTCAATAAGCGACATACCCGCCTCTGAGATTGAGAGTATCGACGTGCTGAAAGACGCCTCCTCCACCGCCATCTACGGTGCCCGCGGTGCCAATGGCGTCATCCTCGTGACCACCAAGAAAGCGGAGGGCGGAAAGGTAAAGGTGTCGTACGACGTGTACGGACAGATGAAGCATGTGGCCAAGACCCTGGAGACCCTCTCCGCTCAGGACTATGTGTTCTTCCACTGGGGTTATGGAACATCCCGCGGCCAGGCCACCGGCGATGCCGTGGCCAAATACTTCGGTCTGGGTAGCAAATACGGCAACCACTATGCCGAATATGCCAATATGAAGACCCATGACTACACCGACGACCTGCTGCGCACTGCCTGGACCCAGAGCCACAATGTGTCGGTGAACGGCGGTAACGAGAAGACCCACTTCGTGGCCAATGTGAACTACATCGACGACCAGGGTATCAAGATCAACTCCGACGTGGAGAAACTGGCTGCCTCGCTCAAACTGCAGCAGCAGCTGCTCAGCAACCTGAACCTCGACTTCGACATCCGCTACACAGAGTCGAAAGTGAACGGACGGGAGAGCGTGATGAACGGACGCGGTTCGGAAATCTCCGGCGCTTATAAGTACAAACCCATCGACAATCCGCTGGGCGGTGTGAGCTATTCCGATGTGTCCGGACTCAGTTTCGGTGTGCAGAACATCGATGATGCCCACAACCCCGTGGAACTGGTGAACGACCTCACCACCCTCAACAAGCGCCGCAACCTGAGGGGCAGCGCCGCTCTGGCATGGGAAATCATCAACGGGCTCACCGCACGCACGGAAATCTCGATGAGCCGCAACACCTCGACCTACCAATATTATGAGAACGGCTATACCAACGGCGAGAAGCGCGCCACACTGACCCGCGGCACCGGTAAGGGCCTGCGTTGGCTCAACACCCTGAACTACAACTTCAGCGTGGCCGACATCCACTCCTTCGGCATCATGGCCGGACATGAGTGGATAGAGAACAAATCGGAGTCGACACAACTCTCCGGTAACGGCTATCCCGACAATGCCGACTTCAACACCGTGATGGGCATGATACATACCGCATCGCGCTCCTTCTCCGCTTTCAACTCCATCGGGGTGCCTTCGCGTACCGTTTCGTTCTTCGGACGGTTCAACTACACACTCCTCGACCGCTACCTCTTCACCGCTACCATGCGTGCCGACGGTAGCTCGAAGTTCGCTCCCAATCACCGCTGGGGTTATTTCCCCGCTGCCGCTATCGCGTGGCGTCTGAGCGAGGAACCTTTCATGGAGGGTACCAAAGACTGGCTCTCCAACCTGAAACTGCGCCTCTCGCTCGGAACTTCGGGTACCGACAATATCAGCTCCGACCTCTGGAGGGAAACCTGGAGCACCACCAGTGCCAATACCAACAATGTGGTGATAGACGGCAACAAGACCCCCTATTACCGTCCCGACGGACTGCTGGCCAACAATGACCTGAAATGGGAGACCACCGTGTCGCGCAACTTCGGTATCGACTACGGTTTCCTCGACGGACGCATCAACGGCTCGCTCGAGTTCTACTGGAACACCACCAAGGACCTGCTCATGGCTGTGCCCATCGACAACACCACCGGCTATTCCTATCAGTATCAGAACTTCGGCAAGACCTCGAACAAAGGATTCGAACTCTCTGTCAATGTGGATGTGGTACGCACCAAGGACTTCCGTTTCAACGTGAGCGCCATCTACAACTACAACCGCAACAAGATTGATGAACTCACCAATGCCGACAACTATCTCTACTCCTCCTACTGGGCCTCGTCGGCCCTCATGCCGAAGAACGACTACATGCTTCTCGAAGGAAGAGCGGTGGGCATCGTGAGAGGCTTCAAGTCGGACGGCTTCTATACCGTCGACGACTTCAACTACACCAACGGACAGTATGTGCTGAAAGACGGTGTGGCCGACTTCGACCGCAGCATTGGTGCCAACTACCTGAATCCCTTTGACATACCCAAAGGACAGACCGCATTCCCCGGCGCAGCCAAATTCAAGGATGTGGACGGCGACGGACGTGTGACGGAGGACGATGCCACCGACCTCGGTGAGGTGATGCCGCGCAATACAGGCAGTTTCGCACTCAACTTCCAATACAAGGATTGGGACCTCTCGGCCAACTTCAACTGGGTGCTTGGCGGCAAGATCTACAATGCCGTGGCCATGGACAACCTCTCCGGCGGCGAGTATACCGGTCTTACGGCACAGAAACTGGCCCATGTGGCAGAGACCTTCAAATGCTACAATGTGAATTCCTCCGGTGAACTCTATGCCGTGACGGAACCCTCTGAGCTGAAAGCCCTCAACGCCAATGCCAAGTATGCGCTGGCCTACCATCAGAACGGCATCGTGACCGATGAGTTCCTGGAGGATGCCTCCTACCTGCGCCTGCAGACGCTCACCCTGGGCTACACCCTGCCCAAGAGTGTGATTAAAAAGATCCATATCTCCAACCTCAGGGTCTACTTCACGGCCAGCAACCTCTTCACCATCACCGGCTACTCCGGTGTTGACCCGGAGGTCAATGCCAATACCAACGGCCGCTCAGGCTTCCTCAGCGACCTGCAGATATTCCCCACGCTCAACATGGACTGGGGTGCCTATCCCAGAGCGCGTACTTTCACCCTCGGTGCCAATATCACTTTCTAAGTTTTATGTTTCACAAGAATAAAATAGCACGATTATGAAAAAATACATATTCAAAGCCATGGCCGCTGCAGCCCTTCTGGCAGCGGTGGGATGCACCGACAGCCTGGAGACCACCTCGCCCAGCGTGGTAGACAAGGATTTCGTGTTCTCCAATGAAGAGTCGGCCCGCAACGCCCTTTATTATGGCTATCAGACATTGCACAACAACCAAAGCCTCCATTCTGTAGGATTCTTCTGGACACCCATCTGGGGCTCCGATATTGAGGATGCCCAGGACACCTACAGTGAGGGCAGTGCAGGATGCCAGGAGAAGACTTTTTATCCCAGCGGCACCGACAAGTACAACATCAATGCCGGTGAGGGCACCGAGGTGTTCGGCATGCTCTATTCCACCATCGCCGTGTGCAACTCTCTCATCAATGCCTTTGAGGAAAAAGACGATTTCGCACAAATCATGAGCGGTGAGCCCAACGCCATGTCGGACATCTACGGACAGGCCGTTGCCCTGCGTGCCACCTGCTATTGGGAACTCTTCCGCTGGTACGGCGATGTGCCCCACGCCTTGAAGACCGGCGAAGCCGCTGAAGGCCTCACCTCACGTTTCGCCATTATGGACTATCACATCCAGAAACTCCGTGAGGTGGAACCCCATATGTATAGAGTGGGCGAGGGCAGCCACCGTGCCGATGTGATGAACCGTACCTATGTGCAGGGCCTCATCGGCCGCATGTGCCTCTACAATGGCGGCTATACCACCCGCCGTACCGACCTTGGTGCCGACTTCTATGTAGACGGCAACGGCAAAGTACTCAGCTTTGAAGACTGGAGTGTGGAGAAAAACCATGCCATCTACGGCCGCCGTGCCGACTGGCGCGACTGGTTCAACATTGCCAAGCAGTATCTGCAGGCAGCTGTCGACAATCACGGCAGCATCCAGCTGCACCTGACCGACCCGCGTGCCAAAGGCAGCGCCGGACAGGAGTATGGCAATCCATTCCAGTATACTTTCGCACAGATGCACTGCGGTGTGTCTGACATCCTGGCCGATGAGTCGGTGTATGAGATTCCGATGGAATTCAACAACGGCGGACAGCGCCCTGCCTATATCGGACGTCCCTCTCGTGGCGGCAACGGCGACGCACCCTGTGTGGGCTGCGGGCAGGACCGTGTGCAGGCCTGGTTCTACTATGGAGCCTACGACCCCAATGACATGCGCCGCGACGCATCGGCCACAGTGACCGGCAGCGACGGCCAGGGTCATGAGGAAATACAGTCGTTCAACCGTTCTGACTGGGGACGTGGCTGCGGTCCCGCCACCAACAAGTGGGACTGGAACCGTCTGCAGGCACCCAATACCCTTTCTTACGGCACCTCCGGCATCAACGTCTCCTACATGCGAATCTCCGATATTTATCTCATGCTGGCCGAGGTGTGCGCCGCCCTGGGCGACGATGCCAATGGCCGCAAATATCTCGCCATCGTTCACAACCGCAACTTCCGCGGCGGTGTGGATCCTAATTTCGACCGGTTTATCACCAAGTGCGGTTCTGTTTACGATGCCGTCATCATGGACCGCGCGTTTGAATTCCTGGGCGAGGGCGTGCGCCGTTTCGACCTGATACGTACCGGCAAGTTGCCCAAAGCCTGTGTCGATGACCGAAAGATAATGACCGAGATTGTGGAAGGCGTGGAGAAGAACGGTTACTACACCTTCGACAACGGCAACCAGCTCCCCGCCTATGTGTGGACCAAGCAGGTGGACGGCCGTGCCCTCTACGGCTACCGGCTTACCGCCCAGACGCCTGCCGGCAAGGAAGACGACCCCGTGCTCTATCCCGGCTGGCGCGGTCAGCACGACGACTGGGGCAGCGTGATAGCCAAGGTGGCTGGTGTGAACGAGACCAATACGGCCATCAAGGGCCTCTTCAAGTATATCGCTCCGGGCAGTGCTGAGGCACAGGCACTCGAGGCCGACGGATATGTGCAGACCAACTGGGCTGTCGACATGCCTGCCTATAAAGACTCCTATGCCACCAAGCTGCTTGCCGGCTACTCTGATGCCGACTATGCCGCCAAGAATCCTCCCATCTATCTGTTGCCCTTCACCTACAATACACTTACCACATCGGGCATCACCAATGGCTACGGATTCCGTCAGGAGCAGTAAGCCTCACGGTTCATTTTGACATACCAGTATATTTTGGATTCGTAAAATTTGGTTATTATTTTTTAAGGGGTGCAGGCAGTGATGTCTGCACCCCTTGTTGGTTATGCTCGGCATGAGCAAAGCCTAACTCCTGTCGTGTCCGGTCTGTTTGCGGTATTCGGTGGGGGAAAGACCGAACTGCCGTTTGAAACAGTTGCTGAAGTAGTGCGGGTCGTTGATGCCTACCATGTAGGTGATTTCGGTGATGGTGTATTCACCGCGCCTTATCAGTTGGGCTGCATATTCCATGCGGACGCTCTTGATGTATTCATTGGGCGACATGCCCGTCATGGCCTTCATCTTCTTGAACAGCACCGAACGGCTCATGTGGAGCAGTGCGGCCAGGTCGTCGACGCTGAAGTCGCCGTTGTCCATGTTGCGGTTTACTGCATTGTCAAGTCGCTCGAGGAAGAGCACATCGGCAGCCGGCATATTGCGCGGTATGTCGGTGCCGCTCTCGGCCGTCGGCGAGGAGAACCTCTTGCGCCAGTAGGCCTGCAGACGTCGGCGCTCCTCCAGCAGATTGGCCACACGGGCTTTGAGAAGTTCCGAATTGAAAGGTTTCACGATATAGCTCTCTGCTCCGGTACGCATACTTTCAATCTTGCTCTCGTCGTTGCTAACGGCGGTGAGCATCACCACGGGTATGTGGTTGGTCTCATCCGATGCACGCAGTTGGCGCAGCAGTTCGTGACCGTCCATCACCGGCATCATGATATCGCTGATGATGATATCCGGCACATGCTGCCGGGCCATCGCCAGTCCCACTTCGCCGTTCTCCGCTTCCAGCAAGCGGTAATGGTTTATCAGGATAGTGGAGAGCAGGTAGCGCATTTCGTCGTTGTCTTCCACAATGAGCACGGTGTATATGCCGTCGCCTTCGGGCGGGGTTTCAGCTGCCGCTTCTTGAGAACGGCGGCTGCCGGTTTGGATGGCCATGCCGTCGCTCATGATAAATTCCACATCGCCTGAGAAATGTTCGCGGTCGCGGGGTAGTGTTACGGTGAAGACACTTCCCCGGCCTGGTTCACTCTCAACCTCGATAGCCCCGCCATGCAGCGACACCAGCTCCTTGACGAGCGACAGCCCAACCCCCGAGCTGGGCATGCCGTGGATGTTTTCACTCATGTGATTGCTGAACATTTTGAAGAGCTGCAGCTGGTTGTCCTTGCTGATACCCACCCCTTGGTCGGCTACCTTGATAACAGCCATGTCGCCATGGCTCTCTACGCTCACTTTTATCATTTTGCCGATGGGCGTATATTTGAAGGCATTGCTAACCAGATTGAACACAATCTTGTCGAGCTTGTCACTGTCGGCCCACAGCAGCAATTGCTGCTCTCTGCACTCAAAGCGGTAGTCGGTCTGGTGGTCGAGCGCGATATTGTCGAAATTGTCCATCACGCTTTTCACGAAGGGCACCAGGTCAATCCGGCTCACCCGCATATGCATCTTGTCGCTCTCTATCTTGTGCAGGTCGAGTATCTGGTTGGTGAGTTGCAGCATACGGTGGGTGTTGTCGCCTACCACAGATAGTTGCGACCGTAGTTTCTCGTCCAGGTCGTGGCGGTTCAGAATTTGTTCCATGAAACCATGTATCAGCGTGAGCGGTGTGCGCAGCTCATGTGAGATATAGGTGAAGAAACGTACTTTCAAGTCGCTGATTTGTTGTTCCGTGGTCACTTTTTCACGTAGCCGGTAAAAGGTGGTGAGCAGGTAGGAAGTGAGCAGGATGAGCAGCAGCAGGGCAAGGGTATAGAGCAGGTAAGCCCAGGGCGTCTCCCAGAACGACGGGAGCACTTCAATGTTGAGTGTCCGCATGTTGTCCACCCACACGCGGTCGCTGTTGGTGGAACGTACCTGCAAGGTGTATTTTCCTTTGGGCAGGTTGGTGTAGGTGGCTATACGCTGTGTGCCGCTCATAATCCAGTTGTCTTCAAAGCCCTTGAGCCGGTAGGCATACTCCACTTTGTCGGGGAAACGGTAGTCGATAGCGGAGAATTCGATGGAGAAACTGTTTTTGTCATGAGGGAGCCGGATAGTGCTTGCCTCGTCGATGTCGGTGCTCAGAATACTGTTCGTACCGGGAGTGACGGTCTTCATCTCCTGCATGAACCGTGTGAAGACGATGTGAGGCACATATTCGCTGGCCTTCAGGTCGTCGGGATTGAAGCAGAGCATGCCGCTGCCATAGGTGGGCAGGCAGATATGACCGTCGGCGGTGGTCATGGAAGCCCCCTCGCCGATTGTCACACGGTGCGGTACGATATCAATGGAGAATGTTTCTATCTTGCCGTCTTCGGGGTAGTATTTCGATACACTCTCCTCTGTGCCTATCCACAGGTTTCCATGCGTATCTTCGGTCACAGACAGCACCACGTCGCTGCCCAAGCCTTCTGTCTGGGTATACGACTGCATTTTTATTTTGCCGTCGTTCATGCTCAGCATTTTCTGGAATCCGCCACCGTTGGTGCATACATAAAGATGTCCTGCCTTTGAGATGTAGGCCATGTGTACATCGTTGTAACTCAGTGACTGCAGGTCGTTGGCATTGCGGGTGAAGCGGGTGAACAGCATGCCCTTGCCTTCTTGCTTCCCGTTGGTGAACACCAGACCGCCGGTTGTGCATATCCACACGTTGCCTTTCTTGTCGCTTGTTATGTAGCGCACCCGTCCACAGGCATCGGCGGGGTATTTGCCCAGACGGTTGTGGAAATTGATGAATTGCTCCTCACCGGGATTGTTCAGGTCCATGTAGTTGGGCCCCCCGCCGTAGGTAGCCACCCATAGGCGGTGGCGTACGTCCTCATGGAGGCTGAAGATATTGTCGTCGCTCAGACTCAGCTTGTTCTTGGCATCGTGCTTGTAGTGCGTCAGCCGGAAGTTTCTTCCGTCGGGTTGCGGCGTAGCTTTGAAAAGTCCGTTGCCTTTGGTGCCTATCCACATGTTTCCTGCGTGGTCTTCGCAGAAGCAGTAGATTTTCCCCAAATCGTCTCCACGGCCCATTGTGACGCTGCCGTCGGCCCGAAGGCTTCCAAGAAAGCGCATGCCGCTGTCGTAGATGCGCACCGTGCCGCCTTTGTTGCCTGTCCAGATACGGCCTGTGCGGTCTTGAGCCATGCCTCTCACGTTGTTTTCATAGTCATTGTCGCTGGTGGCAAGTGTCTTGAAGAGATTGTCCTGCACTGTGACTTTGCGCAGTCCGATGTTTTTGGCACAGTACCACACATTACCCTGATGGTCGGCATAAAGACTGGCCAGATTGGTCTCCTTGCTCCAGTAGGTGGGCGCTTCGTCGCATATCGTTTCCAGTTCGCCGCTCTCACGGTCCAGACGGGCTAAACCGGTTCCTCCTGGCGACACCCATACTTCTCCGTCTTTGTCTTCTACGATGATGCTGCGTGCCACCACGTCGATGGTATTGCCGTACTTGTCATATAGTCTCATGTTCTTGAATACACCACTCCCTGCTTTCATGTAGGCGAGACCGCCGTTGCGCATGTCAGCCCACAGGTCGCCGTGGCTGTCGGCCTGTACGAAGCGTATGTCATCGTTCACAATACCGAGCGAGTTGGCCTGGCAGTAGTGGAGGATTTCATGGTTGAGCGTGTTGTAGAGGTAAATACCGTCACCGTCGGTGCCGAAGGCTATGAGCCACTCTCCGGGTTTGGCGATACTCGTCACATTGCTTGAGCATCCTAAGTCGATGGTGCTCCACCGGTTGTCAGAAAGCACTTTTACTTGTCCGTTTCCGCAGCCGAAATAGATTTGGCTGCCTTCTTCGAGGGCATTCATGTAGTTGCCTTTTTGCTGGATGGTCTTCAGCTGATAGTCTTTCTCGAGCGTATACAGGCCATCGCGTGTCATTACCCAGATGCGGCGTTTGGCATCAACCATCACCATATTGGTGTGTATGTTTTTGCCTCGGGTGATGTCATTGCTGTATAGTTTGGTAAAAAGGGTGTCCGTCCAGGCATGTATCAACTGGTTTCCTTCTGTCTTGATGAGCACATCATGCTGGCCGATGGGGAAAAAACTTGTTGTTCCATAACAGGCGACGGGAAGGGAGAGAAAACGTGCGAAGGTGGGACTGAAGGCATAGGTCTGGTCGTCGTAGCCCCTTATCCAGATGGTGCCGTCAGTGCCTTCCTGCAAGCGGTCGAACCGGTTGCTTGAGAGGGTGACGCCGTCGCCGGGTTTTGATTTGTAGTTGTAGAAAGTATACCCGTCGAACTTGTACAACCCATCCCATGTGGCCAGCCACATCATTCCCTTGTGGTCTTGCAGGATGTCCATCGTATTCTTGGCCTTCAGTCCATGGTTGGCGGAGTAGGACGTGAAGATGTAGTTTTCTTGAGCCCGCGACAAAAGAGACAGTAATGTCACTATGAGGAGTAATGCCGTTTTCTTCATGGGTTGTAGCCGTTGTTGTGTAGAAAGAAACCAGTCGTCTGTTCGTTGCTACAAAAATAGTCTATTTTTCCGTAATATCCGCATAAGAAGGCCTTTTTCTTCGCACAGCCCCACGAAAGCAAAGGCAAAGGTGTTGTGGAATGGTTTACAAAAAATGCGTTTTATTTTTTGCTTTTCGCCCGCATTGCACTACCTTTGCAATAATTTTGAAAAACATAAGCTAAACCTTTTCATGAAACTTAACAAGTTGTTAGGGGCAGTGCTATCGATTGCCATAGCGTTCCCCGCCCAAGTTCATGCGCAGGAGACGGTGAAGACATCTCCCGGCTATGCAAAAACGAAAACGTTCGTCCATCATCACGACGCACGAAAAGTGAGCAAACACCTTACGCCCATACGTGGAGGGAAATCGGCCAATCCGCTGATGCGGCCCGGTGTCAGGACGCCCCACTACATGTTGCCCAATATTCCACAGCAGCGCCGGCTCTACAAGACCCCTGCCGGCACCACCATCTGCGGCAGCCTCATCTACTGCCGCTCATGGGAACAACTGCCCGACTTTCTCCCCCGTCCGTACGGCATCTACTCCTTTACGGCGGCAGACGGTGCTGTCACCTCTCAAGACATCGCCATCGACAACAATCTCTATGCCAATGGCGGTGCCTACATCAAAGACGGCATCTACAGTTTTGTGAATCACTACACCTACGACGATGAGCAGTATATCACTTTCTACCAATACGATATGGACACCTGGGAGATGGTGACCGAGGAAGAAGGCGACGAGGACTTCGTGGCGGTGACCCTGACCTACAATGCCGTGGAAGATGCCGTATATGGCATCTTCTGGAGCGACGATGAAGACGGCTATATTTTCGACCAGATTGACATTGAGGAGATGGGCGGCTACCGCTACAACACAGGAAGCGCGCTCGATACGAAAATCATGGCCCTCGCCTCCAATGACGACGGCGACGTCTACGGCATCGGACTCGACGGCGTGCTCTATCTGATGGACGTCGACACCGGCGACGCCGAAGAAGTGGGCGAGTTGGGCGTGACCCCCGCCAACTACTTGCAGAGCGCGGCCTTCGACAGCAAGACCGGCCTGCTGTATTGGGCCGCCCAGCTGGAAGACGGGACATCCGCTCTCTATGAGGTGGACACCGAAACAGGTGAAGCCACGCTCGTGGCAGAATTTGAAGACGGTGAGGAAATCGTGGGCATGTGGGTGAAAGCCCCTGAAGCCGAAGACGAAGCCCCTGCCGCCGTCGAAGATCTGGCCGTGCAATTCAGCGATGGACAGACCACAGGCCTGGTTACCTTCACCGCTCCCACAGAGACCTATGCCGGAGAGCAACTCGAAGGTGGGCTCACCTACACCATCTACGCCAACAGCGAGGAAGTAGCCTCCGGAACGGCAGAGCCCAGCGAGAACGTAAGCCAGGAGGTGAGCCTCCAGAACGGGGAAAACGACATCAGCGTGGTCGTTGCCAATGAGGCCGGTTCCAGTCCCGCCAGCCACCTCACGGCATGGATAGGCGCCGATGCCCCTGTGGCTCCCTCCAATATCATTCTCACTATCGACCAGGAAACCCTTCAGGCCACCCTCACATGGGATGCCCCGGCCACAGGCCAGCATGAGGGATACGTCGACCCGTCGCTCCTCACTTACAATGTGGTGCGCTATCCTGATGCCGTCGCCGTGGCTGAAGGCCTCCACGCCACCACCTTCACCGAGGTGCTGCCCGAAACCGACATGACCGTGTACTACTATGAGGTGACCGCCGTCAACGGCAGTCAGAAAGGCAAAAGCGGACGTTCCAACTCCGTGACTGCCGGCGGTGCGCTCACACCGCCCTATCACGAAGACTTCGCCCAGCGGAGCGGCTTTGACCTCTATACCGTGCTCGACAGCAACAAGGACAACAACACTTGGGAGTTTGCCTACGGCCGTGTGCGCTACTATGGCGAAGAGCAAGCTGCCGACGACTGGCTGATTACACCCAACGTGCGGCTGCAGAATGACCGCACCTATAAGGTAGGATTCAAGTTCAATGCCTCCGACGACTCGAAGATGGAGCGCATCGGCGTGAACTTCGGTCAGGGCGATGACCCCACGAAGATGGACGTGCTGCTCGCTCCGGAGGAGTTCAACAATACCGACGACATCGATTATGAGGAGGAAATCACCGTGGAGGAGCCGGGCAACTACCGCATGGCCATCCATGCGCTGAGCGATGCCGACCAAGGATACATCACCGTCGATGACATCTACATCATCGAGGGCACCAAGTTCACCGCACCGGCCGCCGCCACCGACATCGTCGTCACCCCGGCACCGCTCGGCGCGCTTCAGGCCACCATTGCCTTTGTGGCTCCCACCCAGACATTCCGCGGTGAGACACTCGGCAGCATAGACCGAATAGAAGTGTGGCGCGGCGAGACCCTCCTCAAAGAGTTCGGCGCCACCGCACCCGGCACCGCCCTTACCCTGACCGACGAAGGTATGCCCAATGGCGTCAACCGCTACCGCATCATCGCCTACAACAGCGAGGGTGCCGGCGAGGAAGCCGTCAAAGCCGCATGGATTGGTATCGACGAGCCCCTCGAGCCCCTCGACATCCGTCTGGCCGACAACGGCAACGACGTGACCGTCAGTTGGCAGGCCCCCGGCGAAGAGGGCATCCACGGAGGTTATGTGATACCCTCCGACTTGAAATACAATGTCTACGACCGCAATGGCAACTCGCTGGTACGCAACATCAGCACCATGGACTATACCGACCGGAGTGCGCAGCTCACCGGCAAACAGTATGTGCTTTACTACTACGTCTCGGCTACGAGCGCGGGCGGAGAGGGTTATGCCGATGTCTCGGCGCGCATGGTGGCCGGCACTCCCTACACCCTGCCTTTCACCGCCTCTTTCGCCAATGGCGGACTGGAAGACAAGTTGTGGTGGCTCGAGGGCGACAACCGCGGCTCATGGGTAGTGACCTACCTCAATGCACAAGATGGCGACGGCGGATGTGCCTTCTTCGCCGCCGATGAGGCCGGTGACAGCGGTTATCTCAATTCCGGGCGCATCGCTCTCGACGGCGCCGCCAATCCCGGACTCGTCTTCTATTACTATGCCCAGCCCGGCAAGAAGGTGCGGCTCGATGTCTTCGGCTGCCAGACCACTGACGACGACCAGCTGCTACGCGCCATCGACTATGGCACGCTCGAGGGCGAGGAAGGCTGGCGCAGGGAATACATCGACCTCTCGCCGATGAAAGACGCACGCTATGTGGTGCTGAAATTCCGTGCCACCGCCGACGACCCGACCGTCAACGTGAGCATTGACAATATCCAGGTGCGCGACATTCTCGCACATGACCTCATGGCAACCCTGGAGGCACCTGCTCTTCTGCGGCTCGGCACAGAGAACACCGTCAGCATGAACGTGCAGAATATGGGCAGCATGCTCGCTTCCTCCTACTCGGTGGTGCTGACCGCCAACGGCGAGGAGATAGCTACTGCCGAGGGTACACAGCTTGGTGTGGGCGAGAGCCAGCACTTCGACTTTGCCTACACTCCCTCCGTCACTATCGACGGAGATATCCAGTTGCAGGCAAAGGTCGTCTATGCAGATGATCAGAACCTTGACAACAACATGACCGATGTGGTGAGCGTGCGCACGCAAAAGCCCGATTACCCCACCGCCACCAACCTCATCGCCGAGGCCTCCGGCAACCAAGTGACGCTTAGCTGGGACGCTCCGGCGAAGGGCGACGAAGAGGTGACCGACGACTTTGAGAGCTATGAACCCTGGATTATGGACGGTATCGGCAACTGGAAAGTCTACGACGGTGACAAGGCAGGAACCCTGCAATACTCCGACATCTGGGTGCCCAATGCCGGCAAGGAGATGGCCTTTGAAGTGTTCAACACCACCGACGAGGAGTTTGAGACAGCTACCCGCCGTAAGTTCCTCATCGCCCACAGCGGTGTGCAATACCTGATAGCCTTCGACCCCTCACCGAGCTACACCGACCAAAGCGACGACTGGCTCATCTCGCCCCTGCTCTCAGGCGAGGCCCAGACCATCAGTTTCTTCGCCAAGAGTTGTGCAAGCAACTATCCCGAAACCTTTGAGGTGATGTATTCCACGACGGATGACGACCCGGAGAGCTTTGTCAACATCGAGACCTTCCCCGATGTGAAGGGCGGACTGGAGTGGACCGAATACAATATCCCCCTGCCCGAGGGCACCAAGTATTTCGCCATCCATGTCATCACGGTCGACGGCCTGGCCTTCCAGCTCGACGATATCACCTATCGGCCGGCCACGCTCGTTGTGGATGGCTACAAGGTTTACCGCGACGGGCAGTGCGTGGCCACGACCGCCAAGGATCAGACCACCTATACCGATACAGTGGCGGAAGACGGCACGCATGTCTACCAAGTGAGCGTATGCTACACCATCGGTGAGTATTCGTTGACGGTTCACAAACGCTGATAAGAAGTGAGCACGGCCAGATAGTCATCGACCATGCAGAGGGCAAGGCCATTACGGTCTATACACCCGACGGCAAGGAAGTCTATGCAGGCCAGGGCCGGCGCCACCTGTCCATCCCCACCGCGGCAGGTCAGTATATCGTCACTGTTGGTGGCCAGCCTGTCAACCTTATCGTGAGATAGCTCCTCCTGAGCAATCTATCCAAAGAGGGCATGTCCGAACAGGCATGCCCTCTTTGTATCAAATTCCCCGTCCCCGCGATACATTGTCGTCTGCAAATACAGTTGACTAATTATTCAATTCAAGCGACACGCCTCTTTCAGGGAAGTAAAATTTAATGAGATTACCTTCATCGTCAAAATGGTTCTCATATATGTCATCTTTCCCAGAACGGAATATTTCGTTTGTTACTTTCTTTAAATCATCTTGTGGAATATCACCATAATATCCAAGTAATATAAAAGGGATTCTCTCCCAACCGAGGTGGTCTATATAGTAGCATAATCCTCCATTCTTAGTTTCATGTTGACTCGTAGAAGGATTG
Organism: uncultured Prevotellaceae bacterium; assembly: GCA_900318915.1. Lineage (GTDB taxonomy): Bacteria > Bacteroidota > Bacteroidia > Bacteroidales > Bacteroidaceae > Prevotella. The sequence continues at coordinate 1,634 of ONMI01000042.1, read as the reverse complement.
TAGATGAATGTCTTTTTCCCCTTTCTGTTTATTTCTTTGTCATCAACTATAATCGAGTCTATATTTTCATTTGTCCAATGTGACTCTAAATATACCTTTCCTTCAACGTATGTATTAACTAACTTGTTGGTTTCAAATTCGTTTATTATGATTCCTTTTGCTCCTATAACATCTTCTGCAATAATATGTCCGTTTTTTAGCAAATAAAATTCATTGGTTTTAACATTTATGATTGAATCATCTTTTAGCAGATATACTGTTGTATCTTGATACCAGTAATCCTTTGCTTCCTCTATTGCAATATCTACAATAATAGAATCGTTACGATAATATGCCCTACGTTCTAAGTCCAGATATGTTTTTTCCTCTGAATACGCATTAAAGTCTATTAACGCAGAGGCGAACATGGGGATGGTATCTCCTTCTATTACAATATAGGAAGATGCCTCTGGCGGATAGTTTCGACATGAAGAAAACATACCCGTCATAATGACCAATAACAGAGTCTTCATTATAAAGACTTGACAAATCTTATAAATCTTTCCCATAAACTATTATTAAATACTGTTTTCCCAGTATTATTTGTTCCCTTATCAGAAGTCGGTATTTTGGTACTCCATACCGTAACTATACCAGTCTTTGGATCATAACCTCTTAGTTCACCATTTGGTGTTACAACATAGGAATATGTTTGTGTTCGGTTTGCCTCACTTATATCATCACGCTTATACACATTCCCTCTCCGTTTTTCACCTTTCCATTTTTTATTCTGTTCAGGTGTTGGTTGCTCTCCAGAAAAAATGTTATTCTCATAATTTTCCAATTCCCTGCCATGGGTGTGGATATTTGCAACCACATCTATAAATTCTTCAACAGATATTTTGCTTCTGTCAATTGGGCCTGGATGGAAAAAACAGTCTGTAGCCGCTTCATGGCAAAAATAAAATGATGGTTAAGGTGTCTGCCTATAGACTCAAGCACATTCAACTGCAAATATACAACTTTCATCTTGAAGAAGCAATATTTCCAGAAAAAATCGCAGCAACAGTGTCAACTCACAAAAGTCAGAAACAGGGATTTCTTAATTTTTCAACAAGAAAATGTATCAAATTCCCCGTCCCCGCGATACATTGTACCTTGCGACACTTTGGCGGAAAATGTATTCTGGAAACAGAGACATGAGTTGGGCGAATATACTTTTACCTTGATTCATCTGATATGCACCTTGCATTATTATAAAATGCAAAGGTACAAATTCAAATCGAGTAAAAAATTTTTTCGCCGTAAATCATTGAATATAAATAATTTATTTAACTAAGACCGGATTTTCTCCGGACAGTAGTGAGTTTATAAACCTAATGCCTTTAGTATTTCTGTATATTTTTGATAAATATTTTTATCTGCTTTTATAACATATTCAGTGTCCTTGCGATTTACTTAGGATACTTTATAAAATGGTCATCAATAATATACCTTTCTCTTCTATTAATGCTCAAGCCATCATGCCAATTTGGATACTTGAATGATATATAAATATCTGAGTTTTTCAGTAATTTGTACCTAAAATTCCTGCGTCACCGTTTTGGGCTTGGCCGGGCGGCCACGTTTGGGGGTGACGGACTTTTTCTTTGACA
>ONMI01000063.1 GCA_900318915.1 uncultured Prevotellaceae bacterium | reverse complement strand
CGCCCCCATCTACCGCCTGCGCACCGACAGCACCGGCACACGGTATGTGCAGACAGGTCGGCGCAGCCGCTTTGTATTCAAAGACAACATGTGGCTACCACGCATGTACTCGCGCCCCCACACGCAAGCCTACGAAGCCTGGATGGGCGGTGTGGAGAAGAAAGGCAATCTGCCCACCCAACGGGAGAATCTGCGCTTCCTGCTGTCGTATCAGCTCAACTTCATGTACTGGCGCTATTTCCTCTGGAACTTCGTGGGCCGCGAGAACAACCTGCAAAGCCAGGGCGAGGTGGAGCACGGACAGTGGATAACCGGTCTGAAGCCCCTCGACGACCTGCTCACCGACAGCGACACCAGTCAGCTGCCCAGCGACCTGCTGACCAACAAAGGCCGCAATGTGTACTACGGTCTGCCGCTGCTGCTCGGCCTCTTAGGCATGGCATGGCAGTGGCGGCAGGGAGCCCGCGGCAAGCGCCACTGCGCTGTGGTGGGTCTGCTCTTCGTGATGACCGGACTGGCCATCGCCCTCTACCTGAACCAGACCCCGCAGCCGCCCCGCGAACGCGACTATGTGTATGCCGGTTCGTTCTACGCCTTCTCCATCTGGGCCGGCATGGGCGTGTGCGGTCTCGCCGCCCTGCTCAAGCGGCTCACCCACCGCAGTCTGCCGAGCGTCATCGCCGCCGGCCTCATAGGCGCCGCCATCGCCCTGCAGATGGCCAGTCAGACCTGGGACGACCACGACCGCTCCGGCCGCTATGCCTGCCGCGACTTCGGCCACAACTACCTGGAGAGCATGGAGCGCGGCAGCCATCCCATCATCCTGACCAACGGCGACAACGACACCTTCCCCCTGTGGTACAACCAAGATGTGGAAGGCGTGCGCACCGACGCCCGCGACTGCAACCTCTCGTATGCCATCACCGACTGGTACATCGACCAGATGCGGCGCCCCGCCTACGACTCGCCCGCCCTGCCCATCGACTGGCACCCGTCCGACTATCAGGAAGGCACCCACGACTATGTGGAGATACGCCCCGAGCTGAAAGCCCAGGTAGAAGCCTACTACCGCGACCATCCCGAAGAAGCAAGAGAGCAGTTGGGCGACCAGCCCTTCGAACTGAAGAACCTGCTGAAGCGCTGGGTACTGAGCGGCGACCCCGCCCGCTGTGTGCTGCCCACCGACACTGTGACCGTGACGAGCGCCACCGACACGATGCACCTGTCACTGAAAGGCCTCCGCGGCCTGACAAAGAGCGACCTGATGGTGCTGGAGATGCTCTCGCACGGCAACTGGCAGCGCCCGCTCTACGCCTCTATCAGTCTGGGGCCGAGCGAGGTCCCCTATCTGCGCGACCACTACGTGCTCGAGGGGCTTGCCTACCGCGTCATGCCCACGGCGGGCCGGCAGCGTGTAGACGTGGAGCGGCTGTACGACAATGTGATGCACCGTTTCCGCTACGGCAATCTGAACCGCAAGGGCCTCTACATAGATCCCGATGTGCTGCACATGGCCCACACCCACCAATATGTCATGGCCATCCTCATAGACCGTCTGCTCGCCCAGGGCGACCAGCAGCGCGCCCTGAAGGTGGCCGACAAATGGCAGCGCGAACTACCCGCATACAACATCCCCTACACCGATACAGCCCTCACGCTGGCCCGCTGCTACTACGAAAGCGGCCGCGAGGCAGCAGGCGACGAAATAACCGCCAATCTGCTTCGCCGCAGCGACGAGTGGCTCACCTGGATAGCCACCATCGGGCGCCGCCACCGCCAGGCCTCCGTCTACACGCTGACCACCTGGCTGGACATCATGGAGCAGGCGATGGCCACCGCCCACACCTATCAAAGAGAAAAACTGATAAAACAATATGGAGAAAAATATGAAACCCACCTCAACCGCTACCAAGCCAACTGAGCGGCCCGCCCGCCTGTTTCACCGCGCCAACCACCTGCTGTTTCTGCTGTCGGCCCTGCTGCTCCTGACCGGCTATGCCCTCATGGCCGGCGACAGCACCACCGCCACGGCCTATGAGCCCGACATCTTCAGTCCCCGCCGCACCGCCGTAGCCCCCATAATCACCCTGGCCGGCTATCTCCTCATGACCATAGGCATCCTATGGCGGGGAAAGCCTACTGCACGATGTCGCTGAAGCGCATGAGATACGTGTCGTACTGCTTAAGGAAAGGCCGGAACGGCGGCTGTACGGTCTCCGGAGCCATGAAAAGATCTTTCAGCACCGCCGGCACCCGTCCGGCCTCCACTCTGTAGAGATAAAACTCCCCACCGACGGTGCCCACCTGGCGGGCCAGGACCGGGAAAGCCGTACGTGCGAACTTCGGTCCCATTCCCGACACCGCGGCATTGTAAGACAAGACGATGCCGCGGTCGGTCTGTTCGAACGACACATTGCCCTGCCGGCAGAAGATGAGGAGCCCGTTGCCCACACTGTCGGTGAGCAGGGCCGCATCCACCCCGCGCCTGTTACCCTCAAAATAGAGGTCGCCCTGGCGGAGTGCCCAGAACCCATAGCGCCCGGCCCGGAAACGCCCCGGATAAGTAGGCATGACGCCCTGCCCTATCCACTGCACCCTGTCGATGGCCGGGTCGAGCAGGAAAGCGATGCCCAGTTCGGAGAGGAACGTATCGGTGGTATCCGGCGTGAGCGAGAAACTGCAGCGCCATGCCTTGCCCACCGGTTCCATGGTCCACCGGCTTCCCATGGCCGGCATACGCAGCAGATAACGCTCCAAACGCTTGTCGGCCACCTTCAGCATCTCCGCCATGGTAGCCTTGCGTCCCGCCCTTACGAGCGGCTGCTCCTGCAGACAAGCCGAGGGACTTCCGGTGGACACATCGAGGCCGCCAAGCAACCGGTCGACAAGCACCGCCTCAGGCGTCGTGCCCTCCGGTGCCCGTTCCACCACCGGCAGCGACTGCCGCAGGAACACATGCCCCTGCGCATCGGCCAACTGCACCTGCAACAGGCACACCCGGCTCAGATTAGGAACCGCAGGAAGCCGCAGTTCATAGGGCACAGCGCTGTGCGGCGGGCAGGCCGGCGAGAAAGCCCCCTGCGCCACTGTATCGCGGTCCTCGGTGTAGCACCAGCTGAACGTCACATTGTCCTTCAGGTCGAGGAAATCGAAGCGGTTACGGATATTGAGCGAGAGCATGCGGTCCGAGACAGAGAGCGTGCTGTCGGTGACGGCCGCCCGCGCATAATTGTGCTGCAGTTCATAATAGTTGGGCAAGGGTGTTCGGTCGGCATAGAGCAGGCCGTCGGTCCCTTTCACGCCATACATTTCGAATCCCCCCTCAGAAGAAGTAAACACCCGCTCCTCGTAGCCATAAGGCTGTGAGAGTTTTTCCTTGAACGGCATGCCCTGGTCTACCCACTCCCACACGCTGCCGCCGGCTATGCCCGGTGTGCGCTCAATGATTTCCCACTGGCGGTCGTGGTCTTCGAAGGAGACGCCCAGCGAGTGGCAATACTCCGTGAAGATGACCGGTCGGTCAGGATTCTTGTAGAAGCCCGCTATCTGCCCCGTGGTAGGATAGTGCGGCGCATAGACATCGGCCACCTCCGGGAACTGGTAATTGAACTTGCGGAAATAGCTGCCCACCTGCGGGTAGCAGACCGGGCGCGAAGGGTCCAAGTGCTGTTTCACATAACCGCCCAACTGCTGACAGATGGCCGTGAGCGGATTCTCATTACCTAAGCTCCAGATGAGCACACAGGGATGGTTTTTGTCGCGGCGGACGGTAGCCTGCGCCCGCTGCTGCAGCACGGTGTAGAAGGTGGAATCGGACAGATTTCGGTCGCCGAATCCGAACGGCACCTCATCGATGACATAGAATCCCAGCGAGTCGGCCAGTTCGTAGAACCTCGGTTCGCGCGGATAGTGCGACGTGCGGATATAGTTGACCGACGCCTCCTTCATGAGCCGCATGTCCCTCAGGGTGAGTTCATCGGCTATCACTTTGCCCGTGACCGGGTCGGTGGAATGGCAAGTCACCCCTCTCAGTTTTATGGGCACACCATTGAGCAGCAACTGGTTGCCCTTGACAGACAGTTCACGGAATCCGAACTTATGGTGAAACACCTGCAGCGTCTTGTTCTTTCTGGAAAGCGTGGTGCGAAGCGTATAGAGATAAGGCGTCTCTGCCGTCCACAGGTTGGGATTCTCCACCCTGTCGGACCCCACCACACGCCCCTGCGCGTCAAGGATCTCATGCCTCACCACCGTCTTGCTGTCGGCATGCGCCACCTCGGCCGTCACCTCCACCTCACCCGAGTTAGAGGTCCGTATGGTCAAGTCGGCCAGGTGTGTCTCCGGCACCGCCATGAGCGTCACATCGCGGAAGATGCCGCACGGCGTCCAGTCGTCGTTGTAGTCGAAGTCGCTTCCTCGGAACTGCGTGATGACCCTCATGGCCAGTTGCTGCACAGGTTTTCGCCGGTCGATGAACGGCGTGATATCGAAGAGTGCCGTGTTGTAGGCCGAGCGCCAGGAGCCCACCTCCCTGCCATTTATCCACAGGTCGTAGCCATAGAGCACGCCGTCGAGTCGGAGCACGATGCGCTGTCCGCTCCACTGTGCCGGCACGGCAAACTCCGTGCGGTAGAAGCCTGTGAGCGGTTTCGGGCTGTCGTAGGCCGGATGGCAGAAGCCATACACCTCCCAGCATCCCGGCACCGGTATTTCGCCCCACGAGGCATCGCAGGGCGGCACCTCATGGCTCTCTGTGATGCCCTCCACCACTTTCAGTTTCCACGCGCCGTTGAGGCTGACGGTCATGGCCGGGTCGGTAACGGGCAGGATGCCCTGGAAGGCATCCACCGTCTGTGCGCCGGCAGCAAGAACACCGGCGATTACCCCCCAAAGGGAGAGCATCCATTTTATCATAATTTGATATATTTCAGGTCTATTTTGGTATATTTCCGTTCTTTCGGGTTGTTCCAGTGCTCCATGAGTCCGAGCGGCTGCTGTATGGGTTCGCCGCCGCGTTTGTAGACCGTTCCGCTCGGCGCGTTGGGCAGTGAAGCCGCCTCGCGCAGGTACTCATCGCAATAGTTGAGGCTTCCGAACTCCGGCCACTCGCCGATGAGGATGTCCATGGCCACTGCATCGCAGGCCAGTTCGTCCTGCGACACGATGAGCGAGCAGGCCCAGTCGCCGCAGAACGGCTCTTTCTGCCATTTGGGAGCAGGCGGTCCGTTTACGTCGCGCGAGCCATAGGTTCCGTCGATGAGGAAGAGGAGCGTTTTCTGTCCGAGGTCCTTGTGCGCTATGAAGTCGACGAAGGTCTTATAGCCCGGTTTGCCGTGTCGTTTGTCAGGGCTCACATTGTTGTGCGCGTTCTGCCGCCATAGCAGGTTTATATCGGTGGCCCCGTACCAGTTTTTAGCTGTCAGCGTCACGCCCGGTCCGGAGTGCGTCTTGAGCAGAGCCGAATTGATGAGATAGTCGGCATCGACGATGCACTTGGCCAGTCCGCGGGCCATTTTCCCGTTGTCCACCGAGTAGACTATCTGTTCCGGATAATACTCACACTTCTGCCGTCCGTCTCCCCCGATATTATCGATGAAGACCACACCGGGAAACTCCCTGTGCACCTTGTTGTAGATACTGTCGGTGATGGCCCGGCTCGGTTCGCAGAGAATGATGTCCTGCTGCCTCATGCCCGCGTCGTGGACGAGCGAGCGCACCAGTGCCAGTGTGACATAAGGCGAGGAGTTGAGTTCGATGGTGTCGTGATGCGTGATGGCATTGTTGAGATTGAGTTTCACGGCCAGCGTCTCCCCCTTTTTGTAGCCCCTGTTGCCCCTTCCGTGCTCCTTGTTGAAATGCCGGAAGAGCGCGCGCCACGCCTTTTTGGGCGAAGGCTGCCCCGTGAGTTGCGTCACGGCCTCACGCACCATCCTGTCGGCCTTCTCCTGGTCGTTCCAGCGCTGTTCCACCCACAGGCCCGTTTTTCCGTCCCATGAAGCCACGCCCGGGCTGTGGACCCATGCCACACGTCCCGGGAAGATACCCTTGCCCTCACCTATCGGCACATTGGGCGCCACGAAGAGTTTGGGTGTGACGGGATTGAATTCGCCGAAGAAGAGTCGGTCGCGGTTGACGGCATCGGAGAGCAGTTGAATGGTGGTCGACGGTCCGAGGTCAGGGCTTTTCCATGCTCTGAGCTGCCACACCACCTTGCCCTCCTTGTCCAGTTCCACGGCCTGCACGGGTGCATGTGCCGTATCCATGGGTGTTTTGTTCCACTCGTTGTACCAATTGTTCACGATATGGTTGCCGTTTTTCAGTCGGACGGTTTTCTGTGGCTGCGTCACCCCGCAGTCGTTGGTATTGATTTCCCACACGGTGTTGCCCATGCGTGTAATCTCCTGAATGTGCCCCTTGCGCCCGGTGACGAGGATATTGCCCTTGGGCAGTTCCTGCACCGACCACGGCAGGAACCCACCCCACCGGTAAATCTCATGTCCGTGGTCGTCGAACTCATGGATGCAGCCCATCGACATATTGGCCACGAGGAGTGTGCCCCTTGAGGTGAGGCGTGCGTTGCGGAACTGTCCGTGGACGGAGCCTTTCTCCGACACCGGCAGTTCAAACTCCCTGACGATGCGTGTGGACGGAATCTCCATGACCACGACCCGTGCCGGCCGGCCGTTCTGGACGAAGACCACATGATGGCGCCCTATAGGCTGCACGGTATGTATTTCGGTCCCCTCAGGTGCATCGTAGTGCCAGAGTGTCTTTTTGTCGGGCGTTATCTCCGCTATGCCATACTGGTGGGCCATGAGGATGTTGCCGTCGGTCATGAGGATGGCGTCGCTAATCTCACCCCGTTTTTCGAGATCCTCGAAAGCCCAGTCGACCTTTCCATCACGCACGATGAACATACGCATACGCTTGCTTTGCCCCGCATAGAAGAAATCGTGACGTGCCAGGCTCTCGTCGGGCACGTTCTGAGCCTGCGCGCTGATGAGCGACAGACAGAAGAGAGAGAAAAAGACCAATAATTTTTTCATAAGCACATCTCTATGTCACTTATTGCTTGATTTCCCATCCGAGGGCCGCTGCTCCCAGCACAGCCGCATTGGCATCGTCGAGTCCGCTGATGAGGAATTTAGGTTTGTTTTGGTACATCTTCAGTGCATGGCTGTTGTACGACTCCCGAACAGGTGCCATGAGCAGTTCGCCCGCTTTTGTCAGGCCGCCGAAGAAGATGAAAGCCTCCGGGCTGCTGAAGGCAGCGAAGTTGGCACAAGCCTCCCCGAGCAGCGAGCCAGTGTATTGATAGATTTCGATGGCCAGTGCGTCGCCCTTTTCGGCCGCCTCAGAGATGTCTTTAGACGTAATCTTCTCCGGATCCAGTTCGCGCAGCAGGCTGGGGCGGTCGGATGCCGCCAGCCACTCACGGGCCGTGCGTGCCACGCCCGATGCCGAGCAGTAGCACTCGAGGCATCCACTTCGTCCGCATCCGCACGGCCGTCCTTCCTCTCCCCGCACGATGACCACATGTCCCAGTTCGCCGGCAAATCCGTCGTGTCCATAGAGCAGTTGTCCATTGACCACGATGCCCGAGCCGACGCCTGTGCCAAGCGTAATGACAATGAAATCGTTCATGCCCCGTGCCACACCATATTGTTTCTCGCCGATGGCGGCCGCATTGGCATCGTTCGTCATCGCCACGGGGAGATTGTTCAGGCTTTCGCTGAACATTTTAGCCAGCGGCACCACGCGGTCTTTTGCCCACCGCAGATTAGCGGCATACTCGATGGTGCCGGTATGATAGTTGGCTGCCGGTGCGCCGATGCCCATGGCCTGTATTTTGGAGAAGCCTCCCACCTTCTCAATCATGGGCTGAAGCGCCTTGACGCCAGCCTCCACGAACTCTTCGGCCGTTTCGTAGTTGCCTGTTTTTATGACCGTGGTTTCCAAGACGTTTGCCTTATCGTCCACGATGCCGAAGACGGAGTTGGTTCCGCCTAAGTCGAGTCCGATTACATAAGGTTTTGTTGCGCCTTGTTTGTCGTCGTCGTCATCATTGTTGCATGCCGTCAATACCATAGAGGAAATGACAATGCATAAAAAAAGTTTCAGAATCTTCATTATAGTAGATTATTATAATTGATCTATTATGCATTTTACAATTACAAAATTAAGCAAAAAAGTATTATAATCAAAATAAATGTGCGAATAATTACAGGTTGTGACGAAAAAGCAATCGTTCACTTCAAGAGCAAGGTATCGGTATCAAGGTCAGGGAGGTTCGTAAACAGACAGGTGACAAAAGCCGCCCGAGAGCCAGAAAGAACACGCCGCTGAGGAAAAATAAGGTAAAAAAGTTATCGATATTGCCCTATTTTGAATAACTTTGCATAACACAGGCGGCATCTCGGCATAGCGCTCAAGCAAGCTTGGCGACTCTGCACTCGATTTGCACTGTCTTTGCAAAAGACAGGCTACATCTCGGCATAGCAACAAACTATTTAGAACAGAACCCACTTTAAAGTCCCTACCCGATGAGAAAACTACTACTGACCCTGATTATCTTTATAAGCAGTGCGGCGACGGTCCTGTCACAGCCCCGCTACAACCTGGAGCAGATGAGCCTTGAACCCCTGAACCGCGGTGTGGTGGCACTGCGCGAGGGCAACCATGTGGTGGTGAGCTGGCGCACGCTACGCAGCGACCGCCCCGGCGAGCGCTTCAACGTGTACCGCAACGGCCGCAAGCTGACCAAGAAAGCCCTCACCAAGGGCGGCACCTTCTACATAGACGAGCAGCCGGAGACAGGCGACGCCGTGTATGAAGTGCGCGGCGGCGGTCACGACGGGCGCTACACACTACGTGCCGATGCCCCCGACGGCTATCTGCCCATCAAGATAGAGAAGCCCGCTGGCGGCACCTCGCCCGACGGCGCCCGCTACACCTACCATGCCAACGACGCCAGCGCGGGCGATGTAGACGGCGACGGTCAGTACGAGATATTTCTGAAGTGGGAGCCCTCGAATGCCAAGGACAACATGTTTGCCGGCTTTACCGGCAACGTGTACATAGACTGCTACCGTCTGGACGGCACCCGCCTGTGGCGCATCGACCTTGGCCACAACATCCGCGCCGGCGCCCACTACACCCAGTTTATGGTCTACGACTTCGACGGTGACGGACGTGCCGAGCTGATGGTGAAGACCGCCGACGGCACCACCGACGGCCAGGGCCGCGTGATAGGCAACGGCACCGCCGACTGGCGCCACGGCATGGCCGCCATCAAGGCCGACCCCGCCGCCTATCAGCGCCGCCTGGAGGAAGAGCGTGCCGATGCCCGCCGCCGCTGGCAGGAGTGGGACAGCATAGAGCACACCCTGCCTGCCACGCTCACCAACACCGAGCGCCACAACATGCGCCGCCGCTATCTGAACACCAATGTGCACGGCGACACCAAGACCGGGCGCATCATGGACGGTCCCGAATACCTGAGCGTATTCGACGGCGCCACCGGTGCCGTGCTCGACACGAAGCCCTACCTGCCCGAGCGCGGCGAGATGGCCCTTTGGGGCGACGACCACGCCAACCGCTCTGAGCGCTACCTGGCCGGTGTGGGCTATCTCGACGGCCGCCGTGCCAGCGGTATCTTCTGCCGCGGCTACTACACCCGCACCGTGATAGCCGCGTGGGACTGGGACGGTCACGAGCTCAGCAGCCGCTGGGTGTTCGACACGAGCGCCCCCGGTGCCGACGGCGGTGAGAATCCGTGGGCCAGTTATGCCGGTCAGGGCAACCACAACCTGCGCATAGCCGATGTGGACGGTGACGGCTGCGACGAGATAACCTACGGCTCGATGGCCGTGGACCACGACGGCACCGGCCTCTACAACACCGGCATGGGCCACGGCGACGCCCTCCATCTGACCGTCTTCGACCCCACGAGCACCCGCCTGCAGGTATGGGACTGCCATGAGAACCGCCGCGACGGCAGCGACTTCCGTGATGCCCGCACCGGTGGGGTGATATTCCAGATAAAGAGCAATGAAGACGTGGGCCGCTGCATGGCGGCCGACATAGACCCCACCAATCCCGGTCTTGAGATGTGGAGCAGCGAGAGCGGCGGTCTGCGCGACATAAAGGGCAACATGGTGCGTCACAGGCAAGCCGATGGCGGAAACCGCGACGACGGTGACAACAATGCCCTTCGCGTGGGCGGTGTGCGCATACCCACCAACTTCGGCATCTGGTGGGACGGCGACCTGCTTCGCGAGATGCTCGACCACGAGACCGTATCGAAATACGACTGGGAGAGCGGCCGCATGAAGACCCTGCAGCACTTCGACGGAGTGCGGTTCAACAACGGCAGCAAGTCGAACCCCTGCCTGCAGGCCGACCTGCTGGGCGACTGGCGCGAGGAAGTGCTGGTGCGCGACGAGGAAAGCACGGAGCTCCGTCTCTACGTGAGCACCCTGCCAACCCCCTACCGCATCAATTGCCTGATGCAGGACATACCCTACCGGCTGAGCGTGGCCTCGGAGAACACCGCCTACAACCAGCCGCCCGAGACCGGTTTCTATCTGGGTCCTGACAAGACTGTGAACCCCTTCTTGAAATAAAGACAGGCCAGGTTCAAATGAATATAATCTAAAAGCGCTTCTATATAACTGTTATATCTCAAAAAGAAAGAAAAAGGGTGCGGATGGCACCTTCGGTGCGGGAACTGAAAGAAATTACCAGAAATTATCAGAAATTTTCATCTTGTCACTGTGTCATACCTCAATGATATAATACAATCAAAAAAAACTTCTATATAACAAAAGAAGGAAAATGATTTGCGACCAAACGCGGAGCTCTTGAATGAAAAGCCCCGCCCTTTTTGGGGCGGGGTGAAGGCAGCTGGGGTGAGCTATGGGGTGATTGGCGTTGTAGTGCCACGGAGTGGCGGGATGTTATCTTAGTACTTTGATAACCCTGTCACCCTGCTGCACGATGTTGAGTCCGCGTCGCGGAGTCTGGAGTTTTCGTCCGGCCGTGTCGTAGATTTGTATAGCGGTATCGGTAGAAGCAGGTGTGCTCTCGATACCCTCTCCCTCCATTTCCTTTACCTGCGCGAAGAAAGGCATTCCGTCTTCCACGCTGTACACCCACGACTGGGCATTGTAGAAGTCGAGCGTGCCCTCCGGCACATAGAGTGTGCCCTCGGCCATGAGCGTCTCAGAGAGGAAGGCATAGGTCTCCACGTCGGTGAGGTTGGTAGGCATGCAATACACCTCGATGAGTGCCTCAGTCTGTGTGAAGGCCATGTCCTGAATGCAGTTGATGTCCTCGCTGAGCGTGACCGAAGTGAGGTTGATGTCGCCGGCGAAGGCCATGGGGCCGATGGTGGTGACGCCCGGCTCGGTGGTGTACGATTCGTCGAGTCGTCCGCCGGGATAAGCGAGCAGCATGGACAGCGACTTATCATAGAAGATTCCATCACGCGAAGCATAGGAAGGATTATTCTCGTCGACCTCGATGTTCTCGAGACCATAGCTGAAGGAGAATGCGGCGGGCTCAATGAATTCGGCCGAGGCCGGGATATGGAGGTTGGCGCACTTGTCGAGTCCGGAGAAAGCCGCCTCGCAGATATAGGCCACGCCCTCATTGATTTCAAACTCCTCGATATTGCTGCTGGCGAAAGCGCTGTACTGAATCTCACCCACGGTAGAAGGGATGACGACCTTTTTGACCCCCTTGTTGAGGCAGAAGGAGTAAGGTCCGACGAGCGAGCATTCGGCGGGAATCTCATAGACATCCGCCTGGCGTGCGTTGGGATAAGAGATGATTTCGGAGAGGTCTTTCAAAAAGAGCACTCCGTCGACACTTCTGATAGACGAGTTTTCCTCATCGACCACGATTTCCTCGATGCCCACGAGCGTATAGAACACGACGGGGTCGAAGCCCTCGCGGAGCAAGTTTTTCCCGAGCGACACCTTTTTCAGTTTGTCATCAGCCACGAAGATGGAGTTGTCCAGTTCGGTGATGCCGTTGCCCAGTTTCACCTCTTGCAGAGCCTCCATACGTTGGAAGGTACCGATACCCATCGCAGTGACCGAGTTGGGCACCTCGATGGAAGTGATGCTGTTGCAGAGCAGGAAGGGCGCCATGCCGAGCGTGGTAACGCCGTCGGGTATGGTGATGGCACTGACATTGGTGCATCCGCCGAAAGCCTGCGTACCGATTTCGGTGATATTGACGGGCAGTTTCAGGTTGACGAGTTTATCAGCATTGAGGAAGAGATAAGGTCCCACCACATTGTCAGAAGTCTTGTAGCTCATGCCCGCATAGGCGAAATAGACATCATCGCTGGCCACGATTGAAGCCCCTGAGAGGTCGAGCGAGGCGAGTTTTCCGTCGGTCTTGGTACTGACATTTTTTGCGCCGGCCATATCCCTGAGCAGGATGAAATCTTTTCCGTTCACGTTTCCGGTAATGGTAAGGTCTGTGATGCTGTATTTTTCCTCTTCGGAGATTTGCTGGTCGAGTGTACCGGCCTCATCCAGTTGAATGGTTCTCTGTTCCTGTGCCATACCGAAGCAGGGCATCAAAAGGAGCAATGGGAGTAAAAATTTTCTCATAGATTGTATTGATTGTGATGATTGTTTATTATTGCTTGCAAAAATATAACAATGGTTGATATTTTCCAAACATGAAAGAATCAAAAAGGAGGTTTTAGACGAAAGGATAACACTTAATAAGACTTTTCGTGGGGGGGTATCTGAATAATCGGAATAATCTGAATAATCGGAGGAATCGGGGGAATCTGTCAGCTGCTGTAGGTGTGGACGGAGGCACCTTGTGCGCTGGGCAGGTAGTTGATGCCCCACCAGCACATTTGCAGGAGGAGGAAGCTGACGATGAGCAGGGTAAGGGCCACCTTTTGCCGACTGTTGGGCAAGAGACGGTAGTGGATGTATCCCAGGTAGGCGAACCAAGTGATGGCGGCCCATGTCTCCTTCGGGTCCCACGACCAATAGTGCCCCCATGCCTCCTTGGCCCACAGCGCCCCGAAAAGCATGCCGAAAGTCATGAAGGCCAGTCCCACATAGACCAGGTTGTCGGAGATGTCCATCTCCTCGTCGGAGGGTGCCGTCTTTTTGAAGAAGAGCAGGTAGGCCGCCATGACGGCGGACGCTCCAAGCAGCGCATAGGCGAACATATAGACGATGACGTGCGGTGCGAACCACGGGCTCTGCAGTGCCGGCATGAGCGTCTTGGAGTGGATTTCCGGTTTGAGCAGGTTGACGCAGATGAAGACGATGGCGAGCAGCGTGCTGAAAGAGAGGATCCACTTGTAGCGCCATCGCGAGTAGACGAGGAGTCCGGCCAGCGGCAGGAAGAAGGAGTACCACAGTCGCGTCTCTCCCATGGTTCGGAGCGGCGGCCTCTCGATTTCAATCCAGAAGAGCAATATGAAGGCGAAGAAGACTACCAGTCCGGCGATTGTTGCGGCTACGGCCCATGCCTTTTTGTTGCGCCATGCCTCTACGGCCCCTACTATCCAAAGCAGTGCGGCCGCTATAGCGAAATAGATAAAGTGATGCCAGGTCATTTTTTGCGTTGTGCTAAGATAAACATAGATAGAGCTCCGAGCAGCATCATTCCGATGCCCGTGTAGACGGCCGGCAGCCATGGGTCTCGCACCAGTTCGAGAATACTGATGCGGCTGTCGGCTCCTGCATTCGTATCGTAGCCAAACTGGTAGATTTTCCATCCCTCCACCTCGGCAGGTTTGTTCACATCGACGGTGGTGTGGAAGTTCTTGCCTTTTTTTGTCATGATTTGTATTTCAGAGGCGAACCGCTTTGGCGACCCATCGTCGTAGACCTCCATGATAAACTTTTTCAGTTCGATGGCGAGCGGCAGTTCGTGCAGGTTCATGTCGGCGTCGAGTGCCCTCCACTCCACCTGGTCGATGGTGGTGAGCATTTTGAGCCGCTGCATGTCGGCATTGCCCAGGGTGGCGCAGGTGAGAGCGATGAAGAGTCCGAGGTGGTTGAGCAGGAAGGGGATGTCGCGCTTCCAATGGAAGTGGTGCAGATGCCGCAGCGTGACGAGCCCCAGGATGAAGGCCATATAGACATAGATGAGCACGAATGGCCAGAAGGAGAGCATGTTGTTGAGCCCTCTGCCGTCGATGGTCTGCCGGGTGAGTCCCATCACGATGGTGAGCGCCACGGCATAGGCCAGTGCGGGCACTGCAGCCTGGAAGGTGCCGAGGAATCGGAAGGCGTAGACCTTGCTTCGGCAGCAATAGGCAGCTATGATGAGCAGTACGAACACGGCGAGCACGATGATATTGGTGGGCCATGCGAAGACGTCCCAATCGACGGCGCCTACGGTCAGTTCGAGCAGCAGTCCAGTCACGATGAGTCCTGCTCCGATAAGGAATCCCTCTTTAAGAGTCCAAGGTTTTTTCCACATGATATTGCTTTACTATATTTCAGGCTACAAAGTTACGGAAAGTCGAGCGCAGAACAAAATGAATTGATTCATTTTTTATGCCGAGACGGAGTAACTTATGCAAAGTTACGGAAAGTCGAGCGCAGAACACGATTTTGTCCTTAAGCGGACAAAATCTTCAGAATTGATTCATTTTTTATGCCGAGACAGAGTAACTTATGTAAAGTTACGGAAAGTCGAGCGCAGAACACGATTTTGTCCTTAAGCGGACAAAATCTTCAGAATTGATTCATTTTTTATGCCGAGACGGAGTAACTTATGAAAAGTTACGGAAAGTCGAGCGCAGAACACGATTTTGTCCTTAAGCGGACAAAATCTTCAGAATTGATTCATTTTTTATGCCGAGACGGAGTAACTTATGTAAAGTTACGGAAAGTCGAGCAGGAATCAGAAACTCCGTCCCCGTGATTCCGGGGATTCAAATACTAATGTTTGCTTTGCCATTTTTTCGAGCGAAGTAACAAAAAAAACGATGGAACCAATTATTTTCCTATAAAATTTTAGTTTTTTTGATAATAAGGACCTAATTAATTACCTTTGCATCAAATCCTTACGAACTAAAGGTTTTGATTGCTTAAAATAAAGGACCGTTTAAAGCATTATGCCATCGGTGGTGTGGTAATGCTGATTGCGCTGGCGATTGTTTGGTTGAAGAGGAAGAAATAAAATGTTAAAAAAGCACTCTTGTAGCAAAAAAGTTACGAAAATATTTGGTAGTTCGTAGCTTTTTTGTTACCTTTGCAATGTCAGAGATGACAAAGCGTTCATTTATTTATTTTCATCTTTTATGACAGTCAATGAGTTGACAAGGGAGTTGAGGAAAGCAGGATGCTTCCTCCTCCGTCATGGTGCTCGGCACGACATCTGGT
>ONMI01000062.1 GCA_900318915.1 uncultured Prevotellaceae bacterium | reverse complement strand
TTGCGACGGGATGATGGAGTTCTTTGGTTATCCATTCGAATGCATCTTCTTGAGTGTTGAAACGTTCCTCCACGGGGAATGCTTCCTCTTCGCCATTCTCGTCCTTCATAGGAACTTCTCCTATTAGGATATAGTTGAAAGGGAAGTATTTTCCTTCCTCGTCGTGTTTTTCGTATATTTCACTTTCTGGTTGCTCGCGGTAGTAATAGGCTTCAAGGCTGGGCCATTTCTCACAGAACAGGTCCACCATGTCATCTGGAGCGAACCAGGCCGACTCAATATGTATAGATAATGCGTCATCGTTGAGACGTTTCAGATCGCACCATGCACCTTTAGTAGATTCGAATTCCTCTGGATCGTAGCCAAAATCATGGAAAACAAAGCCATTCCAGGTGGAGCCCCATGCCACATCCTTGATGGGGAAGTCCTCTTCTTTCATTGCCTCGTCGCCCTCGAATACATAGTCTGAAAAATAATAATTTGCCATAATCTTTAGGTTTAATAGTTATGCCTACGTCCTTTTCTTTTCCTCGGTCCGCGAACAGTTTGGTAAGGTTGCGTATGCTACACATCCGCGACCGATGCTTCAAGCGATTCTGCTGTTTCTTTTTTATGATGCAAAAGACATGCAAATCGAGTGCAATCAAGCTTGCTTGTTTTGCTGAGATGCAGCTGATTTTATGCAAAGTTAGTCTTTTTTTTATTTTCCGCCCAATAATTTTGTATCTTTGATATCCAAGCTCACATTCTGAGGGAACACACCTTCGGTGGAACAGGGGCGGCAGTTGCTATATAGCAAGCTGCTCTGGATGTTCTTTTGTGTATTCCCAGATAGCATCGTTCTTATTCAAGTATTTGAGAAGAAAGGAGGGTATATTACCTATCTAACATAATGCTATTTGGGTCTAACATCAAATATCTGTGTTTTATTTTTTTCATTCCATTCCATTATTTTTTTCCATAACATAGGGAAGTTTTCTAATTTTTTCTTAGTGGAATTATATCTCCCTCCCCATTGGGTTGATAAATAATAGTCCTCACTGTCTAACTTTATTCTTTTGAATCTATCAGATGTGGGTCTTTTTTTCTTATCTTCATTTCCTTCTTCTTTTTCCCTTAGCTCATCCCAGGCTTTTGTTGTTATTAGTACGCCTTTTCTCCCAGGGCCTGTAGAAATTTCCTTAAGGTAATCGTTTATTTTATCAATGGATTTTAATGAAGACCAAATATGTTGGACAAATTTTTCGACAACGTCTATTTTTGAACACACTTCTTGTCCAACGATAAATTTGGTATTGTCTCTTGAAGAAAAATCTTCGTAAACATAAGCATATGTTGTTTCAGATTCTGATAAAATATGCAATACAGATAGTATTAATGCCTGATTCCTATCCCAAAAGGGCTCTAACAATTCTTTTGCTTTGTCAGAAACACTTATTTTCTCAATTTTATGACATTTATCTAATTTCTCGTTTATCTGCTCAATTGCGTAATCCGTTTCACAATTAGGATTTAGATAAACAATACCATTTCTTATTTCAATTAATTGTTTAATAGCTATTTTATTATTATGATCCTTCTTGGAACCAATGAGAGTAAAGTGATTGCCTCCTTCCCGTTTCTTTATCTGGATGGTTTCTCCTTCATAGTCCTCAAAAACAGTTATCAAAGCATCTTTAAACGAATATAATCCATTCCCTCCAACAGAATAATAATCTCTTGTAGCATATAATGATATTAATGCATACAATAATTCTTTGTTTTTTTTGTCTTCAGAAAATTCTTTTACCCTTTTATGCTCTGAATCAGAAACAGCCAAAATGATTTGTTTATCATCATTTGAAATCCGACCTTCCTCATCAACTGTTGCAGCTGGGATTGATAAACATTTCACATATTCTTTCAACCAGATTTGAGTACTTTCGGGTATATTTGGCATTTCAAGTTGAGGTAAAATAACATAATCTAAAAGATCTTTATAACAGATATGAATGTATTTTTCACACCAACATAGATTTTCCCCTCTTTTTTGATGATTGAAATCGTCTAATTGTTTTTGGCTAATTGCTGTCAAAAAGACAAAAAGGTCTATACTATTTTTATCTTCGCTATGACAAGCAAAATAATATTTATCAGTTTGGTATAATTGTTTATAATGCTCCCTTTCTATATTTTGCCTTTCTTCCTCAGTTTCACATTCTTCTTTTTGCTTCTCATAATTAAGCTTAATTTGATTATATCTTTCAATCTCTTCTTCTATTTCTTTCTTTATTCCTCTGGACTCTATAGGGCGATTTTCATCAGATCCTATTTTATTTTCAATGAATATATTTAAAGTCTTATATCCATTTGCAATGTCATTAAGTAAATTGGTCTCGCATGTGATAAATATATCTATTTTGTCTTTGTTGTCAGCACTTTGGTAAAAACTATTTACCGGTTTTTCTGTTTCGACCTTTATGTTGGAAAGGGTCAAAGTACCTGAGTATAAAGCATCTGACAATGAAGTGTCGAATTCTGCTCTTTCTTGGGGATCCATCTCATTGGTTATTCCTTCATATCGCCTGAGTAATATCTGCAAGAAATGCATCAATGTAGAATTGTTGCCTTGGTTGGGAAAATCTTTTCCTTCCAATAGCCATGCCAAGAAAGCACTATGCACAGTTTCGCTGCGACTTTTCTTTATCGCATCAAAGAAGGTATGGCTTGTGTAATAATTCACAAGCTTCACATTCTCTTGATTGGAATAGAAATCCAGCAGAAGTTGTTTGATGAGTTTTACGTCGTATTTCATCATGGTTTATTTGAAATGATGCCTACGTCTTTCTAAGCGATTCGGCATTCTCTTGTGTTGTTTCGCTTGCAAAGTCAGGTTTCATTGAAATCGATGACATCTTGAATGAGTTTTTTCAGACGATACTCTTCTTTGATGTCACGCTTNNTCGCTGATAAAATCCGAAACATATTCCCATTCGTTCTGTCTGTAGCCATGAGCTGTGGGATAGTCAGAGCTTTTGACCAATGCGGGAAGAGCCAGAATTATCTGGTTGACTGGAACAAATGCATGTATCAAGTGGAAATCCAAGGGCGAATCTTCTGGTGAAGGATGCTGCCGGATATAATTGAGCACATACTCATGCAACCCAGTATCCTCAGCCCATGACAGCAGACTGGCGCGTCCCCAGTGGTATTCGGTGATGAAACAAGTTGTTTGGCGTGCCATCAAGGCACCCATCATACTGCCCAACTGTTCGAATGAAACCATCTCCTTATTGCCAATAACATCTACGGGAGGGTCTGTGTGGATGATGCACACGAACTTTTTCGTCACCTCTTTCTGCATCAGGCAGATTTCACTTATCCGGCGGTCACTCTCCTCCACAGAGTCGAAAGTATTCTTGTCGATGTAGTCGATGAGCACTTTCTCTGGCATCATCTTCACTTTGCTCACATCAATCATTTTCGGACATGGAGCAGAGCCGCAACCGCGGAACACCTCATTTGCCACCTGTTTCACAGTCTCACGTGCACCAAAGGTATAGCCTGTTTCCAGAATGAGGAGAGGAATGCGGTCATCGCTCTCAAAATACTCTTTGAGCAAAACCTTAAGCTCCTCGCGGTCTTTGGTCCAAACTGTAGACATAATAGATGAGCCATCGGTTTTGCTGCTGAAAACTGGGTTGAGCGTTTTTAGTTTCAGGTTGGCCATTGTGCTGGGAGGTGTTGCCATCCCTAACTGCGACGCCATCTCCGAAGCCATTTCAACAAAGAAATTCCTGTGCAGTGCTTTTGAGATACGCACGAGCAATTCCATATCGATGTTGTCGCGGTTGAAGATATGGTACACGTTGGTACGCGATGTGTTGATGAGGCCGGCGAACTGGTCTGCGGTTAATCCCTGGCGGGTGACCTCCTCCTTGATAATTTGTCCGATGTTCGTTTTCATCTTTTCATGTGGTGTTATTTCGGCGTATTCTTTTTTCTACCTGCGAAGATAGATTATCTTTTGATTCCCACCCAATAATTTTGTATCATCGGGTAGTGTTATTTATATTACTGGTTGTCAGATAATCGAATCAATTATTCGTATGCACTTCTGTTTAAGATTGTTTTTGCTTCTTCTGGGAACTCAGTTCGTATCTGGCAGATGATGTCTCGTATATAATCTTTTGTTTCCATGTCTTTGTAGAATATGCGGTTGATGGGTGCGTCTGTTCCAAAAATCACACGGCTAGACAAACCTTGGCCGATAATCTTGCAAAGGTCATACATCGGCATAAAAGCGGTATCAACAAGGGAATTGGGGCATTGTTTTAAAACTTTTATCGCTTCATTCACTGGACGGCCATGAGCAAGAACAAAAGTGAGGTCTGAATGTTTTTTAATTAGGTCAATGTACAATCCAGCATGGCAGGAAGTATCTTCTCCTGTGTGCAACAGCAGGGGGCATCCTATCTTGCGGGCTACATCCAAAGCCTTTTCTACCAACTTTGGGTTATGTGACCATTCCTGATGAGTCTCCCAATGCATTTTCACCCCCTTCCATTTCACCTTGCTATGAAGCATATAGGGTAATACGTACCTTTTCTTCAACATAGTAGGAGTAAGCCATAATATTGGATGGACACGGTTGCCGCCTAGTCTGACGAGTTCTCGCATTTCCCGTACCACCACTTTGTAGAGTTCGGCGCAAGTTGATGTGGAGGAAACAGCCATTCCATCGACGCCTGCTGCCATTTCGGAATACCAGACATCTTTTGGTGAGTGGTATCCATCGGTAAACCATCCGACATGTACATGATTGTCAATCATCATTTATAGTAATCCTTTTTCGATGTATTCTTCCACAAGTCTTTTATTCAGATGAGCCACATCGCAGAAATGCTTGTTGATGGTAAACATGTCGCCACCGCTCTCGTTGTAGTTGCGTACAAGGCAGCGGGCGCAATAGTCGCGGGCATCACATTCTATACATTGAGGGAATGAGGCCTGAGTGATTTTCCGTAGTTCCTTGATCTTCTCGCTGTTTTCCCAGATCTCCTTTAACGACTGCTTATAGACATTCCCGAGCACATAATTCTGCCACCCCGCACAGGGATAAACATCTCCATTGGCCGTGATACAGCAGTTGTCGTAGCCGACGCCGCAGACAGGTTGCGCCTTGAATCGTTCGAGGTCAAACTTCATTTCCTCACTGATGGGGCGCTGGCGCAATGTTTTGTCACGGTATTGCACATCGTGCTCTATAATATCACGAAGTAGATGCTCCGTTTCCTCTAATGACAGACGATTGGCAAGATTGCCAGTGTCAAGGTCCGAACGAGCCATCATGATATAGTCGGTCTGTGCCTTGATTTTCAACGATTTGGCATAATCGAGCACTTTGTCGTATCCTATTTTATTGGCTTTCATGATGGGACATGAGATCTGAACTGGCACATCGGCGGCAACCAGTTTCTCTATCGCCGCTTTTGTCTTGGCGAATGACCCTTTCACGGTGGTGATCATATCGTGGATTTCTGGATCCATTGAATACAGTGAGACTTGTATCAGAGAGATGTTCAAATCATGTATGATTTTCACCTGCTCGTCCTTTAGGGCGATCAGATTGGAGAGAATCGTTACTTTCAAGTCTTTCTCACGGGCATAGCGTGTGATTTCTATAATGTCCTTGTGCATGAAAGCCTCTCCACCCGACAGTGTGACGTGTATGCCGCCCATCTCTGCCAGTTCGTCGAGTATACTTTTCACTTTAGCCGTGGGCATGTCGAAACCGGCGTTCTTCTTACTATTGGGAATATAGCAGTGAATGCAGCGCTCATTGCAGCGACTTGACAGTTCGAACTGAACATTCGAAATAAGAGGACGACCCTGCACTTCTTCCAAGAAAAAATCCTGTGTATTCTCGCCGATAGGTGTATCTGTTTCTTGATAAAAATCCGTTGCAAGTGTTTTGGGATTATCTACAGAATAGGTGAAGGACTCATCTTTTTTATCAAGCTCTTCAATTGTCTCTCCCATCACAATAAATTTGTCCCGTTCAAGGCTCTCTGCAAATTCCATGAAATCCGATTTTAAAGAGTCGAAATCCACATCATTATATATCTGAAGCAAACGACCAATTATTTCGTTAACTTCATTAGGCTCTCTTGTTATTTCACGCAATAAATCTGCACCAAATTCATCATAAACTCTGTCATGCCGTGTTAATTGATTGGTGATGTAGCCGTAATGAGATGTAATTCTGATAAATGAATCCTTACTTTGTCTAATAAGCATAGTTAAAATATATTGCTGTCCGATAAAAAATTTAATCCGATGAGTCAGGAACTTAGCTTCCTCATTGTTGGGCGGAACCTATCAAATTTGGCTCTAAAATGCCGAATTTCGAGCTTAAATCCCTGTATTTGGGACTTGAAATGCCTCGATGAAGATATTTTCGTCTATAAAGTCGAATTTGTTCTTAGGGGGCTTACTTTTCGAATATGCTTATCCGACTACTGATTCTCAGTTTCTTACAAGCCAATTTCTGAGGTTTTCAGTTTTTATCGGACAGCAATAGTTAAAATAGCAGATCATGTTAACTATCATATTAAAGGCAGTGCAAATATGTGAATATACACTGCCTTAATTAGGTTTAACTTGCACGTTGACATTGCATACATGCGTTTCCACGCTGTCCACCTTTGCCTCTAGCATCCTCATAAGTGTTATATTGAGGACATCCTGCAGCATAAGAACCTGTTGGAAGATTCTTAGCAATCATTTGAGCTTTTTGATACTTTTTCATGATTTACTATGGTTATTTATCGTTATTGCCTACTTCCTTTCCAGCGATTCGGCTGTTTCTGTTTTAGTCATTCTTTAAGAGATTATTTGTCAGGAATGCTACGACTTTACCATTCTTAAAGCACAGTCGAACCATCCTTTCAAAGCCGACATCTTGTCTTTATTGCTGTTCCTCCATTTTGTCCAATCAGTATCAGCATCGTATTGATTGATTCCAAAGCGATATATGATAGGCTGTCTTTTCGATATCCATTCTCTTACTTTCTCGTAATTGTCCAAATCAAAGTCGTGAAACAATTTCAGCACGATGCAATTGGCAAGAGACTCTTCCATCGCTTTTGCATATAGGGTTTTAGGCAAAGTACTGTCATCAAGATTATTGTCCATCATAGCATGAGCCAATTCGTGGATGATGACGATAGCGTATAAAAGTTTGATATCTATTTGAGCAGAATTAGCCTCTTCTTCAATCGCTTCTGTATATAGACAGATGTGTGGTCCTTCGCATTCTTTTTCATTCCAATGCGTATAATAACCTAAAATATTTCCTTTAGGAATATATTTTTCGAGTTCCTCATTTTCGCATTCAATGTCCTTCCATGATTCATTATAACTAACAAATCCATCTTTTGTTATGATGGGTAATGGGCATAAATCCCTGTCAGCAACTCGATGAAAGAATTTCAAATCTAAAGAGTCCAAAGAAGGATAATAGTTTTGATAAGATTCTTTTGCTTTTGCAAGAATCGATGATACATACTCCCAATAAGTATTGTCAAATGAGATTTCGGAGAATATATGTTTTATTTCTTCATAAGGTTTTATTTCGTCGAGATGAAGATTGTTTATTTTTTCCTTAAGAAGTGATTGGAAACTTTCCATATTCTCTTCATTAACTTGATATCTAAATAAAGGTTTTAGTATCCTCGCTTTTTTGTCTTTGTAAAATACTGTAACATTAAGAATAGGACAATATGGGAGAATCTCATTTAATGTCGAGAATTCTTCATCTTTAAACATACGTTTCTTTATCCAAAACAGTTCTTTTTTCTCATCTTTTGAAAATACTGCATTGGCAACAGATCCATGAAAGTTGGGATAAGATAATTTTAGAAAATCTTGAAAGTCTTGGTTTCTATCTGTCCATCCACTGATAAAAATTAGGTAGTCACAATAATCATAATATTTACCTAAATCTTCTATATCTGATTTTATATCATTTTCTACATTAAATATATCATCATCAAAAAATGTACTCATAACAAAAAAATAGGTGTAAAATATTAAGGGATAGGGTATTTAAAATAGCTTTATGATTTCAACACTTCACGCATTATGTATCTCCACATAATGTGCTTTCTCCCAATCGGCCTCGGGGTGGTCTCTTC
Organism: uncultured Prevotellaceae bacterium; assembly: GCA_900318915.1. Lineage (GTDB taxonomy): Bacteria > Bacteroidota > Bacteroidia > Bacteroidales > Bacteroidaceae > Prevotella. Next base: position 17,703 of record ONMI01000062.1, on the reverse strand, counting down.
TGGCCATTCTGAGGATGAGTTCTTCTTGTGCCGGTCCCGTGTTGGCCCTAGTCCATACATTAAAGTCAATCAGGAAGTCGTCATAGACATTGCCACACACATCGGCAAGAGTGCATTTGCATCCGTTCATGCGGCCCTCTGCGTAATAGGTAATGCGTAGTTTCATGATGTCAGTGTTTAGGTCAAAAGATCTTTGATTTAGGAATGTTCACTAATAAACAAAAAAGTGTTTCTTCATGTTTTTATGGCATTCGTCGATGTCGGCTTTCACCTTACGGTTTCGGCTTGGAAGGGTTTGTTGCCCATCCGATTGCAAATATAGCAAAAAAATTCAATAGTCTGTTCATGTGAGCTGAGTTTTTTATTCCAACATTTTCATACAAAAAGAGTGTGAGCCTTCGGTCTCGCCATCCTCAGCTGAAGGTTCTGGTAAACCCGTGGAAAAGAACGGAAAAACAGCTCACACCTTTGAGGTATATATACGATTGGTATCATATACATAGCCAAAGGAGAACGTTCCCGGCTTTTCTTCCCACTTTCCAATTTACCAGATTTTCAGCTGGAATAAGCCCGACGCTTCCTCTATCATGTCGTGCCGTCATTTTGTAACAACACCACAAAGATAGGAAAAGTTTTTCGAAACGCCATGTTGTGAGCTGTGTTTTTTTGATTATTTCATGTCTCTGTCATTTTTGGGGTGTTCTTCAATCACGTTGTCTCAGTTTCCTTTCAGCGGTTTAATGAAGTGAGGACCGATGTGGGGTGTCAATGAACGGGAAGAGGCTCGATGGTATCCAGCAATTCTTTGGCGTTGACCAAATGCCGGTTGGCAGCCTTGCGCAACCAGAAAGCCGCTTTTTCGAGGTCTTTCTCCACACCGGTGCCGTTGAGGTAATACTCGCCAAGTTTGTAGATGGCCACGACATAGCCATGGTCTGCAGATTTCTCACACCACTCAAAGGCTTTCGCCGGATTGGGAGAAACGGGACCGAAGGTGCCGTTCTCCACATCGCGGCCTGCAAGATACATACGCGACAATTCATATTCTGCTTTCGGATAGCCCACGATGGCCGCTTGCTTGCAGAGGCTGATACTCTTGTCGTGGTCGAGGCGGGTACCCGTGCGTACTGATAGCACTGCGACAAGTAGTATGTGGCAGGAATGTTTCCGAGTTGGGCGGCACGCTCAAAATAGGTGAAGGCCTTTTCTTCGTTTTTCTCACAACCGAGGCGGCCGGTATAATACTGATATCCCAGCCAGAAAAGAGCCTTGGGATAGTCCTTTTCTGCCGAACGCTCCATCCACATCCAGGCCTTCTCCTTGTCGGCGCGTATCATTATGTATTTCCTCTTTGATGACGCGTCGGGGTTAAGAATCCTCATGGCCACCTGAAGCCTTTCGCCCATCCAATACATGGCCTCGCTATTGCCACTCTCGGCCAGTGGCTCCAGCAGGCCGATCGTATCTCTCCATCTTCCCTGCCGCATGGCGATGAGAATCTTGCGGGCTTCACTACTTGAAACCGGTGCAAAGGTAGGTGAAGGGATTGAAAGGCGAAAGCAATTCACGTCAGCAAAATGGGAAAACGGTGTCAGGATTATTGAATGCCTTCTTCGGAGGCGTTGCGCAGCGAGCTGTGTTTTTTCACGAAAGTCATGAAAAGGGCACTGAATCCGTTGCCAAAGCTGCCAAAATATTTCTCATAAATAAATGCCGACCGCAAATCATTGCCTGACTACAAAAAAAAGAATTTTTCCAAAGATTTTTGGTTGATGATTATAAATAATAAAGTATCTTTGCAACAGATTACATTACCAACAACAATTTAATACTATCAACATTATGAAATTTCTTACGAATGAGAAACTGACCATCGTCGGCGCAGCCGGCATGATTGGTTCGAACATGGCTCAGACAGCCCTGATGATGGGTCTCACCGACAACCTCTGCCTCTACGACGTGTTCTCACCCGAGGGTGTAGCCGAGGAGATGCGCCAGAGCGGTTTTGACAATGCCAAGATCACTGCCACCACCGATGCCGAAGAGGCTTTCAAGGATGCCAAGTACATCATCTCGTCGGGCGGCGCACCCCGTAAGGCTGGCATGACCCGTGAGGACCTTCTCGCCGGCAACTGCAAGATAGCCGAGGAGCTCGGTATGAACATCAAGAAATTCTGCCCCGATGTGAAGCATGTGGTGATTATCTTCAACCCCGCCGACCTCACCGGTCTGGTGACCCTGCTCTACTCCGGTCTGAAGCCCTGCCAGGTGACCACCCTCGCCGGTCTTGACACCACCCGTCTGCAGAGCGCACTGGCCAAGAAGTTCGGTGTGATGCAGAACGAGATTACCGGTTGCGCCACTTACGGTGGCCACGGCGAGCAGATGGCCGTATTCGGCAGCCACGTGGTGATAGCCGGCCGCAAGCTCACCGACATCATCGGTACCCCCGAGTTCCCCGCCGAGGAGTGGGAAGAGATGAAGACGGCTGTGACCAAGGGCGGCGCCAAGATTATCGAGCTCCGCGGACGCAGCTCCTTCCAGAGCCCTGCCTATCTCTCCGTTGAGATGATCCGTTCGGTCATGGGCGGCGAGCCCTTCCGTTTCCCCGTAGGCACCTACGTACAGAACGAGAAGTACGACCACATCATGATGGCCATGAAGACCACACTCGACCAGAACGGTGCCCACTACGAGGTGCCCCAGGGCACTCCCGAGGAGAACGCCAAACTCGACGCCAGCTACGAGCACCTGTGCAAGATGCGCGACGAACTGGTGACGCTGAACATCGTTCCTCCCATCAGCGAGTGGAGCAAGATCAACCCGAATCTCTAATCAGCATTCGTAACCGATTATTCCAAACACCTGCCAGCGCGCTGGCAGGTGTTTTTTTTTGACGGAACGGGCAGTGTCTCTCCGGGCATGGACACCTTTTATATATTTTTAGTCAAACGGCGGGAAGGGACCTTCGCCTTTCTCGTTTTTTTATCGTAATTTTGCAGCCGAATTCGGCGACCAGCCAGTCAAGAACAAACAACTAATGAAAACAATCAGCAATCAATCTTTTGGAGGAGAGCGGCCGCTGTTTGAGTCGCATCACCTGCGTTTGGAAAACGTCATCATCACCGAAGGCGAGTCGGGCATCAAAGAGTGCAGCGACATTGAAGCCGACGGCTGCAAGTTCTACGGCAAGTATCCCTTCTGGCATGTGAAGGGCAGTGTCATCACCAACTGCTATTTTGCCCCCGGGTCACGGTCGGCCATCTGGTACTCCGACGACATGGTGATGACCGACTGCGTGATAGACGGTCCGAAGTTCTTCCGCGAGATGAAGAACCTCACCCTGCGCGACGTGAAGATAAACGACGCCGACGAGACCTTCTGGAACATCGACGGCCTGACCATTCAGAACGTGAAGCTGCATGAGGGCACCTACCCCTTCATGGGCAGCCGAAACATCCGCGTGGAGGGACTGGAGAGCGACAGCAAGTACGTGTTCCAATATGTGAAGAACGTAGAGATACACAACGCCCACATCGTGACGAAAGACGCCTTCTGGGAGGTGGAAGACGTGACCATCTACGACTCCGTGCTCGACGGCGAGTACCTGGGATGGCACTCCAAGAACCTGCGCCTGGTGAACTGCCACATAGGCGGTGAGCAGCCCCTCTGCTACGCCCACAACCTGGTGCTGGAGAACTGCACCTTCGACGCCGAATGCGACCGCGCCTTCGAATACTCCACCGTGCAGGCCGACATACGCGGTACCATCAAGAGTGTGAAGAACCCCGCCAGCGGCCGCATCGTGGCCGACGGCTACGGCGAAATCATCATCGACGAGAACATCAAGGGTCCCGCCGACTGCGAAATCATCACCCGAAAACCATGACCTACGACTTCGACCACAGTCCGCAGCGCCGCGGCTCAGGCTGCGTGAAATGGGACACCGCCGAGTGCGGGCCCCACACACTGCCCATGTGGGTGGCCGACATGGACTTCCGTGTGGCCGAGCCCATCATCGAGGCCCTGCGCCGCAGGGTGGAGCACGGGGTGTTCGGCTACTGCGAGGTGAGCGACGCCTACTATGAGGCCCTCACCGGCTGGTTCTCCCGCCGCCACCAGTGGACCATACAGCGCGAGTGGGTCATCTACACCACCGGTGTGGTGCCCGCCATCTCGGCCGTCATCAAGGCCCTCACGCTGCCGGGCGACAAGGTGCTCATACAGAGCCCTGTGTACAACTGCTTCTTCTCCTCCATCCGCAACAACGGCTGCATGGTGGAAGACAGTCCGCTTGTCTACTCCGACGGCACCTACCACATCGACTTCGACGACTTCGAGCGCCGCGCTGCCGACCCCAAAGTGCGCGTCTTCCTGCTCTGCAACCCCCACAACCCGGCCGGACGGGTGTGGAGCCGCGAAGAGCTGGAGCGCCTCCACGACATCTGCCTGCGCCACCATGTGCGCGTGATAGCCGACGAGATACACTGCGAACTGGTGATGCCGGGACACCGCTTCACCCCCTTCGCCAGCATCTCGAAAGCCTGCGAGGAGAACACCATCGTGTGCAACTCCCCCTCCAAATCGTTCAACACCGCCGGACTGCAGGTGGCCAACATCATCTGCCGCAATCCCTACCTCCGCGAGCGCATAGACCGCGCCGTGAACATCAACGAGACCTGCGACGTGAATCCGATGGGCGTGGAAGCCTTAATCGCCGCCTACAACGAGAGCGGAGCGTGGATAGACCAGCTGTGCCTCTACCTCAACGACAACTATCAGGCCCTGCGCAAGCACTTCGCCAAGCGCCACCCGGAACTCACCGTCACCCGCCTGGAGGGCACCTACCTGGTGTGGCTCCACATAGCCCCCACCGGGCTCGACGCCGACACGCTGACCCGCCGGCTGCTGGAGGAAGGCGACGTGCTGGTGAACAGCGGCACGATGTACGGCGAGGAGGCCGGACGCGACTTCATCCGCATCAACATAGCCTGCCCCCGCAGCCAAATGCTCGAGGGACTGGAGAGAATAAGCAAAGTAATAGACAATCTACACCACACAACAAACTGATTTCATGGCACTGATCAAATCAATCAAAGGCCTTACGCCCAAATGGGGTAAGGAATGCTATTTCAGCGAGAACGCCACCATCGTGGGCGAAGTAGAAATGGGCGACGAATGCTCCATCTGGTTCAACGCCGTAGTACGCGGCGACGTGGCCTATATACACATGGGCAACCGCGTGAACGTGCAAGACGGCGCCTGCGTGCACGTGACCCACGACACCGGCCCCACCATCATCGAAGACGACGTTTCCATCGGCCACAACGCCACCGTGCATGCCTGCACCATACGGCAGGGAGCCCTGATAGGCATGGGAGCCACCGTGCTCGACAACGCCGTGGTGGGCCGCGGAGCCATCGTAGCCGCCGGAGCCCTCGTGCTGCAGGGCACCAAGATAGGAGACCATGAGATATGGGGAGGCGTGCCCGCCAAATTCCTCAAGAAGACCAGCCCCGACCAGGCAGAGAGTTTCGCCGCCCACTATGTGGCCTACTCGAAATGGTACCTGGAAGAAGACGCTGAGAAGAAATAGCCGTCAGAAGCCGGTCGAGGCCAGGACCACGTCTGTGGCGCCCGACTGTCCGCTCACATAAGCACCCGCCTTGTCGCCTGCCTGGCCGAGGAAACCGTCCTCGCCATCCAGGCGACTCATTATTTTACCAAAATCGTCGGCACCGTTTATCTCAAAGCCACCCTGGGCTTTGAGCAGGGCACGCGCCTCCTGGAATCGTTTGTTGTTGGGTCCGAACACCACCGGCATGTTCCACACGGCCGCCTCGAGCACATTGTGTATGCCCACACCGAAGCCGCCGCCCACATAGGCCACCTGCCCATAGCGGTAGATACTGGAGAGCAGGCCGAAGCAATCGATGATAAGACAGCGGGCGTCGGCCAGTTCGGCCGCATCCTTCAGCTGCGTGTACCGCACACATTTTCCCTCCACCATGCGCTCTATCTTGGCCAGATGGTCCTCGCCTATCACATGCGGGGCGATAATCATGCGCCACTCAGGCTGCCGGTTGAAATAAGGGATGAAGATTTCCTCATCGGGCGGCCAACTCGACCCCGCCACGAACACCTTGTAGTCGCGTCCGAAAGCCTGGGCCAGCGGCAGGTCCTTGGCGGCGTCGCGTATCTGCAGCACACGGTCGAACCGCGTGTCGCCCACCACATTGGCGTTCTCTATGCCGATGGTGCGGAGCAACTGCTTGCTCTCGGCATTCTGCACGAAGAAATGGGTGAAGCACTTCAGCACGTGGGCATACTGCCGGCCGTACCACCGGAAGAATATCTGGCCCGGACGGAAGATGCTCGACACACTGTAGACCGGCACATTCCGGTGCTTGAGAATGTGCAGATAGTTGTACCAGAACTCATACTTGATGAAGTAGGCCTTCACAGGCCGTATGAGCCGCAGGAACCTACGCGCATTAAGAGGCGTGTCGAGCGGCAGGTAGCAGATGATGTCGGCCCCCTCATAATTCTTCCGCACCTCATAGCCCGAGGGTGAGAAGAAAGTGAGCAGAATCTTATATTCCGGATGCGACGCGCGCATCTTCTCCATCAGCGGGCGTCCTTGTTCAAACTCGCCCAGCGAGGCGGCGTGAAACCACACATACTGAGCCTTGGGGTCCACTTTCTCTTTGAGCACCGAGAATGCGTCGCGCTCACCGCGCCACATCTTGCGCACCTTCTCATTGAAACGGCTGTATATGGCCACTCCAATCAGATAAGCATAAATTATGATGTTGTACACGTAGATTCCGGAATAGGTGAGTTCTATTAATTCTGTTTGATATTAAAGGCAGTATTCCCACCTTAACTATATTACTTCAAGACCTCGATGGCCCTGCGCAGACGGGAGAGGGTCTCTGTCTTGCCCAGGAAGGCGGAGATGTCGAACATGCCCGGTCCCTTGCCCTCGCCCACGAGAGCCAACCGGAAGGCATTCATCACATCGCCCAGTTTGTAGCCCTTGTCGGCCACCCACTGCATCACCACCCGCTCCTGGTTCTCGAGCGAGAAGTCGGTGAGGCCTTCCAACACCTCTGCCAGCTGGCCCATCACCTGTGCCGAGTCTTCCTTCCAGCGCTTGCGCACCGTCTTCTCGTCATAGCTCTGCGGCGGGAAGAAGAAGAACGAGCAGAGCGGCCATAGTTCCTTGACGAAGTTGACCCTGTCTTTCATCATAGCCACCACCTTCACGATACGCTCCATGGGCTCCTCGGCGCCATAGCCGGCCACGATGGGGGCGAAGAGCTGGGCTATCTCCTCACTGCTCTTCTTGAGAATATACTCATGGTTGAACCAGATGCCCTTCTGATAGTCGAAACGGGCGCCCGACTTGGAGCATTTGGTCAGGTCGAAGAGTGAGATGAGCTCCTCCATCGACATGATTTCCTGCTCGGTGCCGGGGTTCCATCCCAGCAGCGCGAGGAAGTTGACCACGGCCTCGGGGAAGTAGCCGCTCTCGCGGAAGCCCGACGACACCTCGCCCGAAGAGGGGTCGTGCCACTCCAAGGGGAAGACGGGGAATCCCAGGCGGTCGCCATCGCGTTTGGACAGTTTGCCCTTTCCTTCCGGCTTGAGCAGCAGGGGCAGGTGTGCGAAGCGCGGCATGGTATCGGTCCATCCGAAAGCCTCGTACAGAAGCACGTGCAGCGGTGCGCTGGGTATCCACTCCTCACCGCGTATCACATGGGTGATTTCCATGAGGTGGTCGTCAACGATGTTGGCCAGGTGATAGGTGGGCAACTCGTCGGCACTCTTGTAGATTACCTTGTCGTCGATGATGTCGCTCTGCATGCGTACCTCGCCGCGTATCAGGTCGTTCACCAGCACGGTGCGTCCCGGCTCCACCTTGAAGCGCACCACATACTGGTGTCCCTCGCTGATGAGGTTCTCCACCTCCTCGGCCGACATAACGAGCGAGTTGCGCATCATGCCTCTGGTGCGGGCGTCGTACTGGAAGTTGGCTATCTCCTTGCGCTTGGCATCCAGTTCCTCCGGGGTGTCGAAGGCATAGTAGGCCTTGCCCTCGCTGATGAGCTGGTCTACATACTTCTTGTAGATGGGGCGGCGCTCACTCTGCCGGTAGGGGCCATACTGTCCGCCGAAGGACACGCCCTCGTCGAACTTGATGCCCAGCCACTTGAACGATTCTATGATATACTCCTCGGCCCCGGGAACGAAACGGTTGGAGTCGGTGTCCTCAATACGGAGCACCATGCTGCCTCCATGCTGCTTGGCAAACAAATAGTTGAAAAGTGCTGTGCGCACACCACCAATATGCAGCGGTCCTGTAGGGCTCGGAGCGAATCTTACTCTTACTTTTCTTTCTGTCATGATTTGCAATTTTGTGCAAAATTACATATAATTTTCTAAAATCGACTGCTTTTGGCGCTTTTTCCACTCTTATCCTCCTTTTGGGACATAAAAGGAACACTCTGAGACATAAAACCCGCCTGACAAGGACGCATAAAGCCAAATGGCCGGTGCCACCGGCAATTTTTGGGGGCACCGGCCATCATATTCCGTTTTTTTTTGTATCTTCGCCGTTTGAAACCATATATAACGATTGTGCTATGGGATTTTTATACAATGGCAGCAAAAAGCGTCTTTACTTCATACAGTTTCTGCTCATCGTGGCAGTGACCTACCTCATCTATTGTTTCCTGCCCAAGGAGCGGGGAGCCGTATTGCCCAATTATGAAGAGAAGAAGCCCTGGTCGGGCACGGCCGTGATAGCCGACCAGAGTTTTCCCATTCTCCGTTCAGAGGAAGACGTGCGGGCCGACAGCCTCAGCATCCTGGAGGAGTTCAAACCCTATTACAATCTCAACGAGAACACCGCCGACAAAGTGTCGGCCGACATTGCGGCCGCCATCGAGAAGAGCCAGAAGCCCGAGCTGCTGGCACTCATCGACCCGCTGAAACGCCGTCTGCATGCGCTCTACTCGAAAGGGGTGATTTCGGACGACGAGAAGGCGAAGGTGACCGGCGGCACGGAGATAAGCGTGATAGAGACCAAAGGCAAGACGAAGACCGTGCTCACCACCGACATCAACGACCTGTGGGTGCTGAGCCATCTCTACAACCAGCTCTTCATGGACGAGCACATCAAGCAGCAGCAAGAGGCCCTCAAGGCACTCGGCATAGAAGAGTATCTGGTGCCCAACCTGGAGCGCGACGAGGAGAAATGCGAGACCGAGCTGAAAGACATGTTCGCCACCATAGCACGCTATGCGGGCGATGTGGCCAAAGGCGAGAAGATTATAGACCACGGCCAGATAGTGGACGAGACCTCCTATCTGAAGTTGAAGTCGTTTGAGGAGAAACTCAAGGGCGAGGAGCTCATCGGCAAGCAGGTGCTTACCAAGCGTCTGGGGCAGGCACTCCTGGTGATGCTCTTCCTGGGCCTGCTCACCGTCTACCTGAACCTCTTCAAGGAAGACTATACCGTGAAGCTGCGCCACATGCTGCTCTTCTACACGCTGCTGCTCATCTTTCCGCTGATGGCACTGCTCTTTCAGCGCTATACCCCCATCGATGTCTACATACTTCCCTTCGCCATCGTACCCATCATGACACGGGTGTTCTTCGACTCGCGCACCGCCTTCATCACCCACGTCACCCTGCTCGTCATCTGCACCATCGTGCTCACCTATCCCTTCGAGTTCTTCACCACTCAGCTTGTGGGCGGCATGGTGGCCATCTACAGCCTGAAAGACATGTCGAGCCGCGCCCAACTGCTCAAGACCGCCATTCTCGTGGCCCTGGCCATGGCGATAACCTATTATATAGAACAGCTCATGCAGACCTTCCGCTTTGTGCCTACACGGCGCGAAGCCCAAGGGTATATCAGCTTCCTCTTCAACGGCATCCTGTCGCTGGTGGCCTACCCGCTCATGACACTGGTGGAGAAAGCCTTCGACTTCACCTCCAACGTGACTCTCATCGAGCTGTCGAACACCAACAACAGCATTCTCCGCCGTCTGAGCGAGGTGGCACCGGGCACCTTCTCCCACTCCATCAACGTGGGCAATCTGGCCGCAGAAATAGCCAACCGCATCGATGCCGACTCCTCACTCGTCAGGACCGGAGCCCTCTACCACGACATCGGCAAGGTAAACAACCCCGTGTTCTTCACCGAGAACCAGACCGGCGTGAACCCTCACGACAACATCACGGAGAAAGAGAGTGCCAGCATCATCATCAACCATGTGCTCGACGGGCAGAAACTGGCCGAGCAATACAATCTGCCCAATGTGATAAAAGACTTCATCCTCACTCACCACGGACTGGGCACCACCAAGTATTTCTACATCAAATACCAGAATGCCCACCCCGACGAAGTGGTCGACAAGGCGGCATTCATGTATCCAGGCCCCAACCCCTTCACCCGCGAGCAAGCCATCCTGATGATGACCGACTCGGTGGAGGCCGCCTCGCACTCACTCAAGGAATACACCGAAGAGAACATCAGCAAGATGGTGAACACCATCATCGACAACCAGGTGCAGGAGGGTTTCTTCGCCGAGAGCCCCATCACCTTCCGCGACATCACGCTGGCCAAGCAAGTGCTCATTGAGAAACTGAAGGCCATGTACCATACCCGCATCCAGTATCCCAAAGCCACCACGAAACCGGTAGAGCAGGAACCGGCCGGAGAGACCGAGAGCGGCAATAAGGACAACAGTGATAAGAGTGCAGAAGTATAGAAGTGTAGAGTGCAGGAGTGCAAAGGTTTTCGGTTAACGGATGTTAAAGCATAAGACCCGATATCCGAAATTTAGAACAATTTACTTACTTTTGCAAACAATTTCATAAACATTTTTTAAAATTATGAGCAAATTAAAATTAGCCATTGCTATTTTTGTTTCCACTATCTCATTCCCTGTCTTTGCGGGAGGTATTTTAACCAACACCAATCAGAGCGTTCACTTCCTGCGCAATCCGGCCCGCGATGCGGCCATCGGACTCGACGGTGTGTATACCAACCCAGCCGGCGTCATCTTCCTCAACGAAGGTTTCCATATAGGTTTCAACTGGCAGTATGCCCGACAGACACGCACCATCACGACCACCAACCCCGACTTTGCGCTGGGCATGAGGAATGACGGCAAGACCATCAAAGAATTCGAGGGCAAGGCCGTGGCCCCCATCATTCCTTCGCTACAGGCTGCCTACAACAAAGGCAAATGGAGCTTTCAGGCCAGTATTGCCGTGACCGGCGGCGGCGGCAAGTGCGAGTTCTCCAACGGCATCGGCTCGTTCGAGAGCGCCGTGGCAGCCATTGCCAGTTCGCTGCAGCCGCTTGGAGCCACCGGCTACGATGTAGACGGCTACATGCGCGGCAAGCAATACTACTTCGGTTTCACCCTTGGCGCCGCCTATAAAGTGACCGAGAACCTTTCTGTATATGGTGGAGCCCGCCTGCTCTACGGAACCGCCTCCTACAAGGCCAGACTCAGCAACATCATGGTGAACACCGCTGCCGGTGCCGTTCCCTTCGGTACTTTCCTCGACAATGCCAATGCCAGGATAGCCGGCGGCATCATGCAATACACAGAGGGCATTGCCCAGCTGGAAGCCGGCATCGCCCAATATAAGGCCGCTGGTGTGCCGGTTCCGGAGACCCTGACCACGCAGTTGGCCCAAGCTCAGGCTGCCAAGGCCCAGCTGGAGGGCACCCAAACCAGTCTGCAGACCCTGGAGACCTACCGCGAGGGAGTGAGCCTGATGTCCGACCAGACCGGTGTGGGCATAGCCCCCATTGTCGGTGTCGACTACAAGATAGGTGCTTTCAACTTTGCCGCCAAATATGAGTTCAAGACCCGCATGCGCATGAAGAACAGCTCTACGGTGAAAGAGGCCCACCAGATAGCCGCCGTGAACAAATACCGTGACGGTAGCAGTGTGCCCGAAGACCAGCCTGCCCTGCTCTCGGTAGGTGCCCAATGGTCCATTCTGCCCACTGTGCGTGTGGGAGCCGGCTACCACCTGTTCTTCGACAAGTCGGCCCATTGGTACAACCACGAGGAGAAGAAGCTCGACGGCAACACCTGGGAGCTGAACGGTGGTGTGGAATGGGACGTCACCGACAAGCTGCAGGTGAGCGGCGGTCTTCAGAAGACCAACTACGGTCTGAGCGATGAATACATGAACGACATGTCGTTTGTGGTGAGCAGCTACACCTTCGGACTGGGTGTGGGCTACCAGATCAGCGATAAGGTGAAGGTGAATGCCGCCTACTTCCAGACCAACTACGACACCTACAAGCAAGACGTAGCTCCAGCCGTCACCAACCACTCGACGCACAACGACTACACCCGCACCAATAAAGTGGTAGGCGTAGGCGTGGAGATTAAAATCTAAGAGAAACGGCTATAGCGGGTCTACATCGAAGTAGACCTGCACCATACGGAATCGGGAATCCTGCACAAGGGCCTCGCGGGCCTGCAGCAGGCATTCCCGCATTTTTTTCATGTCCTGGCCCTTTTCCATCTTGAGCACGATTTTCCTGATAAAGAGTGTCTTGACCCGCTGCACGGGCGGTTTGTCGGGCCCCAGGATTCTCTCACCGAACACATGGCGCAGCATGGCGGCCAACTGTGCTGCGGCGGCCTCTATCACCGGCTCGTCGCGGTGTTTCAGGTAGACGTACACCACATGGCTGAAGGGAGGATAGCGGAAATAGGCCCGCTCGCCCTTCGCCTGCTGGTAGAAAGCCTCAAACTGGTTGGCGGCCGCCTGCCCTATCTGTTCCATATCGGGATGCTTCGTCTGCAGAATCACCTTGCCCTGCTTCCCCTTGCGGCCGGCGCGTCCGCTCACCTGCACAATCATCTGGAAGCCCTGCTCATAAGCCCTGAAGTCGGGCTTCTGAAAGAGATTGTCGGCATTGAGTATGCCCACCACTCCCACATGGTCGAAGTCGAGGCCTTTGCTCACCATCTGTGTGCCGATAAGGATGTCGGAGCGCCCGGCGGAGAAATCGTTGATGATGCGCTCATAGGCCGAGCGGGTGCGGGCCGTGTCGAGGTCCATACGGCTGATGGAGGCTTTGGGTAAGAGTTCGCGTATGTCGTCTTCTATCTTCTCCGTGCCGTAGCCCACATCGTGCAACTGCTTCTCCTCACAGCACGGGCAGGCCACCGGCACCCTATAGGTAGCCCCGCAATAATGGCAGGTGAGCACATTCATGCGGCGGTGATAGGTGAGCGACACGTCGCAGTGCTCACACTTGGGCACCCATCCACACGTCTTGCACTCTATCATCGGAGCAAAACCCCTGCGGTTCTGGAAGAGAATTACCTGTTCTTTGCTGGCCAGCGAAGCCCGTATGGCAGCCAGCAGTTGGGGCGAGAAAGGTCCCGTCATCATCTTGCGGCGCCGCAGGTCGGCCACATCCACCACCTCTATCTCCGGCAGGCACAGGTCCTGGTAGCGGTGGGTCAGTGTAGTGAGTCCATACTTGCCCGTCTCGGCATTGTAATAACTCTCCATCGAGGGGGTGGCCGTTCCAAGCAGGGTCTTCGCACCGGCCATGGCCGCCATCATGATAGCCACCGAGCGGGCATGGTAGCGCGGTGCCGGGTCTTGCTGCTTGAACGATGTCTCATGCTCCTCGTCGACAATGACCAGGCCCAGATTCTGAAAAGGCAGAAACACTGCGCTCCTGGCCCCCAGGATGACCCCGTAGGGCTGTGTGGAGAGTTGTTTCTGCCATATCTCCACCCTTTCCTCGTCGCTGTACTTGGAGTGATAGATGCCCAATTCATCACCGAAAACCCGCTGCAGGCGATGGGTAATCTGCACCGTAAGCGCTATCTCCGGCAGGAGGTAGAGCACCTGCTTCTTTTCCTGCAGAGTCTTCTGTATGAGATGGATGTAGATTTCGGTCTTTCCACTGGAGGTGACTCCATGCAGCAGCACCACATTTTTCTTGTAGAGCTGCATGAGAATGCTGTTGTAGGCATCTTCCTGCCAGCGGTTGAGCGGTTTGAGCGGTACCTGCTCGCCGGCGTAGCCGCCAATGCGTCCCACCTCACGCTGATAGAGCCCCAGAATGCCTTTGTCGACGAGCGCCTTTACGGCCGCGGGGCGGCAGAGCGAGGCATTGAGCAGTTCGTCGCGCGTCACATCGGCCGGTTCCTGCCTGCAGGTGTCGCCTTCGAGCGTGTCCCAGTGAGAGAGGGAGAGGAATGTAATGAAAGCCTTCTGCTGCTGCGCCGAGCGGTGCAGTGAGTCGAGCGCCCGGTGCAAGGCCTCCTCACTCCGGTAGTCATCGGTCAGTGTCACGCAGGTCTCATAGCGCGGGCGATAGTTCTCTTCATTCTTCAGGCCGGCGGGCAGCGCCACATTGAGCACTTCGCCCTCCGTGGCCATGTAGTAGTCGGCTATCCACCGCCACAGGCGCCATTGCTGGGGCAGCACCACAGGTTGGCTGTCGACGACAGCGATGATGTCGCGACATCTGAACGCAGGTTGCCGGTCGTGTAGTTCCACCACGATGCCGGTGATGATTTTCGACTTGCCCAGGGGTACCGACACACGAAAGCCGCACCCCACAGACGATGTCAGTCCGTCAGGCACGGCATACGTAAATGTTCCCTTTACGGCAAGGGGCAGAAGAACCTCCGCAAACTTGCTCATGACCTAAAAAAAGACCGCCAGTCCCAATTGCCATGCATTGGTCTTGGCTTCGATATTTTCCAGTTTGTGCAGTGCGTCGGTCACCACGCCGTTGTTCACCTCGGCCGTCTTGCCCAAAGCCAGATTATAGTTGACCGTGGCCTGGAGCACGCCTCCCAGCATGACACCGGCGCCGAAGTTGAGGCTGAAGTTGGAGTCCTTGAATTTCCACTCGCGGGCCTCATCGACCACCTTATGCCGGTCGCCGATGTTAAAGGCAATCTGCGGGCCGGCATAGAACACACCGGCTATCTGCCGCTCGTTGCCCAGGTTGAGCCTCACGTTGAGCGGCACGGTCACCATCTCCTGTTTCACCTTCTCAGCGGCGTCGCCCACTCTCATTTCGCGGCGGTCATAGAGTGCCGACACATCGAAACCGAAAAAGAGAGGCAGCGTCACTTTCAGGGTAGGTCCGAAATAGAAACCGTTTCGATTCTTGCTGTCGATAATCTCCTCGTTCATGTCCAGGCGGGTCAAGTTGAAACCGCCCTTCAAGCCCAGCTTCACCTGGGCGCGGCCTACCGTTGGGGCGATAAGGCCTGCCAGGACGAGGAGTAGGAAAAGACATTTTCTCATAGGCAGGGGTGATGTTAAGTTGATGTCAATGACGCTCTCTGCGCACCGACACCCTTGCGGGCGCCACACCCGAAGAAGACGGACGGTCGGAACGAGACTTCTTCACACTCTTCTCACCGCTGCTGCGACGGGTTTTCCGGGCGCTCTTCTTGGCCGCCTTCTTCTCCTCTTTGCTTGCTGCGGCGATACTGTCGGTAGAGTCGTTCTTCTGCTCGTTCTTGCCGAACAGATTGGTCTCGAAATCGGTCAGTTCCTGCTCGATGCGTTTCTGCTCATTGGCCATGGCCGAGTCGGTGGGGCAATATTGTGCAAGGGTCCGTCCGAGCATATTGGTGGTCTTGTAGATTTTGCCCTTGTACATATTCATGGTGAAATAGTCGTCCACACTCATCACGGCGGCATTGTTCACATCGCTGGTCATCATGGTCTGCTTGCTGAGGAAGGGCGATATGTCGTCGTACTTCACCCAGAACAGCGGATAGGCCGTGGTGCCGTCGCCGAAGTCGTCGGTACGCTTCATGATGGGGCAGAGTGCCACCACCTTGCGGTGGAAGGTGGCCGTGCCCTGATCATAGTAGGCGCTTTCCTTCAGATAGTAGGCTGTGACCTCGCTCGAGGGAATATCACTGTTGTCGATATACACCTTTCCGTTGCGGCGCTCATAGTAGATGTGGTAGTTGTCGAGGAAAGCCTTTGTCTTGATGCGCGCCGAGTCGGTGAACACCTCATTGCCGTCGAGCCGGTACTCATAGGCTTTCACGTCGCCGTGGAGTATCAGTTTGAAAAGATAGGTGAAGAGGTTCATCTGCGTGCCCATCGGCTCCACGGGATAGTAGAGACCGGCATTGGCCTTGTCCTCCAGATTCACCTCGCGGTAGATATCGCGCCGCCACACCACATCTTCCGACATGGGGGCCATGGTGGGGAAGGCGATGCGCGCCCGTGTGGTCATATTGTTGGCGTTCGACTGTGTTTTCTTTTCCTGTTGCTGTCTTCTGCGGGCCTGTGGCTGTGCCGCCATCTGCATGGCCAGGCACATCAACAGCAGGATAAGGGATATGCGTCTCATATTGTCAGTTGCTACGTTGTTTTCTTCTGTGTTACCTATTAACCTTCATGCCGTCATTTCACGATAATCTCCATGGCCTGCGGCAGGTTGCGTGTGATGCCGTCGGGACCGATGGCCGACACTCTCGACACGTAGAACCGCTTGTTGCGGGAGAGTTTGCGGAAATACTCTTTCTGTCTTTCAGAGAAGGCGGCGCCGTTGGATGCCAGGGGCACGGCGTTGCCCATATTGTCGAAGAAGACGGTTTCGAAACTCACCACCTTGAATTCGATGTCGAGCAGTCCGTCGTCTATGGCCGCCTTGAGGCTGTTCACGCCCATGAGCGACGCCTTGCTCAATCCGCCGCCCTTGAAGCGGTCGGTACCCACTGCGATATAGGCGGTAGGATCGGGCAGTTTACGCACCTTGAAGACAAACGAGCCCATGGTGCGGCTCTTGCCCTGGTCGGTGGCCGACACGGTGAAGGTCACGTCCTGCCCCACAGCAGCCGGCACGGCGATATAGTGTCCGCCTCCTGTCGATGAGAGCGAGCCTCCCGTCATAGAGAGCGACACGGCATTCTGCGGCACGCCCGGCACACTCACGCTGATGGGGTTTTTGAATCCGGCATAAAGCACATTCATCAGGTCAGCAGCCAGTGTGGCTCCGCTGGGCGGTGAGATGACGTTGTACTTCTGGGTAAAGTCGCGCCGCAGGGTCTCGCCGTCGGCGTTCTGCATCAGGATATATCCGCTGAACTGGTGTTCGCCCACACCGCCTGCCGAGAAGGTGTAGGTGCCGTTGCGGGTGTTGATTCTTGTACCATTGACATAGATTTCGGGCTGCTGCGTGGTATCGATGGCCGCCATCACGATATTGGCGGTGAGCTGCTCGCCCGGATAGAGCGTGGTCTTGTTGGGTATGACGAAAGCGTCGAGTTTGTTCACGCGGATATCCTTGATACCGATGTTGGCCACCAGAGAATGCAGTACCTCGCCCTCGGCATAGCGCACATCATTCTGCAGTTTGGACAGCAGGGTGACGGCAGCCGCCACGGGCATATCCTCGAACATATATTCCTGCCAATTCTTGCCCAGGCCCTTGGCGTTCTTGGGCACGTCGGTAGAGAGATTGCCGCCGATGATTTCCCGCTGTGCGGGGTCGTTGACCATGGCGAGGATCCGTGTACGGAAGGAGTTGATGGCATTATAGAGCGTCTTGCCCTTTCCCACTCCCGGTGCGAGCATCACATGGCTGGCCGCCTCGAGGTTGTCCTTGTTCACGATATTGGCTATATCGCCTTTTTCTCCGTCGGCTTC
>ONMI01000044.1 GCA_900318915.1 uncultured Prevotellaceae bacterium | reverse complement strand
TTCTCTTTGTTTTTTTGGTTGTAAGGCACTGAAATTCAGTACCTTACAGCCTCGTGATTCCGTTGGGGCTCGAACCCAAGACCTACTGCTTAGAAGGCAGTTGCTCTATCCAGCTGAGCTACGGAACCGTAATGGAGGTAAAAAACACCCGATTCCATTTTCGGCTGCAAAATTAGTCTTTTTTTTGGAAACAACCAAATAATTCACATTTTACTTTTTTCCAAAGCAAGATTTTTGCTTTGAGATGCTTTCTGAATGTTTTCAAATAGCATTTTTCCACAAAAAGACAAGGCTATTTCACGAAATGATAACGAAATACGGGATTATTTTAGTAATATTGCAGAAAATTATGCTAAAACTATTCAGTATGAACAAAAAAAGTATTTTATTTTTAGTCTTGTCAGTTTGCTTTGCGCTGACGGCTTGTGGAAGCAAGACGTCTGAAACCGAAGAAAAAGCATCGGCAGCATCCACCGATAGCGAACAGCCCGTCGCAGTACAGACTGCAGATTCTTCTGCTGCTCAATTGGAAGACGAAGAGGACGATCCCACCAACAGTGAGGAATTCAATGTGAGTGTAAGAACATTCGACATGGACAGCCAAGATCCCGGTCCAGGCTACGAAGCCACAGTCAACAACAAAGCAGGCAAGACCATCCAGGTCTTGGAGGGCCGCACGGAAGGCTATCCCCCTGACATGCTGAAAACCTTTGGCGAGGTATGGCAGACCGACATCAATTTCGACGGCCATACCGATGTGCTTATCTGCCTGGGGTGGGTGCCTGTGAGCGACCAGCATTTTGTACTCTACGACGCATGGCTCTTTAATCCTGATGAGGGGAAATTCATCTGCTCGCCTAACTTCCGTGATATATACAATCCTGAAGTGGACCGCGAGAAGAAACGCATCCTAAGCCATTACATTGCCCGCGACGGAGTGCAGCGTGTCTATTCGGCGCTATACTGGCAGCCCGACGGCAGCCTCCAGGAGGCCGGCGAGACATGGGTAGTGAAATAGCCGCCTATTTATACTTATCCAGCAGCGTCTGTGCCTGTTCATTGCCCATTTCCTTGGCGGTGTTGAGCAGTGCCAGACCTGCTTTTTTGTTGCCTTTCTGTATCTGCGCCACGCCTTTTATCACATAGGCAGTGCTGTATTTCTCATCCAGTAGCAGACACTGGTCGGCTGCGGCAGTGGCTTCATCGTTTTGATTCAGCCGGAGCAGCAGCGAAGCTTTTTCTGCATGGAAACCGACGTCTTGCGGACTCAGATAAATGCAATGGTCAATATCGTCGAGCGCCTGTTTGAACATCTTGGCGTTCACTTCACACTGCTCGCGCTGAAAATAGAATTCGGCATTACTCCTGCCGTAGGTCAGGGTGTCGTATTGGTTGTAGTCGGCCACGGCTTTGCGGTATTGACCGGCTTCGTCGAAGGCCACGGCGCGGGCCAGCAGGTAGGGAGCAGCTGAACTGGTATAAGGCTTGGGGCAGTTCACCACCGCACTGTCAAGCAAAGCGAGCACTTCGCTTTTGTCAGCCCCCAGCTGGGTCTTGCATTGGGCGGCCTCATAGAAGAGTTCCGGATTGCGGAGCTCCGTCTGCGTCAAAGCGGTAAAGAGGTCGTAGGCTTCCTGATAGGAACCTTTGGTGTAGAGAATTTGGGCCTGCAGATGGCGGTAGATGGGCTGTGGGTCGATGCGGTCGGCCTCACGGGCTTCTTCCATGGCGCGGTCCAGACTCCAGGCTTCGTAGGGTTTGTCACTGAGATACACCTCTTTCTGATAAATCAAGTTGGCATAGCGGTAGTGGGCATCGGCCTTGTTCTCCGCCACTTGGATGGCTTTTTCCATATCGGCCTTGGCGGCGTCGAATTCTCCCTTGTTCACGTGTATCTGCGCACGAGAGGTATATCCTTCTGTCTCTTTGGGAAATTTCTGTATGAAATTTTCAACCGTCTGAAGATATTTCGACTCATCACTGCCTTGGGCGCTGAGCATCAAGGCTAGTTGGGCGTCATCCTTTCCGTCGGGCAGGGCAACGGGGATGTTGCAGCGGCGGAAGATAGGACTGTTGGCAGTCAGGCTGTTCACTTGAAAATCCTGTGCATAGCGCACATCGGCGGCATGCAGCTCACCTGAGCGGGTGGTCTGGAGTAGACCGATTACCTGTCCGTTGCCGCTTACAAGCGGGCAGCTTACTACATTCTCGGGGATATCCATATCCACCACATAGTAGTTGTAGTGGTCCATGAAGGTCTCCGCTTTGGTCACCTTGCCGGTTATGATGTTGGGCTTTTTCACAGCATAGTCTACAAGATAAATGGCCGTACCGGGCACTTGGGCCTCGGCTGAAAGGGAGGCACCTGTGGTCTTGCCGTTCACATGAAATTTCACCATGTCGTATATCTCATTGGCATCCACGATGTCGGTCACATCCATCTTTTTTCCTGACGCATCTATTACCACAGCTTTTTCAGCGCCCACAAAGGGTGTCCAGTCGCTTACGGCAGTACCGTCATTGCCCACAAATACACCATGGCTGGAGGCGAGCAAAGAGCCGTCGGCCTTAAAGGTGGTAAGTGTGAACACAGATTTGCCTACATTCTTCACCGGTCCGGGTTGGGCCGACACCTGCAGGGTGAGGGCT
This sequence comes from uncultured Prevotellaceae bacterium, assembly GCA_900318915.1. GTDB lineage: Bacteria > Bacteroidota > Bacteroidia > Bacteroidales > Bacteroidaceae > Prevotella. The sequence goes on along the minus strand of ONMI01000044.1, from coordinate 18,328 downwards.
GCAAATAGTGCGAAAAATATTTTTTTCATCCTTGTTTGATTAAAATTCATTTTTTGGAGAGAAGAGCCAAGGCGTTCTCGCGGGCGGCCGCTGTCACATCGCTGCCACTCAGCATCTGGGCTATCTCATCGATACGCTCAGCGCTTTGCAGCTGTACCATGTGGCTCTCCGTAACATCTTCATTGTCTTCTTTATAAACACGGTAGTGGGTCTTTCCGCGCGAGGCAATCTGGGGCAGATGGGTGATGCTGATCACCTGGCGGCCGTCGTGTCCCATCTCCTCCATGATGTGTGCCATCATTTCCGCCACCTTGCCGCTCACACCGGTATCTATTTCATCAAAAACTATAGTCGGAAGCTGTACAGCATTGCTAATCAGTGCTTTAAGAGTGAGCATCACGCGGGCTGTCTCACCTCCTGAAGCCACTTGCGTAAGGGGCTGCAGGGGCATGCTCTTGTTGCCGCTGAAGTAGAATTCCACCTTGTCGCTGCCGTCATGGCTCAAGGGCTTGGTGCTGATGCGCACTTCAAAGCGCACATTGGCGATACCGAGGGGTATCAAGCGGGCCACGGTCTCTTTCTCGATGTTCTTCGACGCCTTCTGCCGAACGGCATGAAGCTCTTTGGCCAATTCCTCACAACGGGCTTGCGACCGTTTGACGGCCGACTCGTATTCGGCCAGCATGTCGTCGTTGTGGTCTATCTGCTCAATCTGCCGGGCATACTCGTCACGAAGCCGCAACAAGTCTTCTACCGTGCTGACATGGAATTTCTGCTGCAAGCGGTAGATGGTGTCAAGGCGGGTGTCAACTTCCTCCAAGCGGTGGGGATTCACCTCCAGGCTTTCGGCTTCGCGGTTGATGTCACTCCCGATGTCTTTCAGTTCTACATAACAGGCGTCCAACCGCTCGGCGGTTTCCTTGATGGTGGGTAAGAGCGTCTGCAGGTGGTCAAGGGCATGGCTCACGGTGCGCAGCATTTCCACTACGCCTCCTTCGTCGCTGAGCTGACTGTCAGCCTCATAAAGGGCGGTCTTTATCTCTTCGGCATGGGTCAGAAGCTCGCTTTCCTGTTCCAAGGCTTCCTGCTCGCCGCTTTGCAGACGGGCTTCGTCCAGTTCATGGTGCTGGTAACGCAGGAAGTCTTCATTCTCTTGACTTTTGGCAATATCCTCACGCAGACGTTCCAATTTGCGCACGTCTTCCCGATAGGTATTCCAGGCGGCAGAATAGGTATCGAGCAGGGGTTTGTCCTGTGCGATGATGTCCACCACGCCCAACTGGAAATCATCTTTCTTCAGCAGCAGGTTCTGGTGCTGACTGTGTATGTCAATCAGTTGCTCGCCCAGTTCGCGCATTACTGACAGGGTGACGGGGGTGTCATTGATGAAGGCACGGCTTTTGCCGGCCGACGATAACTCGCGGCGCAGTATGCAGTCGGAGGCATCATAATCGAGGTCGTTAGATTCGAAGAAGGCTTGGAGCGGATAGGAACTGATGTCGAAATGGCCTTCTATCACACAGCGGTCGCAACCAGGCTTCACACTTTTGGTGTCGGCACGGCCGCCGAGCAGCAGTCCCATGGCACCGAGAATGATACTCTTGCCGGCACCTGTCTCACCAGTGATGACGGAAAAACCGGGATAGAAATTCACGTCCATCTGGCTGATGAGCGCATAGTTCTTGATATAAAGTCGGGTCAGCATGTTATCCTTTATTGTTTTATCTTTTCCCAGGCGTTGTTCTGTGAGGCGTTGATGCCGAACAGTATGTCGTACACTTTCTCTTTCTCGTTTTGGGTGCCTTTGCCTTTGTAGATGTTGGCCAACTCGTCACGCTTGTAGTCGGTCCATATCTGAGGGAGCATGCTCATGGGGCGGTTCTCATGGGCTTTTTTCAAGCCTTCTTCCAACGCGGTGGTCACAGCGGCACGGCCGCGGTCCACATTGGTCGACATCTCGTCCAGTCCCTTGCGGTAGTAGTCGTACTGCAACTGTCGGAAGGGCTCCATCGCACCTTCCAGGTAGTCGTTGATGATAGCGAAACGGTTGCGGTCGTTCTCAAAAGCTTTCCAACCGGGGAAATTCAGATTCTGGGCGTTGTTGGTCAGGTTCATGCAGCGCTGCAGGATATCGGTACCGCCCATGGGGGCAAAACTGTCCAGGTCGAGACCGATGATGAGGTAGGCATAATAGGCGATGAGGGCTATCAGCTGGTTGTCAATCATGTCTTCGTTGAATTCCAACTGGTCGAACTGGGCAAACTCAAAATTGAAGTCGTTGTCCTTGTTGTTGTAAAGGGTCGTGGTGTAGGCTGAATTCCAAACCGGACGATTGGCCTGTATCATCGCAGTACAGGTGAACTGGTTGGAAGAGGCGTCATATTTGGTCACCGTGATGTTGAAATTGCACACGATGCGCTCATTTTTCTGAAACTGCAGGTTGGTCCACTGCTTGTCGTTGATAAACTGCTCCAGGGTTTCCTGCAGGTTTTCAAAAACACTGACATCGGTGCCTTGTATCTGGGCATGATTGATGTTCACCTTGGCCTGGAGTTCCTGACTCCAGGACGACTGAACGAAAAGAAAGGCCAGCAGGGCTGTTATGATGGTTTTTCTCATGTCGCTTGTGTTTTGCCTACAGTGATTGTCTTCTTTCAAGTGCAAAAGTACTCATTTTTTTATAAACGCACCATTCAGCAACTTATTTTATTATTTATTTACTTTATTCTTTTTCTTGCTCACAATTAGCGTATCTAATCATGATTTTTTGCAAAAAAACTGTTTTAAATGGGCTATTCTGCATCATTTCACCGATTTTTAACAATTTAAACTGAAAAAAATCAAAAAAGTATCAGTTTTTGACGAGATTATATTATGCTATATCATCAAAACGTTGTAATTTTGTACCAAAATTCATCAATCAATAACCTAATTAAATATTTTAAAGCGTATGAAGAAATTTTTTACTCTTATTGCCGTGGCCGCAATGGCCATGACAGCAGGCGCTCAGGAAGTGGCACTGTTTGACTACAGCGCTAGCTATGAGGACGGCCAGTCTATCTCCACCGCCAACGCCAAACTCACGCTTGGTGATGACATGAAGGGATGGAAAGTTGGTGCAACCAAGATTACCGAAGGTGGTTATCTCAATGCTTTCGGCCAGACCGTCACTGTTTCCACCGACGATGGCGACAAGGAGCAATTTAGCGCCATCACGCTGAACGGACAGAACAACCCCAAAGACGAGGCTGCTTCCGGCAAAGGAAGCGGAATCAACTGCGCAGAGGGAAAGACAAGTGCTCACCTTCCTCAGAATGGTTCTTATTACATTTTCCAACCCACAGCCAGCGGCACTGTCCAGATAGGTATTGTTCTTAATGCCAACAAGGCTTTCTATCTGATTGATGCTACCGACGCTCAGATGGTTCACGACGACAGCAAGGACAAGGATTATCTCGATGTGGTCCTTCCCGATGCCAATCTGCATAACTATGTCATCAAAGACGGTGATGGCAATGTTGTAACCCTCGCTGACGATGAAGATGGTAAAGGTGGCAAGATCGTAAATGAAAAGATTAATAGTGGTACGCTCGAGTTTGATGCTGAGGCCGGAAAGACCTACTACTTCTTCTGCACAGGTTCCAAACTGGGCTGCTTTGGCTATGTGTTCAATGCTGCAAGCACTCCCGCTCTCAACGAGACCACGCTTTGGGAAGGCACTGCTACCGTTACCGGTTGGGCCAATCAGCCTTACATCCTGAGCGACGGTGGTGCTGAGCTCAAGGCCGCCAATGCCAAGGCAGGTGATTTGATCCGCATCTATATGTCGGCTCCCACCACCAACTGGCAGATGGAGCTTTTCGAGGGCCACTGGGGACCCATGTACCTCCGCTTCTCTGAGGTTCCTCTTTACAATGAGGACGGCTCCGCAAGAGAGTCTGTTATCAGCGACCTCACCAACAAGGGATATGTTGAGTTTGCTCTTACCGAGGATATGCTTACCGCTGCCTACACTTCACAGGGCTGGGGCGGTACCTTCCTGCTCAATGGCGACGGCGACATCACCGTGACCAAGGTCACCATTCTCAACGACGGCGGCAGCGTTGAACCGCAGCCCCAGGGTGAGAAAGAGAGCCTCATCGACCGCTTTACCTATACTTGGAACGACTCCGAGACCTTGACCCACAACGAGGACGGTTCCATCACCTACAACTCCGTTTCTTGGGGTGGCCTGGCCGCATGGCTTAAAGGTGAGACCGAGCCTACCGACTGGTCGGGCTATGAGAAGATTGTGTTCGAGTTTGCTGAGCCTACCACTGTCAACACTCAGATTCTCATCGGCGGCACCGATGCTACCGCTTGGGGCAATGCCGGCATCACTTCGCTTGAGTGTCTCTTCGAGGGCCACGACATGACCAACGTGGAGCAGTGTGCTCTCCAGACCAGCGAGGCTACCACGCTTGTCATCACCGCTATCTACCTCGTGAAGAAGGCTGACGGCATCCAGCAGACTGTTTCTGTGAAGAACGAGTTCAACGCCAACGCTCCCATCTACAACCTGGCCGGCGTACGCGTGAACAAGGATTACAAGGGTATCGTAATCCAGAACGGCAAGAAGTTCGTTCAGAAATAATCCAGAATAGAAAAACATCCAAGGGGGTGGCTGAGCCAGCCACCCCCTTTTCTTCTAACCTTACCTAATAACAACTAATTATGAACCAAAGCAAAAGCATGAGAAGTCATATTTTGGCCAAAAGCTGGGGTATGATTCTCTTTCTGATGCTGTTGCCCCTCACGGCCTTCGCGCAAAATGTCAAAGTGGAAGGCACGGTCACCGATGCCACCAACGGCGACCCTATCATTGGAGCGACAGTGAAAATCAAGGGCTCAGGTACGGGTACCGTAACCGACCTCGACGGTAACTACGCCATTGATATGAAAGCCGGTCAGACCCTTGAGATTTCCTATATCGGCTATACCACACACAGCATGAAAGTGTCGAAATCCGGTCGGGTGGACGTCAGACTTGCTGAAGACTCACATACCCTCGACCAGGTGGTGGTGGTGGGTTATGGTACCATGAAGCGAAGTGACCTCACCGGTGCTGTGTCATCCATCTCCGAGGCACAGATCAAACAGGGTGTCAACACGTCGCTCGAACAGGCCATGCAGGGACGTATCGCCGGTGTGCAGGTGATGCAGAACTCTGGCGCCCCTGGCGGCGGTATCTCCGTGCAGATTCGTGGTGTCAACTCGCTCAACGGCAATGAGCCGCTCTATGTGGTCGACGGTATCGCCATGTCGGGACAGACGGGCGACAACTCAAGCGTGATGAGCACCCTCAACCCGAGCGATATCACCAGCATCGAGGTGCTCAAGGATGCTTCGGCCACCGCTATCTACGGTTCGCGCGCCTCCAACGGCGTGGTGCTTATCACCACCAAGCGCGGACAGGAAGGCAAGCCGAAACTCTCCTATGAGGGCTACATGGGATGGCAGCAGCTGCCCAAGACCCTGGAGGTGATGGACCTCTACCAGTATGCTGATTTCTATAATGTGCGTGCCGGCATCATGGGATGGGGCGAGCGCGAGGACTACAAAGATCCCTACCTGCTCACCAAAGGTACCGACTGGCAGGACGTTCTCTTCCAGACGGCGTTCATGCACAACCACCAGCTCAATATCAACGGCGGTTCAAACGCTTTACATTATTCTATATCGGGAGGTTATCTCGACCAGGACGGTATTGGTATCGGTTCCGGATTTGACCGTATCTCCGTCCGCACCAATTTCGACGTCGATGTGACCAAGTGGCTCAAGGTGGGTGTCAACGCCTACTATGCCGACACCAAGCAGACCATCACTTTTGATGAGTCGAATGTGATTCAGACTGCACTCAACCAGTTCCCCGATGTGGCGCCGAAAAATCCTGACGGAAGCTACGGCTTCGTTGAGACCAACGATTTCGCCACCTACTACTCCAACCCGCTCTTCGAGGCACAGATGAAAGAGAACGACGTAAAGAACCAGCAGCTCGACTACAACTTCTACGCCAACATCACACCCATCAAGGGCCTTACCCTCCGTGTGGAATACGGCGGCAGCAAAGGCTGGGGAAACACCTACTACTTTACGCCCGAATACCAATATGGTACGGTGAAAAACGAGTCACTGCTCACCCATGGCGAGTCGCGCAACTATTATGAGTCATTCAAACAGTACGCCACCTACGACTTCGAGCCGTGGAAGGGACACCGCTTCCAGATTATGGCCGGTCATGAGTCGCAGGAGGGTGAGTGGTTCAAAGGTTCTTCCAGCAGAAGGGGATACATCTCCACTTCTGTGCACAGCATTGCTGTGGGCGACGCCACTACTGCCACCAACGATGAGCAGGGCGCCGACTGGGCCATCGAGTCTTACTACGGACGTATCAATTACAACCTCTTTGAGAAATACCTCCTCACAGCCACACTCCGTACCGACGGATCGTCCAACTTCAGTCCTAACAACCGGTGGGGTACTTTCCCCTCGGCAGCTCTCGCCTGGCGTATCTCGCAGGAGAAGTTCATGGAGAAACTGCCCTTCATCAGCAACCTCAAACTCCGCCTCGGATGGGGTCTCGTGGGTAACCAGAGCTCCGGCAGCTATGCCTACGGTGTGGCCATGAAGAATACCGCCACAGCATGGGGCACCGGCTATTATTCCGGAAACATTCCCAATCCTGACATGAAGTGGGAGGAGACAAAGGCTTGGAATGCCGGTCTCGATATCTCGCTCTTCCACAACCGCATCGAGTTCATCGTCGATGCTTACCTCAAAAACACCGACAACCTGCTCATGGAGGCTGCGCTGCCCTCCTATATCATCAACAACGACTATATGGGCATCTCGGCTCCTTGGGTCAACACCGGCGCCATCGAGAACAAGGGTCTTGAGTTCACCCTCAATACCGTGAATATCACTTCCAAAGACTGGCAGTGGAGAACAGGACTCACGCTCTCGTTCAACCGCAACAAAATCAAGAGTCTCAACAGCGCCAGCTCGGCCATCCAGGGCAAAATCGGCACCGAGGTCTACACACTGTCTGAAATCGGCAAGCCGGTGGGCCAGTTCTATGGCTACAACGTGATTGGCATGTACACCAAGGAAGACGACTTCTACCAGAAGAACCAGCTGGGTGAGTTCCTCCTCGACCAGAACGGCAACCGCAAACCGGTGGCACGTCCCGTCGACACGGAGGGCAACCTGTTCCCCATCGCACAGAACAGTGTCTGGATGGGCGACTATATCTTCGAAGATGTGAACGGTGATGACATCATCGACGAGAAAGACCGCAAGGTAATCGGCGACCCGAATCCTGACTTCACCTTCGGTATCAACAACGTCATCACATGGAAAGACTTCGAGCTCTCCTTCTTCTTCAACGGAAGCGTGGGCAACGATGTGTACAATATTGTGCGTCAGCGCCATACCGATCCCCTCGGATGGGGTAACAAGATGGCGGTGGTGGCCAACTACGCCCGCCTGGGCATGTACGACGAAGCCGGGTCGGCCAACGACATCGCCAATGTCTATGTCACCAATTCCGAATCGGCAGCCGTACAGCGTGTGAGTGCAGCCGGACAGAGCAACAACGACAACAACCGTGTGTCGAACCGATTTGTCGAGGATGGATCCTACATCCGCCTCAAGACGCTCTCTCTGGCATGGAACGTACCCAAACCCTGGCTGCGCAAGATAGGTCTCGACTGGGTGCAGGTTTATGCTAACGTGCAGAACCTCTTCACCATCACCGGCTACGATGGCTATGACCCCGAGCTCGGTTCGGTGAAACAGAGCGTCATCCTGCAGGGACTCGACAACTACCGTTATCCCTCACAGCGCATTTACAACTTCGGCCTTAAACTCACATTCTAATTTTTCAAGGATTTCAAGATATGAAAATAAAGAATCTATTCAAATATATGGCTGTGGCAGCAGTGTCGCTCTCCATGGGCAGCTGCGGTGAGGACTTCCTCGACAGAACTCCGCTTAACCAATACACAGCTCCTACGTTCTATTCTTCCGATGCGGCAGTGATGAAGGCTACCGAGCCGCTCTACAACAGGGCTTGGTTCAATTTCAACCGCCGTGCCATGCTCGGTATGGGGTCGCAACGTGCCAACGACGCGTGGAACCCCTATGTGAGCGCAGAGTTCGCACGCTTCCAACTCACCGGCCTCACCGAAGACCTCGGTCTGGCATGGTCCTCGCTCTATGTGGTGGTCACGATGGCCAACGCGCTCATCGACGAAGTGCCTAAATACAGCACCGAAGATGTGACCGAGGCCACCAAAAATGCTGCCATGGGTGAGGCTTACCTCATGAGGGCTACCGCCTATTTCTACCTCCTCAGAAGTTGGGGCGAGGTGATTGTCTTCGAAGACAATATCCAGGCATCGCAACTACCCGTCATTCCACTTACCAAGGAAGAGGATGTGCTTAAATTCATCGTCCGCGACTTGGAAAGAGCCTCCGAGCTGCTTCCCGAGGATGGCGTAGACCATCATCCTTCCAAGTATGCCGCTAAAGCCATGCTGGCCAAGGTGCTCCTGGCACAGAGCGGATGGCAGACCAACCGCACGGTCGACGGTGAACGCGACCAGGCTACACTCGACCGCGTGGTGGCACTCTGCGATGAGGTCATCAACAGTGGAAAATACGCCCTCATGGACAATTACGAAGATCTGTTCAAGTATGCCAACAACGACAATGAGGAGACCATCCTGGCCATGCGTTGGGCCGACCCGCTCTCGGGTGAGTGGGGTGCCATGAACGCCATCTATTCTGACCTGGCATTCCCCGAGGTGAGCGATGTCAATGTGTGGGGCGGTAACCTCTACGCATCGGTCGACATGCTCAACTACTACAACGAGGAACCGGCCGACTCCTTCCGCCTGCGCGCAACCTTCTTCACACCGGGACGTCACTACGACTATGTCAAGGCAAGCGAGGGCGGCTATACCTACAGCCACAACTGGGTGCAGGTGAAGAAAGGCGTGGTGGGCACAAAGGCCGACTGCAACGGTCACCTGGCACAGATGGCTTCGCCCATGAACACGTATATCATGCGTCTGGCAGATGTCTATCTTATCAAGGCCGAGGCTATCCTGGGCAACGCACCCTCCACCTCCGACGCCGAGGGTCTGGCGGCCATCAATGCAGTGCGCAACCGTGCCAAGGTAAAGCCGCTCACCTCTTACGACTTCAACACGCTCATCCGTGAGCGCCGTATCGAGTTCTGTGTAGAAAACGCCAATTGGTTCGACATGGTGACATGGTATCGCTGGCGTCCGCAGTTCATGCTCGACTTCTTCAACAACAAGCAGTACCGCGCATTTGAGATTCGCGAGGGCGACCTCCGACTCAATGAGGACGGCTCCTTCAGCTATACTTGCTATCCCGCAGGTACCTGGTACTTCACCGTCTGGGACTATGACCTCGACGGCGACGGCAAGAACGACGAGGTGCGGCTCTGGAACGACTCCATGCGCGACACCAACGGCAATATCATCTCGCTCAACGGCGTGCCGCAGGACAAGGCGCACGGCTACGAGTTCGACCTCGACAAGCTGTTCCGTGAGAAACTGGCCGACGGCGCAGTACACGTCACCCTCAGCGAAGCCAATATCTTCATGCCTTATCCCGAGGCCGACGTGCTGCAGAACCACTTCTTCCGCGAGGCTCCGCAGAATTATGACTTCGGTGAATAAATGGCTGCTTAATCACATTTAATCAAAATAGATTATTTATGAAACGAAATATTTTCAACTTCAAATGGAGCGTCTTCATGATGATGCTGATAGGGGCTATGCAACTGTCGGTCACCTCATGCTCCGACGACGATTCTACCGGCGGCACACCTGAGATTACGGCAGTGCGCGTGCCCGACCCCGCAAAGGCCGACAGCACGTTCACCAAGTCGGGACCCGGACAGGTTATCGCCATCATCGGTAAGAACCTAGACCACACACTCAAGGTCTATATCAACGACCAGGAGGTGTATTTCAACCCCATGATGAACACCGACCACAGCGTCATCGTGACGGTGCCGTCCGAGGCCGATGGCTTCAAGCTCACCGCCTTCAACAGCGACCTGAAAGATGAAATCAGAGTGGAGACCACTCATGGCACCGCTACCTATGCCTTCAAAATCACCGCACCGTATCCCTCCATCTCGCAGGTGAAAGCCGACTACCCGAGAGAGACGGGCGACTCCCTCTATCTCTACGGACTCAACCTGGTGGATGTGGAGAAAATCTACTTCACCGACATCGAGTCGGCACAGCTCGATTCTACCGTATGGGAAACACCAGGCGGCAATCATGTCGAAGTGACTGATTTCAAGGAGGTTCTTCAGGACCACCACCTCAACAAGCTGAACCAGTCGTATGAGACGTCGTCCGTGCTCGGACTTGTCGTGCCGGAACTGGGATTTGAGAAGGGTACCCTCGTCGTGGAGTGTGCGGCAGGTACCACCTATGTGGGATTCTACAAGTATCCCGGACAGCCGGTCATCTCTTACCTCTCGAGCGAGATGCCTGTACACGGCGAGAAAGTGGTGATTCGCGGTCTTGAACTGGTCGACGTGCAGTCCATCACCTATGGCGACGTTACGGTGCCCTATGAGGACATCACCCAGTCGGATACCTATACCGAGGTGTCGTTCATCTTCGACAAGGAACCTGCCGTGGGCTGCAAGGACCTCACCCTCACCACATCGGGTGGAAGCGTCTCTGTGCCGTTCTACAACTACGCCTGCATGCTCTTCAATTTCGACGATTATGGCACCGACCTGGGCTGGAGCCCGGCGGCTGAACTGATGGAGGTCGATGAGGAGTATCCTCCTTATTCCGCATCCGGACAGTATGCTTCCTTCGATATCGGCAATGTGGCCCAGCAGTGGTGGGGCACTATGGTCTACTTCATCCGCGAATGGGGAACTGAATTCAACGGCCACAATCTCTTTATCCTCCCGAGCTACGACGTCATTCCTGCCGACGCTTCGACTAAGGATATCTATCTGGCCTGCGAGATCTTCAACAACAACACACGGTGGGATGAGTCTACCGCTGAGTCACCCAAGAATGCTTACATTCGCTACTACATCCATACCACCACAGGCGAACTGCAATACGACAACGGATTCGACTGGGAAGACTACAACCTGATGTGGGGTAAATTCGCACATCCGGTACTGTGCGACATCGACAACCAGCAGCCGCAGAGGGAATGGTACCGCCATGTGGTGAGTCTCGATGACCTCGGATTCAAGGGCACTTATGCCGATGTGGTGGCTGCCGGTCTCGACGAGGTGCGCATGCAGATTATCAACCAGAGCACCGTGGCCATGAAAGTGAGCTTCTTCATGGACAACGTGCGCCTCTATTACCGTAAACCGGGTACCAACTATTAATACCTAACAATGATGAAGAAAATATTTTTCATATATCCGCTCTTAATGCTCGTGGCTGCGCTCTCTCTGCAGAGCTGCAGCGACGATGACAACGCCGCACCGAAGGCCACGTTCCTCGATGTGTTCCGCGATTCTACTGCCATTGACCAGCTGAGGTTCCAGATACCCGCCAGCTATGCCATCATTGGCATCGACTGCGACGGCGACTGGACTGCATCTGTTGCCGACGAGTCGTGGGTGACCATCTCCAACCATGCCGGCTATGGTTCGGCCACCAAACGCTCGTATGTAAAGGTTTCCGTCTCCAAGAACGAGGGTGACCTGAGAACCAACTCCATCACCATCACTTCGGGCAGCGTGAGCAAGACCATCAACATTGAGCAGTCGGGCACAGGACTCGATCCCAACGACCCCTTCGAGAGTTCTTACTCGTTCGTCATGAACATGGGACTGGGTTATAACCTGGGCAACACGCTCGACGCCAACCCCGTGGGCTCGTGGTGGGACCCGGTGGGCAAGACGCCTACCGACTATGAGACGTCCTGGGGACAGCCTGTCACCACACCCGAAATCATCAATGCCATCGCCGAGAAGGGATTCAAGGTGATTCGCGTGCCGGTGACATGGGGACCTCACGCCGATGAGAACGACATCATCAACGATGCATGGATGAACCGTGTGGAAGAGGTGGTAAACTATGTGCTCAATGCGGGCTGCTACTGTATCCTCAACATTCAGCACGACTCGGGCACCGACGGCTGGCTCTGCGCCGACCCTGTGAACTACACCACCATCAGTGCAAGATTCCAAAAGTTCTGGAACCAGATTGCCACACGATTCCAGAAGTATGACGACAAACTGCTCTTCGAGGCTTTCAATGAGATTCTCGACACCAACAACACATGGGGCGACCCGACCGATCCCGCCGCCTACGATGTGGTCAACAAACTGGAGCAGGACTTCGTGAATACCGTGCGTGCAACGGGCGGCAACAACGAGTTCCGCAACCTGGTGGTCAATACCTACAGCTCTGGTCATACGGCCGCTAAACTGGCCGGATTCGCCGTGCCTGCCGATGTGCACCCCAACCACATCCTGGCCTCCATACACTGCTACGACCCGTACAACTTCTGCAACAACAACGGTGAGTGGAACATCGCAGTGTTCGATGCCACCTGCGAGGCTGAAGTCGACGAAATCGTGAACCGCGTGGCCAATGCATTCGAAAGCAAGGGCGTACCTTTCTTCTTCGGCGAATTCGGCGCCATCGACGAGGACAAGAGCATGGGCGAGCGTATCAAGTATGCCAAGTACATCACCAAGGCCATGCGCTCAAGAGGCACCTACGGCCTGTGGTGGATGGGACTCATCGACCGCAAGACACTCAACTGGTACGAGTCTGAAATCGTGGATGCTCTCTTCGAGGGTATCAAGTAAAATACTCGGCAACACATCTGAAAAAGGGGGAAGAGGCAATGGCCTTTTCCCCTTTTTTTTCTCATAGTATCATTGTTGGATATGAGAGTATTATCTATTTTGCATTTTTTTTCGTTATTTTGCAAAGAAAATACTATACCATGATGAAAATAAGATTTTTTCACTTCTTCCTTACAATGACTGCACTGATTATGGCCGCTTCCTGTGCCAATCAAGACAACGACCGCAATGGATTCGTTACAGTGAACGACGGACACTTCATGCGCGATGGGAAGCCCTATTATTATGTGGGCACCAACTTCTGGTATGGCGCCATCCTTGCCAGCAAAGGACAAGGAGGAGACCGCGAAAGGCTCGCACGTGAGCTCGACTGCATGAAAGAGATGGGTATCGACAACCTGCGCATCCTGGTGGGAAGCGACGGTGAAAGGGGCGTCACCACGAAAGTGGAACCCACGCTCCAAGTATCACCAGGGGTGTATAATGATACTATTTTCGACGGACTCGACTATCTGTTGGCAGAAATGGGCAAAAGAAACATGGTGGCTGTGCTCTACCTGAACAACTCCTGGGAATGGAGTGGGGGATATGGCTTCTACCTGCAGCATGCAGGCGAAGGGGTGGCGCCGAGACCCAACGAGGATGGCTATCCCGCCTTCATGGAGTTTGTGTCAAAATATGCTTCCTGCGAAAAGGCGCACCAGCTCTTCTATCAGTATGTCAAGGATGTGATATCACGCACCAACCGCTACACGGGGAAAAAATATGTCGACGACCCGGCCATCATGTCGTGGCAGATAGGCAATGAGCCCAGGGCTTTCTCCAAAGAGGCGCTCCCCGATTTCGAGAAATGGCTCGCCGAAGCTTCCGCTCTGATAAGGAGCCTTGACCCCAACCATCTCATCTCCATCGGCAGCGAGGGATCGTGGGGATGCGAGAACGACTACGGCGTGTATGAGCGCATCTGCGCCGATAAGAACGTCGATTATTGCAACATCCATCTGTGGCCCTATAACTGGGGATGGGCCAAACCCGACTCACTCGTGGAACACCTGCAGAGAAGCTGCGACAACACTAAAGAGTATATAGACAAGCATATCGCCATCTGCCAGAAACTCAAAAAACCGCTCGTCATGGAGGAGTTCGGCTACCCGAGAGACGGATTCAAGTTCTCCAAGGAGGCTTCCACCAAAGGACGCGACGGCTACTATAAGTTCATCTTCTCGCTCGTAGGCGACAACGCCGAGAATGGCGGCTGCTTCGCCGGCTGTAACTTCTGGGGATGGGGCGGATTCGCCAATCCTGCCCATGAACAGTGGATGGTGGGCGACGACTACACCGGCGACCCCGCACAGGAGGCACAAGGGCTGAACTCGGTGTTCGCCACCGACACCTCTACCCTCGAGGTGGTGAGACAGGAAGTGATGAGAATGACTAAAATAGGTGAAAAATAGCTGGAATCATGATGAAAAGAACCTTTCTGCTGCTCCTCGTATGGCTGCCGGTGGCGCTGTTCGCTCAGATAAGGGGCAACAACATTGTCGTCAACGTCTACCCCGACCATGACGATTGGAATTACCAAGTGGGTGAGAAAGCTCAGTTTGCTGTCGAGGTAAGGAAATCGGGGTCGCTGCTGAAAAACGTCTGCGTCGACTATGAGGCGGGACCCGATATGTATCCCGAGGTGAAGAAAACAGGGGTGGTGCTGAAAGACGGCACCATGAAATGGACGGGCAAGATGACGACACCGGGATTCTACCGATTGAAGGTCATCGCCACGGTCGACGGAAAGAAATACGACGGTATGTGCACGGCGGCCTTCTCGCCAGAGAAAATCATGCCCGAGACAAAATGTCCTGCCGATTTCGACGAGTTCTGGAAAAAGACGCTCGATGAGGCTCGCCAGTATAAACTGGATGTGAAAAAGAGGCTGCTGCCGGAGAGATGCACCGATGAGGTCAATGTCTATGAGGTAAGCTATGTGAACAACAAACCGGGAAGCCGAATCTACGGCATCCTTTGCGTACCGGTGAAACCAGGCAAATATCCGGCTCTGCTCAGAGTGCCGGGAGCCGGTGTTAGACCCTACGGCGGTGATGTATGGACCGCCAGCCAAGGGGCTATTGTGCTCGAAATCGGCGTGCACGGCATTCCGGTCACCATGGAGCAAAAGGTGTACGACAATCTGCACAACGGAGCACTCGACGGCTACTGGGACACCAATCTCGACAATCCGTACCGAAATGCTTACCGGCGCATTGTGACGGGAGCGGTGAGAGGTGTCGACTTTATCGCTGCCATGCCCGAATGGAACGGTAAGAGCCTGGGCGTGACGGGGGCTTCACAAGGCGGATTCCTTTCGCTCGCTGTTGCGGCGCTCGACAGCCGAGTCACCTTCCTCGGCGCAGTACACGATGCCATGTGCGACTATGAGTCGGCCCTGAAAGGCAAAGCCTGCGGATGGCCGCATTATTTCTACGGACAGGAGTCGCCCGACATGAAAAAGGTCGAGGGTGCCCGCTACTACGACGGCATCAACTTCGCCCGTCGCATCAAATGCGCGGGATGGTATTCCTTCGGCTACAACGACGATGTGGTGCCGCCTTCCACCGCATGGAGCGTATACAATGTGGTCAACGCACCAAAAACCATCAGCCTGTATCAGATGACAAGGCATTTCTGGTATCAGGAACAGTGGGACGAGTGGGAACTCTTCCTGCTTCGACAGATGGGTCTTAGAGACTGATTTCGATTTTTATCATAACAAGGAAAAAACTGTAAATATGAACAGATTCCTCACATGGATGTGCCTTATGGCCCTTTGTTCTTCAGTAAATGCGAAAACGCCTATCGAACTCCTTAGAGCCCGACTGATACAACTCCAAAAGAGGGGTATCATGATTGGGCACCAGGATTCGCCCTTCTATGGCACAACTTGGAAATGGGACGAGAACCGTAGCGATGTGAAAGATGTGTGTGGCGACTATCCTGCCGTACTGGGTTGTGAACTGGGACAGATTGAGCTCGACTCTCTGAAAAACCTCGACGGGGTGCCTTTCGACAGAATGAGAAAGGAAATCGTCGAACACTACAAACGGGGAGGCATCATCACCATCAGCTGGCATGCCTGGAACCCGGTAACAGGAAAAAACGCATGGGATCCTTCCGGCCGACCGGTCAAGGAGGTCCTGCACGGTGGTTCGGCTCATGCAAAGTTTGCCGGATGGATTGCCATCGTGGCCGACTTTCTGAAGTCACTCAAGACGGAAAACGGACTTTCCGTGCCCGTCATCTTCCGCCCGTGGCATGAAATGCATGGGGGATGGTTCTGGTGGGGAAAGGATTCCTGTACACCGGAGGAATACAAGAAGATGTTCCAGTATACCGTCAACCGGCTCAAACACTACGGGGTGGACAACTGCCTCTATTGCTATTCGCCTGGCGGATCGCCTGGTGAGACGGAGGAGTCGTACATGCGCTATTATCCCGGCGATGAATATGTTGATATGCTCGGAGTGGACATCTATGGCAACAAAGAACGCGAAAAGTATATTCAGGATGTGAGGCAGGACCTGGAGGTGATGACCCGTATTGCGCAGGAGCGCAACAAGCTTTTGTGTCTGGCCGAGACAGGACAAAGAAACACAACCGACCCAGAGTGGTTCACAAAGGCCATGTGGGAGGCGGTGAAAGAATTCCCCATTTCATACGTGCTGCTATGGCGCAATGCCTGGGACCAACCCACCGAGAACTTCGGTCCGGCACCGGAAAAGGCGTGCGCAGCCGACTTCGTCAATTTATATAACATGGAGAAGACCCTTTTTGCAAAAGATATCGCCGACATACCCTATACCGGAGCGGCTGCACTGGAAAAAAGACTGCGCGCCATTCTGCCAATGGGCTATATGTATGGCCATCAGGACGACCCGTTCTACGGACTCACCTGGGAGTGGGAACTCAACCGCAGCGATGTGAAAGAACTGGTGGGCGACTATCCCGCCGTCATGGGTTTTGACCTGGGTGGCATTGAGAAAGGTGACCGCAAAAATCTCGACAGTGTTCCCTTCACCCGTATTCACGACGAACTGATTGCGCACCACAAACGGGGTGGCATTGTCACCCTGAGCTGGCATCCGCGCAACCCGCTCACCGGCGGCACTTCGTGGGATGTTTCGTCCGACCAGGTAGTGAAGAGCATTCTGCCCGGCGGTGCCCGGCATGAGCTTTTCAAACTATGGATGGGACGCATGGCGCGTTTCATCAATACGTTGAAGACAGAAGAGGGCATACCTGTTCCCATCATCTTCCGTCCATGGCACGAGAACAATGGCTCGTGGTTCTGGTGGGGACAGAAACTTTGTACCGACGCCGAATACAAAGCTCTCTGGAACATGCTGCAGGACTATATGATAAGCCAGGGATTGGACAACCTGCTATGGAGCTACTCGCCCAATCTCGACGGGGGATGGAATACGGAACGCTTCCTGCAGCGTTATCCCGGCAATGACCGTGTCACCTTAATAGGCGAGGATGCCTACCAATGGGGCACGGAAGAGGACTTTGTGAAACAGATTACGGCCGACCTCGACTTCATCAGTGCTTTCGCCAATGACAACGGGAAGATTTTCGCCCTCACCGAGTGCGGATACAAGAACATTCCGGATGCCACTTGGTGGACCAGGGTGTTCAAACCCATCGTCGACCGCTACCAGATGTGCTACTTCCTCAACTGGAGGAACTATAAAGAGGAGTACTTCGGACCGTCCTCAACACAACCGTCGGCAAAGGACTTCAAAAAGCTCTACAAAGCCAAGAATACGCTCTTCCTTAAAGAAATACAAAATATTAAATAACAACACATAACATGAGTGATTTTAAAGAAAAAGTTGAAGCCCTCAAAAAACGTCATGAGGCGCTCCTGACAATGAAAAACGAACCCGCTGAATGGGGAAACGGAATCTATACACGGTATAAGAATCCCATCGTTACTGCTGAGCACACACCGCTCACATGGCGCTACGATTTCAACGAAAAAGACAATCCCTTCCTCATGCAGCGCATCATGATGAACGCCACACTCAACAGCGGCGCCATCAAGTGGAACGGGAAGTATGTCATTGTGGTAAGAGTGGAAGGCGCCGACCGCAAGTCGTTCTTCGCAGTGGCCGAAAGTCCCAACGGCATCGACAATTTCCGCTTCTGGGACGAGCCCATCACCATGCCCGACGATGTGGTCCCGGCCACCAATATCTATGACATGCGCATCACCGCCCATGAAGACGGATGGATCTATGGCATTTTCTGTGCAGAGCGCCACGACGACAGCAAACCGGGCGACCTCTCCGCGGCTACGGCTACGGCGGCTATCGCACGGACAAAAGACTTGGTCAACTGGGAGCGCCTGCCCGACCTGAAATCGAAGAGTCAGCAGCGCAA
>ONMI01000077.1 GCA_900318915.1 uncultured Prevotellaceae bacterium | reverse complement strand
TTGACGCTATGCACCGAATAAAAACAAAAAGCGACCGAAACAAATTCTATGGAATACTGCCTTTAATATCAAACAGAATTAATAGAACTCACCTTAAAAAATTATATTTCCCGTGCAGTCTTTTTGGAAAAGTGGTATCTATATCAGTAGAGGCAGTGTGTTTTCGATGGACATAGAAGGACTCATAGAGCGAGGGCGACATGGCGACGAGACTGCACTTGGAAGCCTATATAAGGCATATCACCGACAAATGACGGGGATATGCCAACGCATCGTCGGCAATCGACAAATAGCAGAGGAATTAGCACATGATGCTTTTTTACTAGCCTTTGCCAAAATCAATCAATTGAATGACCCACAACGCTTTGAGGCATGGCTGACAAGTATTACAACGAATGTTGCCCGACGCTATATGCAGCGACATCATAATCCTTCAATGCTTTCTCTTTCCACACTCTCAGAAGAAGAACTTCCATATGAACCTATTCCATCAGACGACAAGCCATTGCCGACAATGGCAGAACTGATGGCGGCTGTAGATGCGCTGCCCAACGGCTATGGGCAGGTGTTCAAATTGGCGGTCATCCAAGAAATGTCGCACAAGGAAATTGCCGAAATCCTTGGAATTGCAGCCCACTCTTCATCGTCACAGCTGTCACGGGCAAAGAAGATGTTGCAGAAGTCACTTGCGCAGTATTGGCTACTATGGCTTTTACCGCTTGTATTGCCTTTGGCCATCTATCTTTATAAAACGGGAAGGACAATTGAGGCACCAGGGCCGGTGATAATAAAACAAGATCATACTACGCTTGAAACAAAGCATGATGACGAAGGAACTCCTGGGGTAGAGCAAGGAACTCCAACCATTCCAATAATTACTCCACAGAAGATAGCCATTGTTCCTGTCAAAGATGTTCCTGTAGATAGTCTTACTCCTGCGGACACGCTCCATCATACCGACGAAGAAACAGAGCGAACCGACACTACAACCATCTTGCACGACAACAAACCGTTGCCCAATTTGCGTCCAGACAAAGATACACATATTGCTGATTTGACTCCGGAAAAGCCGATAGAAGTAGAGAACAAGGGGCAAAAGTGGTCTGTAGATATGGCATACACTGGTAGCATGGGCGAACAAAATGATAATAGTCCGTTCTCGCTCACAGAGAAGGAGATGACAGACGCCACATCAGACGTTCCGCGTATACGCTCTTTCGACAAATGGAGCGACTATGCCGAAGCCTTACAGAGCGGAATCCTGGAAGTCGATTACAAGACGTATCAAATCTTGTTGAAGATTGCCCAAAACAACGCTGCTCAGCCCGGCACGGATAAGATTGAGCGTAAGACTCACCATTACATGCCAATCACTTTCTCTTTGGCATTGAAGTATAAACTGAATAACCGCTTTGGTTTGGAGACTGGCTTGAGCTATAGCCGTCTAAAGTCAGAATCTGAGATAGGCACTGACAGGAACGCCATCCGTGAGCAGCAGACCATACATTACCTCGGCATACCGCTGAAAGGTATATATCATATATATAATGTTAGGCGATGGAATCTCTATGGAAGTCTTGGTGCAAAGGTGGATATACCTGTTTATGCACCGTTCTGTATCGGCTATTTCGTGAACGGCATGAAAGAACTGGAAGAGAAGTATACACTCCATGCTCCGCTGCAGTGGTCGGTAGGTACTGGTCTTGGCTTGCAATATAACCTAACACCTAACATCGGCTTCTTTGCTGAGCCAAGTCTGCAATACTATATCCCGACGGGAAGCGACATAGAGACCTATCGCACGGAACATCCATTTATGTTCTCGCTGCCATTAGGAATCCGCATAACATGGTAGTTTCCCTTTTGTAGTCGTGCAGTCTTTTCTTGCTTTGTGGTATCTATCCTTATAGAGAAACAAAACAAGAAAAGACAATGCAGCAGCGACATCTGAACCGCAGACAGTATTTCTGTGAATTGGCTAACACAGCCCGGATATTCTATATGGAATACCTGAATAGATACATCAAACTAACGCCAGACACCCGCGTACTGGAAATTGGCTGTGGCGAGGGCGGCAATCTGCTTCCCTTCGCAGAATTAGGTTGTAGAGTGACAGGCATTGATATCTGTAAGGAACGAGTCAATGAAGCACGAATGTTCTTTACAGAATATCACCAGAAGGGAACTTTTATCTGTCAGGATTTTCTCCTTTCAGAAGAGCCAAGGACGGAGGATGAACGGTATGACCTCGTGCTTGTTCACGATGTAATAGAGCATATCGAACCAAAATGTAAACGAGGCTTTCTTCTTCACATTAAGTCTTTTCTCAAACAGGAGGGCATTGTTTTCTTCGGCTTTCCGGCTTGGCAGAACCCTTTCGGCGGTCATCAGCAAATAAGCGTGGGCTTTGCCTCCAAACTTCCTTTCATTCATTTGCTGCCCAAACCGCTCTACAAATACCTGTTGAAGACAAGCGGAGCCACGGCAAGTAACATTGGCGAGCTGATGAGCATACGAGACTCGCGGATGACCGTCGAGAACTTTGAACGACTGGTTCACGAAGTCGGTTATAACATTTGCAAGCGCACCCTTTGGCTCATCAATCCACACTACAAGCAGAAGTTCCACATAAATCCTCGCCGCCAGTGGACTTTCTTTGCCAATGTTCCATATCTACGCAACTTCTATACTACATCAGCATGGTATTTACTTCGTCAAGCTACAAGATAATCAAAGGATGAAAAGAAAAAATATGCACAATAATTTTACAAAAAGAGAGTGTTGCATCGCCTCAGTTTTCGCATTGGTTTTGGGCTTGAATGCACAAAACTCTCTGTTATTCACTGAAGTTTGTGTCGCGAACATCGACCAAACGATTGATTACTCGAATAACTACGGCGGTTGGGTTGAGTTATACAATCCGACTGCTACGAGTGTATCGTTAGATGGGTGGTATATAAGCGATGATTCGGAATTTCTGACGAAATATCGTCTGTCAGGCTATGGTATGCTGAAGCCTGGATGTTATCAATGCGTTTTCTTTGACCATAACGCAGCCGATGGAGAATATGGACCTGATGCAACAAAGCAAGTGAGATTCAAACTAGACAGAAAAGGTGGCACGCTGTATCTGTCAAGAAATGGTAGAGAGGTGGGCTTATCCATAACTTATCCTGCCTCCGTTCCGCGTTGCAGCTATGCAAGAGTAAGTTTGGAAGCTGACGAATGGCAATATTGTGGTTTGCCAACTCCAGGTGCGCCTAATGCAGGTCACTATGCTCAGGAGTGTTTGCCAGCTCCAGAGATTGACTGCGATTCAAGGCTCTTCACTTCTGGATTTGATGTGCATGTGCAGATACCTTCTGGCACGACTCTCCGCTACACAACAGACGGCAGCACTCCGACACTCACAAATGGAAAGACGAGCGCTGATGGACTTTTTTCGGTATCAAAGACCACGGTGTTACGTCTGCGGTTGTTCTCTGATGCCTATCTCCCGAGCGGTGTGGTCTCTCGTACATACATCTACAAAGATAAAAACTACTATTTGCCTATCGTCGCTGTCACTACAGACCCACGCAATCTCTACGACGACATGATTGGTTGCTATGTGGACGGCAAGAACGGCATACAGGGACGTGGTTCAACGGGAAAATCCAATCTCAATATGGATTGGGAGCGTCCGGTCAACTTCGAGTATCTGACAGCAGACGGCAAAATGCTCATCAATCAAGAGACGAGTTTCGAAGTGGCTGGCGGATGGAGCCGTCATTTCAAGCCAGCCTCGTTTAAGGTACAGGCCAAAAAGCTATATGATGGCAATGGGCATTTCCCTAATTCTCCTTTTGCTGCCAAACCATACAACGAGTATAAGCAACTGTTGATTCGTAATGGAGGCAACAATAATCGAACTGATGGTGGGCCTCGTATCAAAGACGGTATCACCCAACAGGTGTTGACGACAAGCGGCTTCTATGTCGATGCACAAGAGTTTCAGCCTGCTCATGTGTTTGTCAATGGCAAGTATTTAGCCATGATGAATGTTCGGGAGCCGAGCAATCGGTTTCATGGCGCAGCTAACTATGGCTACGATGATGACGAGATTGACGGCTTTGAGTACAGTAGTGGAAGTTACCATCAGAAAGGCGGTACCCGTGAGGCTTTCGACAGGATGATTCAATCGTCATACTATGCTGATACTGACGAAGGATATACTCGTGTGGCAGAGGTACTCGATATCGACGAATTTGTGCGCTATATGGCATCGATATGTTACACGGGCACAAGTGACTGGGTTCTAAACAATAACAACGTGAAAGGCTATCGATGGCAAGATGACGGGAAGTTCCACTTCGTGTTCTTCGATCAGGACCTGACCTGGGAAAACACTAACAATGTGGAAGATTTGGATAACAACGAAATGGATGATAACGAGATCATATATCTCTATCGCAATCTAAAAGAAAATAGCAAATTCCGCCAACTGTTTGTGACGGCATACTGCATCCTTCATGGAAGTATATACACTCCTGATCGGTGCCAGTTCATTGCAGACAGCATTTGCTCTTTGGTGAAGGATGCCCTGTCATTCGACAACCGCTATACAACAACCACCTATAGTAAGTTGCAACAAACCATGTGGGAAGAGAGCCATAGAACGGCTCGCATACAATCATTGATGAAATCCTATTCCCTCTCAAATAAGATAGAAGTGAACTTAGGCACAAACTGTCCATTCGCCCGGATTCAGATAAGTGATATGGAAGTTCCCTTCGGAAATTTCTCTGGTGTGCTCTTTGCTCCAGCCTCTATCTCTACTGATGCTGCTGAAGGCTACCGATTTACAGGTTGGAGAGACCAAACGGGCAAATGGCTGAGCAATGATAAAGAATGCCAAATCACAAAGAGTGGTACATATACGGCAGTATATGAGAAAACAGAAGAAGATGTGTCACCCATCTGCATCAACGAGATTAGTGCTGCCAATGACATCTATGTAAATGACTACGGCAAACGTGCTGACTGGATAGAATTATACAATAGAAGCCAAGAAGCCATTGATGTGGCGCAGTGGCTTTTTAGTACTGATGAGGATGAACAGGGCAAATGTCAGATTGATGCAGGGGGCGAGGTAAACACCATCATACAGCCAGGTGGTCATTTGATAGTGTGGTGCGATGACAAATCTTCTATATCCGAACTGCATCTGCCATTCAAATTGAAGAATGTCGACAACTGCCTTTTGGTCCTGCAATCGTCAGATGGACGATGGAGAGATTCTCTATGCTATGGCACACATTCAGCGAAAGAAACAGTAGGGAGATACCCGGACGGAGGAAGCGATTGCTGGAAGTTCTATCATCCGACCATTGGGACTCACAACATGCAGACTTCCAACGACTGCAGGAGAGATACAACGCCGAATGCGATTATTTCTCAAATCCTTCCAGGCGAAATAGAGAGTGTCAGCTATTACAACATCAATGGAGTACGGGTCCTTCGTCCAACAAGGGGCGTAAATGTCAAAGTAGTACGGTATAAGGATGGTCATACCGAGCAATGCAAGGTCTGCGTTAGATGACGGGCGAAAAATGCCGATTGAACGAGGTCGTCATATCAATTGAGTCGCTCCATTCTGTCATAGAAATAAACAGTTTATTTTGCTTTGCTCAAACTTTATTAGTACTGACACTCGGCAAAAGAAAGAAAAACAAGTTTTCCTTTCATTTTGCGCTCGTTTATTCGTAACTTTGGCTGCGCCGAAGTTACTGACACTCGGCAAAATGAAAGAAAAACAGTGCTTTCCTTTCATTTTGCGCTCGTTTATTCGTAACTTTGCACCCATGAAGAAATACAGCAGTCAGAAAGTGGGGGAGTATACCCATTATGAGGTGAGGAAGGAGCAGCCGCTCCTGGAGTACCTCCTCGAGACAATAGAAGGGCAGAGCAGATCCAAAATCAAGGCTACCCTGCAGGGACGTGGCATCAAGGTCGACGGAAAGGTGGTCACACAGTTCGATTTCCCGCTGAGGCCGGGCATGAAAGTGGCGGTGAGCAAAACCAAGCGCAACGACCGGTTCAAGAGCCGCTATGTCAAAATCGTCTACGAAGACCGGCATCTTGTGGTGGTGGAGAAGGAAATCGGCATACTCTCCATGGCGGCGGGCCATGCGTCGCTCAATGTCAAGGCCGTGCTCGACAAGTATTTCGCACAGACACGGCAGAAATGCCGCGCCCATGTGGTGCACCGACTGGACCGCGACACCAGCGGACTCATGGTGTATGCCAAGGATATGGAGACCGAGCAGATACTGGAACACAACTGGCACGATATCGTCTTCGACCGCCGCTATGTGGCCGTCGTCTCCGGCGAGGTGCTCGACGAGGGAGGAACCATAGCCAACTGGCTGAAGGACAACAAGGCGTATTTCACGTATTCGTCGCCCGTCGACAATGGCGGAAAATATGCGGTCACGCATTTCCATACCCTGGCACGAACCACCGACCACTCGCTCTTGGAGTTCAAACTGGAAACGGGACGGAAAAATCAGATTCGTGTGCATGCTGCCGATATGGGGCATCCTGTGTGCGGCGATGCCAAATACGGCAACGGCGACGACCCGCTGCACCGCCTCTGTCTGCATGCTTTTATGCTGTGCTTCTACCATCCCATTACCGGTGAGCCCATGGAGTTTACCACACCGGTGCCCACCCAGTTCAGAAAATTGTTCCAGTAAATCATCACCCTTATCATTTGAATCTTATGCTGAGCAACGAGAATATTCTTTATTATGCCTTCTGCATCATCGTGCTGTGCGTCGTAATCTTCCTCATCAGGAAAATTGCCAGCTGCCTCATCAAGTCGGTCATCACCATCCTGGTGATTGCGGCCCTGGCATGGTTCTATCTCAATTATATGCAGGCGTAGAGGCGAACAGAAGACGGTTTCTAATCGCCAGAATCATAACATCATAAAAAAGAGGATGAGCCGCGGCCCATCCTCTTTTTCTCTATATTCATCCCGATACAATGGGCATATGTCCCTTTAACTTCCCTTTAACTTCCCTTTAACTTCCCTTTAACTCCCCTTTAACTCCCCTTTAACTCCCCTTTAACTTCCTTTTATCTCAATCTTGCAGTCCTGACGGATGTCTTCCGACGAGGCACCCACCATCACGTGGAATTCGCCCGGCTCCACCACGCGCTTCATGTCGCGGCCCACGATGCTGAAGTCGTCGGCCGTTAGGTGGAAGGTTACACGGCGGGTCTCGCCTTTGGGTATGAACACCCGCTCAAAGTGCTTGAGCTGTTTCAGCGGCTGCGAGGTGGAGGCTACCTCGTCGTGCAGATAGAGCTGAACCACCTCGTCGCCGTCGTAGGCTCCGTCGTTGGTCACGTCTACCGTCACATCATAGCTGGTGGCTGAAGTGGCGGCGGCCGTCAGATTGCTGTAGCTGAAGTGGGTGTAGCTCAGACCATAGCCGAAGGGGTAGAGGGGCTTGGCGGTCATATCCACATAGTCGTGGGGCAATGGGGCCTTCTTGTTGTAATAGACGGGCAGTTGGCCCACGCTGCGGGGAACGGAGACGGGCAACCGGCCGGCGGGGTTGTAGTCGCCGAAGAGCACGTCGGCGATGGCCAGACCGCCTTCCTGTCCGGGATAGTAGGCGGTGAGCAGCGCGGCGGCATGCTCATCGCACCAGTTCTTCAGCAGCGGACGGCCTTCGATGTACACCACCACCAGGGGCTTGCCGGTCTTGGCGAGGGCTTCGAGCAACTGCTGTTGATGGCCCATCAGGTCGAGCGTGGAGCGGTCGAAACCTTCGCCGCAGTCCATGTCGCTCAGGGTCTTACTGTCTGTCACAGCGGCTCCAGTCTCCTTGTAACTGGTCTTGAAGTCGCGAGCACTGGAACCGCCCACGGCCACTATCACCACATCGGCGCGCTGGGCGGCATGCACCGCGGCGGCTATGTCGCTTGTCGTGGTGTCGCGCACGGCGCATCCTTTCACATATTCCACCTGCGCGGAGGGCAATTTGCTGAGTATGCCGGTCAGGATGGTCTTCACATTGCCTTCCTCCTGCGGCGAGGTGTAGTCGCCCAGCAGGTTGTACACATTGTCGGCATTCGGACCTATCACGGCCACACGCTGGTCCTTGCGCAGCGGCAGGGTGCCCTGTGCGTTCTTGAGCAGCGTCACACTGGCACGGGCCACATCCAGCGCCACGGCCTTGTGCTCGGCACTGCGCACCTGTGTGCGGGCAGCCTTCACGTCGACATAGGGATGCTCAAAGAGGCCCATCTCAAATTTCAGACGCAGCACACGGGCCACGGCGCGGTCCAAATCGGCTTCCGTTATCTTGCCGGCACGGAGCGATTCGCCCAGGTCGGCGAAGGCGAGGGCACCGAGGTCGGCATCTACACCGGCTTTCAGCGCCATCTCACCGGCTTCAGCCCGCGTGGCGGCCACATGGTGGGTGTTGTAGATGCCGTCGATGCTGTACAGGTCGCTCACCACAAAACCGCGGAAGTGCCACTCGTCGCGAAGCAGGTCGGTCAGGAAGTGGCGGTCGCAGGTGCTGGGCACACCGTCCAGACTGTTGTAGCTGGTCATCACGCTCAGCGCACCGGCATCGATGGCTTTCTTGAAGGGGGGCAGAAACTGCTCTGCCAACTCGCGTGGGCCCACAAAGGTGGGGGCGCCGTTCTGGCCGCCCTCGGTGGTGCCGTAGCCGATGAAGTGCTTCAGCGTGGCCAGGGTGCTGTAGGGCTGTGTAAGGTCGCCGCCGCCCAGACCGCGCACCATGGCGGCTCCTATCTCACCGGCCAGGGTGGGGTCTTCGCCCATCGCCTCTTCCACACGCGACCAGCGGGGCTCGCGGGTCAGGTCGAGCACGGGACCGTAGCTGATGTGCCCGCCCTGCAGGCGCACTTCCTTGCCGATTACTTGGCCGGCTCTTTCTATCAACTGCGGATTCCATGTGGCGGCCATGCCGAAACCGGTGGGAAACACCGTGGTGCCGATGGCCATGTGGCCATGGGGGGCTTCCTCGGCCAGGAAGAGGGGAATGCCCAGACGGGTGTGCTCAAGCACGTATTTCTGAAGGGCATTGCCGGCCTTAGCGGCCAACTCGGGGTTCAGACCGTTCTCGAGCGACTTCCGCGTCCAGGGGTCGGCGCGGAAGGTGCCCCAGAGCATGCCTATTTGTCCCTCGGCGATGTCTTTCTTGAACTTCTCCGAGGGCACCACTTTCTTGCCGTCGGTCTCATAATAGTCCCAGGCAAGGGTGCAGCGGAGCTGACCCACTTTCTCCTCGGTGGTCATGCGCGAGAGCAGGTCGTTCACACGCTCTTCTATGGGCAGTGTGGCATCGCGGTAGGGCAGTTTCTTCTGGGCGTGGCCGGCCGTGAGGGTCAGGGCACACACCATTAGCGTAAAAAATCTTCTTGTCTTCATATTTTTGTGTCTTTTCTGTATTTTCTATTCCACCACCACCTCGTCCATGAAGAACCAGGCGGGGTAACCCACTCCGTAGTGCCAGTCGGGGCAGTTGCCTAAGGTCTCCACTTCTATGCGTATGTAGCGGGCGCTCACGGGCACTGCACTCTCAGCACGGCCGCCGACGAATTTGACGGATACATCGCGGTCTTCGGCAAACTGGAACGTGCCGAGCGGTGTGTAGCGCTGGCCGTCGGCAGAGTAGGTGATGCGGCCGCCCTTGGGCAACAGTATCCAGGCGCCCAACTGGTGCAGAAAGTCGATTTCCACACTGCGGAAGGTTTCCTCCTTGCCCAGGTCGAGAACGAAGTCGGCATCTTCGCCTTCCCAGCCCACCCAGCTCTCCACAAAGGTGGTGCCGCCGTACAGACCGTCGGTCAGGGCGGTGTCGGCTATGCCGCGGTAGCGCTGGGCAGGGGCCTTGTTCCATTTTACCATGGCGTGGGCGGCTTTGTTCTCGCGGCCGGTGGGCAGGAAGCGCTTGCGGTAGAGGGCGCAGTAGTCGGAGGGCTTGTTGTGCCGCTCATTGAGCGTGGGGATGTCGTAGTCGGCGGTGCGCTGCTCGAAGAGGTCGAGCAGACGGGTCACCTGGGCCACGTCGCGTTGGGGCTCAGTTCGGGCCAGCTCGAGTTGGGCGTACTGCAGGGGCAGGCGGGCGATGCGCACCCGGCGCAGCAGTTCCTCATCGTCGGCCACGGCGGCCTCTGCCTCGTCAAACAGCTGGTTGTAGGTCTTCAGCAGGGCGGGGCGCAGCATGCCGTTCTTATGGGTGATGGGGGAGTCGTAAATCCACAGGTTGATGCCGCTGGCCAGCAGTGCGCCCTGCATAATCTTGATGTATTGGTACAGGGGCTGGGCGGCGGCGCCATAGTAGCCGGCGAGAAAACCGCGCATCAGCGAGTCGGCGTCCTGGTAGGGGTTCCACATCAGCTTGGCCATCATGTAGGTGCGCAGCTCGCACAGGTCGGTGCCCTTGGTGCTGTTTATCTGCTCAAACACTTTCGTGGCGTGGTGCTCCTTGAAGAGCTGCAGGTTGCGTTGGATGATGTGGAAGTTGGGGAAGGGCGACACCACATTGTCGAAGTTGATGCCGTAGTCCCACACGAAGATATTGTCGGAAATGGCCGACCACCCCCTGAGGGCGCGCATGAAATCCTGACCGCTGGCGTTGTCGGTGAGCGGCACCTCGCGCATGCAGTCGATGTCGCAGAGCATGATGTTCACATTGGGCAACGGACGGGTCTTGCGGGGCGGGTGCATGCTGTAGAGATAGGCCAGGGTAGAGAATTCCTTGTCGGGATAGCGTTTGGCCAGACGGTTCATGAAGCGTATCAGGTTGCCGGACGGCGAACCTTCCTCCTCGTCCACGGCGCGGCAGGCGGCGCACTGGCACTGGGTGTTGTTGCCGTCGTTCTGGCTCACACTGATGGTGCGCAGATTGGGGTGGGCCCTGAACACGGAGTCTATCTTCTGGCAGGCGGCCTCAAACACTTCGTCGTTGGTAAGGCACCACTGACTGTGGTCGCCGGGCTGGCGGCGGCCGTTGAGCAGCGAGTACCACTCGGGGTGGGCAGCGCCGTACACACGCGAGGGCAACAGCCGGTTGAAGGTGTGCACCCACAGGTCGCCGGCGAAGAGCTGCTCATGGCTTTCCAGTGCGAACCATGCAGTAAAATTGGGGTCGTCGCTGCTGTAGCTCTGGGTCTGGCGGAAACTGAAGGCGGGGGTCTCGGTGAGTTGTAGGGCAGGAAGTAGTATGTCTTTTCTCTTCACCACCGTCCAGGCTTTGTAGGCATAGTAGTGGGCGTCGAGATAGCGTTCCAGCAGGGCCACGATGCCGTTCACGGCACCGCTGCCGCCGCCCGTGCGGATGTGCAGGATGCCCTGGCCGCTAACGGCCTGAAAACCGTCCTCACCGGCATCGGGGGTCGGCTCGCCTATCACGATGTCGCCCTTGCGGGCTGTGTAGGGGCCGGTGGTATCGGTCTGCGGCAGGGTGGCGCCGCTCATGCGTTCCAAAAAGGTGTTCAGCAGTCGTGCGGCGCGGTGGCTCGTGGCGGTGTCGCCGGTGCATACGATGCGGGCACGGGCCTTGCCTTTCTGCACCAGCGTGAGCTGCGCGGCGGCGGTCAGGGGCAACAGACAGAAGACTGCTGCCAAAAGTCTATTGCACAATGAGTTGGTCATATTTCAGGGCTTCTCCTTCGTTCAGCATCTGTACGGCGCGCAGTTGCACGTAGCGGCCGTCGGTGGGGGTGAAGTACACATGCTGCATGATGGGGTTGTTGCGGATGTTGGAGAATTCGCCGGTGGCCACCGGGCGAAGGGCGTCGGGGGCGTCGCCCACCAGTATCTCGTAGTGGGTGGCCACACCGTTGGCGGCGGGCTGGTAGTGCAGACTGCTCACCGTGCGCCGCTGACCCAGGTCAAGGGTGGCGGTGCGGGGGTCGGTGCTGCCCACGAGGGTGTAGGAAAGGCCTTTCAGCTCGGCCTTGCTCTCCTCATAGCTTTCCTGTGCATGGGGGGCGTAGTAGACACCGGCCTCGCTCAGACACAGCGGACCGCGGGCCTTGGTGATGCGCACGAGCAACGCGCGGGTCTGGATGGTCTGGAAGCGGAGCAGGCGCTTGTAGCCGATGGTGGTGGTCTCTTCTTTCATGCGAACAGGAAACCACTCCTTGCCTTGCAGGTATTCCACCGTAAAGGCTTCCACGCGCTGTCCCAGGGGAATGTACTCCTGCAGCAGCATGCGGTTCACCGGGGTGTTCTTTTTGAAGCGGAAGGTGAGTGTGGCGGTGTGCTCGCCATCGTGCGTGGCCCAGTAGGTGTCGTAGAGACCGTCGGTCAGGGCTTTCACGGCATACTGCTTGTCGCGGGTGTCGCTGGCGCTCACCTTGGCGCCTTGCAGTAGGTTGGTCTTCAGCTCGGCGGCCACGCGGTGGTGGTAGTCTACGGCGCGGGCGGAGTCAATGGGGTGGATAAGGCCTTCTCGGTCTACGGGGAAGTTGATGAGGAAGGTGCCGTTGTGCCCCACACTGCGGTAGTAGAGGTCGATCAGATGGTCCACGCTCTTCACCTTGTCGTCTTCCTTCTCATGGTAGAACCAGCCGGGGCGTATCGATACGTTGCACTCGGCGGGCACCCATGTGTCGCCGTCGGCATGGCCCTGCTGCAGCTCGGGATAGCGCTCGTAGCCGGGATAGACTTCGTTGATGCGGAGCAGCGACCAGTTGGTGGCATGGGCGTAGCCGTTCTCGTTGCCCACCCAGCGGCAACCGGGACCGCCGTCGGAGAAAATGATGGCGTTGGGCTGCAGGCGTTTTACTGTGGCATGGGCGCGGGGAAAGTCGTAGTAGGTGCGGCGGTCTATCTTGCGGGTCTCCTTGGCACCGCCGTACCAGCCGTCACCGCCGTTGGCACCGTCGAACCACACCTCGAAGATATCGCCGTACTGGCTCAGAAGCTCTTCCAGTTGGGCATGGAAATACTCCACGTAGAGTGGGGTGCCGTAGAAGGCCTGGTGGCGGTCCCAGGGCGAGAGGTAGAGGCCGAGCTTGAGGCCGTACTCACGGCAGGCGGCGGCCAATTCGCCCACAATGTCGCCCTTGCCGTCCTTGTAGGGGGTGTTGCGGATGCTGTAGTCGGTGTATTTCGTGGGCCACAGACAGAAACCGTCGTGGTGCTTGGCGGTGAGGATGATGCCTTTCATACCGGCGGCCTTCACCGTGGCGGCCCACTGGCGGGTGTCCAGCCGGGTGGGGGCGAAACTGCTCAGCGGTGCATCGCCGTAGCCCCACTCGCGGTCGCCGAAGGTGTTGGGGCCGAAGTGTATGAAGGCGTAGGTTTCCATTTGCTGCCACGCCACCTGCTGGGGGGTGGGCAGCGGACCTACCGGGGCGGGAGCCTGCGGCTGGGCGGGGGCGGTGAGAAAGCCCGTAAGGGCCAGGACGGCGGTGAGGGTGCGGAGGCTGGACATGGCTATTTCTTCTTCTGTGTGGTCAGACTGTAGGAATAGGGACGGTCGGTATCGGCTGTGCCGCGCTGGGTGTTGGGACGAGTGGAGAGCCGGAAGTGCAGCTGGGCACCGTTCAGCAGGTCGCTGTGCTCATAGTAGGTCTTGGTGTAGGGGGCACCGTTCAGTGTGGCCTGTTCAATGTAGCAGCCCTCGCCGCTGGTCTGGATGTCGACGGTATTGCCGTTCTCCAGGTGCAGCTTGATGTGGCGGAAGTAGGGGGTGCAGGCGGCATACTGGGTGCTGCCGGGGCATACGGGGTAGAAACCCATGCCGGAGAAGACGTACCAGGCCGAGGTCTGGCCGTTGTCCTCATCGCCGCAGTAGCCGTCGGGCAGGGCGGTGTAGAGCTGGTCCATCACGCGCTGCACCCAGTACTGGGCCTTCCAGGGCTGGCGGCTGTAGTCGTAGAGGTAGATCATGTGCTGGATGGGCTGGTTGCCGTGGGCGTAGTTGCCCATGTTCATAATCTGCATCTCGCGTATCTCATGGATGGGGAAACCGTAGTAGCTGTCGTCGAAAATGGGGGGCAGGTTGAACACGGAGTCGAGCATGGCATTGAAGGTGCGCTCGCCGCCCATCAGGTCGATAAGGCCCTGGGGGTCGTGGAACACCGACCAGGTGTAGTGCCAGGAGTTGCCCTCGGTGAAGGCGTCGCCCCATTTCAGCGGGTTGAAAGGGGTCATGAAGGTGCCGTCGGCTTTCTTGCCGCGCATCAGATGGGTCTCGGGGTCGAAGAGGTTGCGGTAGTTCATGGCGCGGCGGGCAAAGGGACGGAGCTCCTTCTCTTTCTTGCCCAGCAGCTTGCCGAGCTGGTAGATGCACCAGTCGTCGTAGGCGTACTCGAGGGTGCGGGCGGCGCTCTCGGTTATCTTCACGTCGCAGGGCACATAGCCCAGGCGGTTGTAGTGCTCATAGCCCAGACGGCCGGTAGAGCTCACCTCGGGATGCACGGCCTGGGTGCCGTGAACCACGGCTTCCCACAGCTTGTCGATGTCGTAGCCGCGGAGGCCTTTGATGTAGGCGTCGGCCACCACCGAGGCGGAGTTGTTGCCCACCATGCAGCCGCGGTGGCCAGGACTGGCCCACTCGGGCAGGAAACCGCTCTCCTTGTACACATTCACAAGGCCTTCCTGCATCTTCTCGTTCATCGAGGGGTAGAGCAGGTTGAGCAGGGGGAACAGACTGCGGAAGGTGTCCCAGAATCCGGTGTCGGTGAAGAAGTAGCCGTCGTGCACCTGGCCGTCGTGTGGACTGTAGTGCACGGGCTTACCGGTGGCGTCAATCTCATACAGGCTGCGGGGGAAGAGCACGGAGCGGTACAGGCAGGAGTAGAAGGTGCGCAGATGGTCGATGTTGTCGTCCTCTACCTCCACACGGCCCAGAATGTCGTTCCAGCACTTGCGGCCCTTGGCCTTGACGGCTTCGAGATTGCCGTCGAGTTCCTGCAGGTTGCGCATGGCCTGCTCCTCGCTGATGAACGAGGAGGCCACACGCACGTTGACGGCCTCGCCCCTGCGGGTCTTGAAGGTCACGATGGCGCCGGCGTGGTCGGTCGTCACGCTCTTCTGGCCGGGCTCGAGCACACTGTCGCGCACGCAGGCTATCTGCTCGAAGGGCTTGTCGAACACCAGCACAAACCAGTTCTTGAAGTTGGGCGTCACACCGCCACTGTTGCGGGTGGTGTAGCCCACAATCTTGCGCTCCTCGGGAATGATGCGCACCGACGAGCCGCGGTCAAAGGCATCGACCACCACATGGGCGGCATCGGTGGCGGGATAGGTGAACCGCATCAGGGCGGCACGCTCCGTGGGGGCTATCTCGGCCGTCACGTCGTAGTCGGCCAAATATACCTTGTAGTAGTAGGGGGTGGCGGTCTCTGCCTTGTGCGAGAACCAGCTGGCGCGCTGCTCCTCGTTGAAGATGCGCTCGCCCACGGTGGGCAGCAGGGAGAACATGCCGTAGTCGTTTATCCACGGACTGGGCTGGTGGGTCTGCTTCAGACCGCGTATCTTGTCGGCTGAATAGGTGTATTGCCAGCCGTCACCGTTCTTGCCGGTCTGGGGCACCCAGAAGTTCATGCCCCAGGGCATGGCGATGGCGGG
The DNA here is from genome assembly GCA_900318915.1 of uncultured Prevotellaceae bacterium. Classification (GTDB taxonomy): domain Bacteria; phylum Bacteroidota; class Bacteroidia; order Bacteroidales; family Bacteroidaceae; genus Prevotella. The sequence continues at coordinate 17,296 of ONMI01000077.1, read as the reverse complement.
GTAGGTGTTGCCGGTGGAGAGGGAGAATTTCGACTCGGTGCCCACAAGGGTGCTCACATAGTCAACAGGCTCATGCTGTTGAGCTGCCGCTCCTGTGGTCACGGCTAGGAGCAGGGCCAATAATGTCTTCTTCATAGCGACAGTGATTTTATGTTTCTGTTTTTCCTGATATCAATGGAATGGCTTGATATTGCAAATATAGCAAATATTTTTTATTCCACTTCAGAAAAATCCAAAAAACATAAAAGTAGCTTCAGCAAGTTTAGCTTCTAGAAACCCTAGAAGCCCTAGAATCTCTAGAAACCCTAGAATCTCTAGAAACCCTAGAATTTCTAGATACCCTAGAAACCCTAGAGCCCCTAGAAACCCTAGAGCCCCTAGTTCCCCTCTCCCAGATACTGCCCCAGGAAGAATAGGGCGCCGGTGCTCATCTCCCGGATGAGATACACAAATGGGCGGTCGGCGTGAAAATCCACTTTCTGTGGCTGTAGACTGGGGCCCGCCGCTGAACCCAGCAGCATCTCTGCCACTGTCACAGCCGAAGCCTTGGTGCCTTCCTCGTTCACTTCTATCTTGGCCTTCTGCTTCATCGAACCGATGTAGAGGGGGGCATTGCTGATGCGCGAAAAGTCGGCACGGGGGGCGAAGGCGGTGGGCATGCCCATCTTTTTCAGAACATCGTTCAGCTCGGTGTCGCTCTCAGTGGTGAATGCGGGTAGCAGAATGTCCACCTCTGCCTTGTACTGCTGGCGGAGGGCCTTGCGGATGCGCTCGTCATCAAGTTGGCGGATGATGTCGCCGGTGGTCTTGCCGGGTTGTGGTAGGAGCACATACATGCAGTAGCCTTTGTCACCGTAGGGCAGGCAGAGCATGGCGAAATCCTCGTTCTGGCTGTATTGGACATAGGCGTGGCGGTGCATCAGCTGCCGCTTCACCTTCCGGCCGTCGGGCAAGGTGAAATCGGCCTGGCGGGTGTCCTTGGGGTCGAAGGGCTCGTTCCAGGTGGCCTTGAAGTAGATGGCGTTGAGGGCCACCATCAGGGTGCCGGCGTCAAGTTTGTCGATGATGCTGGGTATCATGCCGTGGGTGTGTTTGCTGCACCAGCTGTTTATCATCTTCTTGCTGCTGTCCTTGCCGAAGTCGAGGGCTTCTACGGAGGCTTCGTAACAGTCGGTCACCGTGTTCTCGTATGCCCGCTGGAGCTTGATGCCCTGACCGCTGTTCACGTGGAGGGCATTAGCCACCTCCACGGTCACACCGCTGTCGGCAAGGGGGGCTTCTTTCAGCATCTTCTTGCAGAAGGTGTTCAGCGCGTCGCGGTCATCACCGAAACCCATCACATCGGTGATTTCCTGACGGGTCGTACCCTCGGCACCGGCATTGAGCATGCCGAGCAGGTAGGTGACGCTGAGGGGCGACACGATGGCGCTCTCCTCCGGTTTCCCGTTCACCACTTCGCTGAAAAGGCGGCAGCCGAAGGTGTTGTTCTTCGTCACATATTGCTGCTGCTCGGCGGTGAGCTGTATCTCCTTGTGCTCGGGTATCATGTAGGTGGTGTTACGGGTCCAGTCGTCGGAGTGGCGTTTCAATACACTGCAACTGGTGGTGCTCAGCACGAGGGCGCTCATCACCGCGGTAAGGTAAATGCTATGCTGTTTCATGGGGCGTGTTTTTTAGGGGTTCTTTCTGCTCTTTTCTTGTATAACGTTTTTTGTGTCCGAATCTTGTCCGCCGACAAAAAAAACTCCGCAACGGTTTGCGCCGTTGCGGAGAAATCTTATGGGCTTGCAATAGGAAGAACGAATCTTTCTTATTGCAGAGGTCGCACCTTAGTAGAGTGAGTAGTAGTTGTCCTTGGCCCAGAACAGCTTGGTGTAGTAGCCGGTGGGCTCGGAGTAGTTCTTCTTCACAGCCTCTTCATAGTTGTCCTTGTTGTAGGTACTCCTGCTGGGTGTCGCGGGCAAACTTCACGGTCGGGAAACCGGTACGGCGTACCACGTTCCAAGCCTCCAGCTCGTTCATGTAGCCGAAGTTCAGCCACATCTGGGTGGCGATGACACGCTGCGAGGCGTCCCAAATCTTCTCGGCATAGGCGGTGAAGTCGTCGGTGGTGGGAACTACCAGCTCACGGAATCCATGGTAGCTGTCGTTGCCTTCCACATAGAGCGAGGACTTGGTTTTCATGTTCCAGTAGTACTCCTCGGAGAGCACCACACCCTTTACGAATTCGGTCTTTGCTTTGGCGGCGTCGGCACTCACACCGTAACCCATCAGATAGGCCTCAGCCTTGCTCAGGGCTACCTCGGCGGCACTGATCCATACACCGTTCAGGTTGGCGTTGCCCTTATAGGTTTCGTAGCCTGCGAAGGCGATGGAGTCGATGTAGCAGTAGTAGTTGGCAATCAGTTTTTTGTCTCTTGCCAAATACTCCTTGTTCTTCTCGTCGGCGATGTTGCTGATCTGAGCACTGGTCAGAGCGTTGTTGTAGGCAATGTACTCACCGTCGGGGTTGCAGTCGTAGATGGCGGGCAGACGCGGGTCGGTGTTGGCATCGGGGATACCGTTGGCAGGCACGTTCATGGCGTCGAGCATGGCCTGGGAACCGGAACCCTCCGAACGGCCGGCCAGAGCCTGTGCGATGCTCTTGCCATAGTTGAAGTTGTCGGTCTGGGTGTCACCGTTCACACCAATGTTCTGCTCGTTGGTCTCAATGAGGGGATATTTGGCCGAATTGTTCAGTATCTCGGCGATGGCGCTGCGGGCCTCGGAGGTCAGGTCACCATTGGTGGCCAGATGGAGGGCGATGCGCAGACGCAGGGAGTTCACATAGCGCTGCCAGATGTCGGCACTGCCTTCGGCACTGGTGAAGTCCTGGGTCTTGAGAGAGGTGAGACCGATGGCACTCAGGTTGCCGGCGGCAAAGAAGTCGCCCACTTCCTTCAGGTCAGCAAGAATCTGACGGTATACCTCCACATCGTCATCGTACACGATGTCGGTCTTGGCTCTTGCGTAGTCACCGTCCATCCAGAGGGTACCGGCGCCCGTGTAGGGAGCGTCACCCCAGATAGAGAGAACTTCATGCAACTGTGCCTGCATCACGGTGCGGCCCAGAAGGAGGAAGATTTTGTTGGCGTCTTTCTGACTGTCGGGCAGCTTGCCGTAGGCATCCTCCAGCACACGGTACTGGGTCAACATGTTGTAGAAGTCCATCCAGCGGGTGTTGAAATATCCCTCGCTGGCACCACGGAAACGACCGCGGCCGTTGGCGTTGCCAATCACACCCGAGAAACAGCCAGAGGTGGTCGACTGTGTATAGTAGCGGTAGTATACCGGGTTCATCCAGGTGTTGCCGGTCTGAAGAATGCCTGTAAACACCTGCGGAACACCCACGGTCGAGGTCTTGGACGGGTTGGCGTACTTCTCATCGTAGTCAGAGTCCGAGCAAGAAGCAAGCGTCATAAGTCCCATGGCGGCAAAGGCCATATAAATTATCTTTTTCATATACATTTCTATTTAAAAAGTTCCTAATTAGATAAACAGAATAGTTTAAATATAACTTAGAAGCTTGCACGGAGCGAGAAACCGAAGGTACGGGCGCTGGCGGTAGAACCACCTACCTGAGCCTGGTATACCCAGTTGGTTCCGTCGGTCGTCTCTGCGTCGAACAACTTAAGCGAACGGTAGAAGTAGAACGGGTTGCGGGCGAAGGCCGAAACAGTCAGGTTGTTGCAACCGAACTTCTTGGTGAAGGTGCGGGGCAGCGTGTAGGCCAGGCTGATCTCACGGCACTTCACATAGCTGTTCTTCTGAACGGCTTCCTCATAGCTCTGGGTGGAGCTGGTACCCCAACCATACTGCATGTCGTTGATACCGAACTGGGTAACCACCACGTTGTTGGGAGTACCGTCGGCATTCACACCATCCTGAATCACACCATTGTCGTATACCCAGCTGTCGCCAACCTTCGTTACACCACGCTCATAGTTGGAGGGAGCGTCGATGATATGGATGGAACTGACATTGTCAATGCTCTGAACTCCTCCCACGGGGTCGCAGTAGTAGTAGATACCGCCGCTCTTGCCGTCACGCACGCCAACAGCGTCCTTGATGATACCGGTGTCCATGTAGTACTGCCAAGGCTGGTTGATCACGTCACCGCCGATGCGGAAGTCGAACGACATGTCGAGGGTGAAATTCTTCCAGGTGAGGCTGGTGCCGAAACCACCAATCACCTTAGGCATGGCGTTACCCACCTTGCGGCGCTGAGAGGTATCGGTCACATAGTAACCGTCCTGGGTCAGCTTGCCAAGGTCTTCCTTGATGGAAAGGGTCTTGTGGTCCAATACATCGTCGAGCTCGGGACCGGTCGACATGAGCGAGCCGTCGCTCATACGGTACAGGTGCTTGTGTACATAGGCATAGAAATCACCCATAGGCTCGCCAACGTGCGACTCGATGGTAGCGGCGCCGTTGTCGAAGTTGGCATGCGACAGAACATCGAGACCCTCGGCCAGCTTCTTCACCTCATTCTTGTTCCAGGCTATGTTGGCACGTACATCCCAACGCCAGTCCTTGTTCTCAAACGGGGTGCCGTAAGCGGCAAACTCAATACCCTGGTTCTTCAGGTCACCAATGTTCATCCACATACTCTGGCCACCCATGGCAGCGGCGGCTGTGGTTCTAAGCAACTGGTCTTTGATGTCGTTGCTGTAGTAGGTGAGCTCGAAGCCGAGGCGGTTCTTGAAGAACTTGCTCTCGATACCGATTTCAAACTCTCTCTTCTCCTCAGGACGAAGTCCCTCGTTACCTACGGAGGGTTCAATGTAGTTGTAAACAATGTCATTGGGGTGCTTCACGCTGCCCTGGCTGAAGGCGTTGTTGGCAAAGTACACACCGGGGTCGTTACCCACGATACCGTAGCTCACGCGTACCTTACCATAGTCGTACCAAGCCGGACGCTTGTCTTTCAGCAACTCGGTGTAGATTACACTGGCACTGACAGAGGGATACCAGAACGAGTTGTTGCCGTTCTTCAGCGTAGAGGTCTTCTCGTTGCGGATAGTTCCTTCAATGTAGGCCCAGTTGTCATAACCGTAAGAGGCGGTCAGGAAAGCACCGGTACGCAGCAGGTGTTTCTCGTCTGAAGAGGCGTTCTTTGCACCTACAGAGGCATACAGGTTGAACCAGTTCTCCTGGCTCAGACCCTTGCTGGTACTTACATTCGAGAGATAGTAGGTCTCCTGGCGGGCGTTGTAACCCAGGTTGGCCTGCACATTGTGCTTGTCGGCAAATACCTTGTCGAAGGTCAGCATCACGTCGCCGTAGACAATGTCGTACTGGCTGTTGGCCAGACTGTAAGAGTCGCTGTACTCTCCGTTGGTGGAGAAGATGTGCGAGTTCTCAGAATAGTTCTTGTTCTCCTGACGGTCGGAGGTGAGGTCGGTGGCCACACGGCCGCTCAGGGTCAGACCGGGGATAATCTCCCAACTGGGGTTCACGCTGGCAATCAAACGGTTGTGGTACTCCTCCTGGGTGCGGCCCAGAATGTTCCAGAAGTACTCGCTGATCAGTGAGGTCGAACCCATCGGGGTGTAGAGGAACTGCTCGTCGGGAGTCAAGGTGTTAGCGGTACCACCGTTGGCTGCGGAAATACTGTTCATGTAGCCAAGGCTGGTCATGGTGTGCTCACGGATGTATTTCACATCGGTGAAAGAACCGAACATACCCGAGTAGTTCTGAACGATACGGGTGATACGGTACGGGCGGTTCTTGATATACTGGTTCAGGTACGTGGCGTTGTAGTTCAACTTCACATTCTTCAGAATGTTCAGCGTACCGGCCAGGTTGAAGTTGTGCTTGTGGTTGTTAGAGTTGTACTGCATGGCCTCCACATCACTGTAGGTGTAAGAGAAACGTACATTGTTCTTCTCGGTGCTGTTGGTGATGGAGACATTGTAGTTCTGGTTGAAACCGGTGCGGAACACCTCGTCCCACTGGTTGCCGCCGATGGCCTCGTAAGGACGTACGGTGCCGTCGAAGTAGGTCACACTCTTGCTCGAGTCGTAACGGGGACCATACGAGTAGTAGGTCTCACGGCTCGGGGTGGTGATGGTCTTGCCGTCGCGGTCTACACGCACCTGGCGGAAACCGGTCAGAGCGGCGGGGTCATCGTTGCCCAGAACCCAGTTGTCGTAACCAGGACCGAAGTCGGTCTGCATGTCGGGCATGTAGGCCAGGTGGTCCCAGCTCAGGTTGGCGTTGAAGTCAACATGGGTACCGCCACCGTTGTTGCCCTTCTTCGTGGTAATCATCACCACACCGTTGTTACCCTCAGAACCGTAGAGGGCAGATGCGGCTGCACCTTTCAGAATCGAGATGCTCTCGATGTCCTCGGGGTTGATATCCACCAAACCGTTCGAACGGATGCGCTGGTCGGTCCAGTAGCCTTCGTTGTTGGTGTTACCGTTGCGGATAGGCATACCGTCCATCACAATCAGAGGCTGGGTGTTACCGGAGATGGAGGTAAGACCACGAACCGTCATCGAAACGGCCGAAACGTTACCACCAGGAGCGGCGTTCACACGCACACCGGCTGCCTTACCGTAAAGAGCGGAGGCAAAGTTGGGAGCACCTGTCTTCACAAGGTCCTCGGCTTTCACCTGGCTCACGGCGTAACCTACCTTACGGGCATCTTTCTTGATACCAAGGGCGGTCACCACCACTTCGCTCAGACCCTGAACGTCTTCCTGAAGAACAACGCTCACGTTGCCTGCAGCTTTCACTGTCTGAGGAGCAAAACCGATGTAGCTCACCTCAATCTGGCTGTTGGCCGGACACTTGAGGAGGAACTCTCCGTCTACGTTGGTCACTGTTCCCGTCTTGCCGCCGGCAGATTTCACTGTGGCGCCAATCACGGGGTCACCGTACTGGTCTACTACGGTGCCTTTCACAGTAATGTCCTGTGCATAGACTCCCACGCTAAAGAGCATGAAAAGCATTGACCATAGAACTCTGCTCAAGAGTCCTCTTGCATTCTTTTCCTTTTCCATTGCTTTTTAATTTTAGGATTCGTTAATGATATTAGATATTAGATAGTAGAAAATTATGGTTTGTTGTTTTTCTCAGATCGACTTTTCAGTTAAAATGATTGTAAAAGTAGACATTTTTTTTAAGAAATGGCAAAATTCGTTAAGAAAATGATAGAAATAAACATTTTTTAACAGTATGGTTCGCTTTCTGTCCGCTTTTTTTTGACAAGTGTGCTCTACAGCATAGTATTTTCTATGTCATACTCTCCTTCTTTCTGGCCTATTTTTTTAGAAATGTTAGTAGAGCAAAACAAAATGTTACATTTCGTCAAGTCTGCCTTCCTGCCGAACCGTCTCGAATGATGCGTTCGGCCTCGGCACGGGCGGGTTTTCCTGTCTCGGTAAGCGGCAGATGACTGGTGTGTTGGTAGTGGCGCGGACGCCAGTAGGGGGGCAACACGGTGCGGCAGATTCCTTCTATGGCTGCCAGGTCGGTGGCTTCCGTCAGAAGGGCGACAGCTTCGCCCAGCACTTTGTCGGGGCGCTTGCTCACCAGGAAGGGGGCGGTGAGATGGGGCCGGAGTAGCCGTTCCACCTCTTCTATCTGTATCTTGATGCCGCCGGAGCATATCACGTTGTCTTTCCGGCCCAGCACTTTGAAGCGGCGGCCGTCGGCGGCTATCTCCACGATGTCGTGGGTCACCAGGGTGCTTTCCGCCACCTCGGGGGCGTCGATGACCAGGCAGCCGTCTTCATTCTGGCGGATGGCCACGCCCTCGAAGGGGGTGTACCAGCTGCTGGCTTCTGGGCCGTTCAGTCGGCGCAGTGCGATGTGCGACAAGGTCTCCGTCATGCCGTAAGTGCTCCACACGGCATGGGGGTGGTCTTTCAGTTGTTTCTCAAGTTCGTCATCGATGGCGCCGCCGCCGATGATGAGGTGTCGGATGCCCCACAGCTTGGCCTTCTCCTCAGCCGTCTGCAGTGAGTGGTGCACCTGCATCGGCACCATGGCGGCCAAGTCGCACCAGGTGTCATTCCCCTCCCTATCGATTTCTCTCAGCGGGTGCCCGGAGGCGGCCGGTTCGCACCAGATGCCTCCTTCTTCAATATTGATCTCTCTCAGCGGGTGTCCGGAGGGTTTCGCAGCGGCCAGGTCGCGCCATCTGCCGCCCTTCTTTGTATCGATATCTTTCAGAGGATGTCCGGAGGGTGTCACGGCCAGCAGCCGGAGGCCGCGGGTGAGAGCCCGCACCACCATCATTTTTCCGGCGATGTAGTCGAGGGGCAGGCAGAGCAGCGCTTTGTCGCCCGGTTCGAGGCCGAGGAAGTCGCACGTGATGCGTGCCGAGGCCGCCATGCGGCGCTTTTCCACAAGCAGCGCCTTCGGCGCGCCCGTCGAGCCGCTCGTGTGCACCGTCAGCCGCTCCTCGCCATTGTGCCAAGATGATAGAAAGTCTTTTAGTGTCATATCTCCAAATATTAAGAGCCTAGTCAAACCTAGTTAAAACTAGTCAAACTAGTTAAACTAGTCAAACTAGTCAAACCTAGTCAATATTTATCATGCCTCCTTCTTTCTCTTTCCTGTTGAAGCAATACCTCCAGATGGCGTTTTTCGCGCAGCAGCTCTTCTATCCTTTGCTCAAGGATAGGCACCCGTTGGCGCAGCACCTTATTCTCATCCCGCAGATCTTTTAGCTCTTCATCAATCCCCTTTCGGTAGCCTGTCCGGGCTGCATACATGCGCTCCCTGATGCCGCCTTGAGTCACATATAGCTTCTCGAGATAAACCAAATATTTCTTCATCATTTTGTCTACCATGTGAAGCAAGGTCAAGGCCACATTACATAGTTCCTCAGCATTCCATCTTGTAAAGTATGGCTCGTATTCTGTCAAAAGATTGTGCTCGGAGCAGAATCGGAGCATCTCTGCATAGCGGGGATGACTCTTGTTCCAACATGTTAAATGCCGCGTTTGTATATAATCCTCATAATCTGCACGCAGTTCTTTCAGTGAGGACCGCGCCACATTGAGCAGTTTCAATTGCAGTTCGGACGAGGTCACGCCATCAGAAAATCCTTCCACGATGTTCTGTTTGCCCGACCGCGCTGCCTGCAGCATCTGGTCTGTGGTTCGGTCTCCTTTTAGCGGCAAGTAGGTGTTCACGAAGTGGAAAGTAAGTGCATAAAGCACTTCAGTCTTGAGATAGAAGTAAAGCTCTTTGTGCTGTACCTCCTTCAGCAATATCTTGGGGTGTTCGCTCTTGTTCATTACCTTATTTATATTAATATTGCTTGTTTTTTATATTAATGCTTGCTTTACCGTTTCACCATTGGTGTGATGCGGATCGCCCATCCCCCGCCTTCCACAGCCCTTAGGCGCAGACGGCTGCCCTTTTTCACCTTCTTTGTCCGTATGCTGTAGGAGTCGGGGCGCTCCTGCCAACTGGCGTCCTTCCCGTCTTCATAGATGGTGGCGGTGTACTGGATGCCGGGCTGCAGGAAGTCGAGCGCTATCACCGACTCGTGGGCCTTGCTGCCGGCCACACTGCCCACAAACCAATCGTCGCTGCCCTTGGCCTTTCGCGCCACGGTGACATACTCACCGGGCTCGGCCTCCAGGTAACGGCTCTCCTCCCAGTCTACCGCCACATCTTTTATAAACTGGAAGGCGTCGCTGTAGCGCTCGTAGCTCTCGGGCACATCGGCCGCCATCTGAAGCGGACTGTACAGCGTCACATACAGCGCCAACTGGTTGCACACGGTGGCTTTCACGCGAGAGTGGTTCTCGGGGTTCACTTTCGAGACGTCCATCTCCAGTATGCCGGGGGTGTAGTCCATCGGACCGCCCTGAAGACGGGTGAAGGGCAGAATGGTGACATGACGGGGCTGCACACCGGCCGAAGCCTGGAATTCCATGCCCCGGGCGCTCTCGTTGCACACCAGGTTGGGATAGGTGCGGCACAGACCGGTGGGGCGCACGGCTTCGTGGCCGTCTATCATCAGGTGGTACTTGGCGCCCAACTGCACACTGTACAGGAAGTGGTCCACCATCCACTGGTCGCCGTGGTGGCCGGAGGGGAAGATGTTGCCCACATAGCCGGTCTTGATCAGGTCGTAGCCGTTGTCATGGGCAAAGGCGTAGGCCTCGTCCATGTACCGCTCGTAGTGGGCCACCGACCCGCTCGTCTCATGGTGCATGATGAGCCGCACGCCTTTGCTCCTGGCGTACGACTGCAGCTCCTGAACGGGAAAGTCGGGGTAGGGACGGGTGAAACTGTAGTTGTTGTATTTCTGCCACGAGTCTTCCCAACCGCAGTTCCAGCCTTCCACAAGCAAAGCAGGAAAACCGTGTTCGCTGGCGTAGTCGATGTAGCGCATCACATTCTCGCGGCTCGCACCGTGACGTCCCGTGGGGGTGAGTCGGGCAAAGTCGGTCGTGTCGGGGTTCACGGCTTGGTAGTCGGCGTAGTTCCAGGTGCTCTTGCCGGTCATCATCTCCCACCACACACCCATATACTTGGTGGGGTGAATCCACGAGGTGTCAGTTAGTTTGCAGGGTTCGTTCAAGTTGAGGATGAGGCGCGAGGCAAGCATCTCGCGGGCATCGTCGGTCACCATCACGGTGCGCCAGGGGGTGTGCGTGGGACAGCGGATGAAGCCCTTCCGGCCCTTGGCGTCGGGGGTGAGCCACGACTCCAGTACCATGTGCTCGTCGTCTAAGTTCAAGTGCATGCACGAGTAGTCCACCAGGGCGGCCTCATGGATATTGATGTATAGGCCGCCGTCGGTTTTCAGCAACAGCGAGGTCTGAAGACCGGTAGAGGAAAAACCGCGCTGTGTGGCGTTCTCCGTGCGGGCCTGTTCCTGCAGCTGGCGCACCTCGGACAGACGCGACACCGTGTATTCATACTCGTCGGTGTCGTAGTCGCCGGGAAGCCAGAAGGCGGTGTGGTCGCCGGTCAGGGCGAATTGGGTGTGCTCCTCACCCACAATCACATTGTCGAGCTGCTCCTGGCAGGGCAGCTCGTAGCGCAGGCCGATACCTTCGTCGTAGACACGGAAACGGAGCGTGATGTGCCGCTGCGTGCGCTCCTGCACCACCTCGGCGGCCAACTCGTTGTAGTGGTTGCGTATGGCGCGCTCCTCGCCCCATACGGGCTGCCACGTCTCGTCGAAAGTGCTTCGCTCGGTCTTCACCAGCGAGAAGCCGTCCATCAGACTGGGCCAGTTCACCAGCTCCAGTCCTAAATGCGAGGGCCGAAGCACAGGTTGGCCTTTGTAGTGCAGCTCATAGGTGAGCTTGCCTTGGTCGATGTAGAAACGCAGGGTGGTCTGACCGCCGGGCGACGACAGCTCTTCGGCTGCCAGCAGAAGGGGCCAGCAGCACAGCAGCATAAACCATTTTCTCATGGCGGCGACTATTTCAGTCCGGGGAATTTATACACCACCTGGGGCCGCTCGTTCGTGCCCCACACCCAGGCGTCGGTCCAGAAGGAGTTCTTGATGTCGCGCACATACTGCTCGGCCTTCGACTTGGTGGTAAACTCAAACGGACAGATGCGGTATACGGCTTTGCCGTTCACCATGGTCTTGTAAACGGGGCTCCCGGCGAAGATGTCGGCCTCCAGACGCACGCGCTTGGCTTCGGCCAGTGTGCTGTAACTGCCTATCACCACATAATAATATTTGTCGGCCTTGGCCTGGCTGGTCGGCTTGCTTTGGCTGGAAAGCCGCGAGGCAACCGCCTTCGAGCGGTTCAAATCAGTGGTGATATAGCTGCTGTGAACATAGCCCACCGTGTTGTTGTCGCGTACCTTCCACCACTTGCCCGACGAGTCGAGCACAAGGGCGCCGCGGCCGCCGGCGGTCAACTTGCCCAGAATGGGCGACTGGCCGTCAGGACGCTGGCGGATGTTGACGAAACCGTCCGACGAGCAGCAGTAGACGATGACTTCATGCTGATTGCCGTCACCGCGTACGGGGGCACCCTCCGTAGGCTCTTCCACATCAACGGATGCCTCTGCAGGGGCTGCCTCGCGCTCGGCGGGTATCTCCGACAGTCCTTTCAGCTCGGCAGTGTCAAGGACTTCTTCCTCCGCCTCGGCGGCCTCGGCTTTGGCCTTCTCGGCGGCCTGCTGGCGGTAGGATTCCTGCACGCGCTGCAGCGAGTCGATGGTGGCTTGTTGCTCGGCTATTTTCTTCTTGCTGCTGTCGTCGCAGCTGGCGGTCAGCGCAAGGGTGCACAGGCCGGTCATCATGGCGATAAGTAGGGTTCTTTTCATGGTTTTAAGCGTTTAGTACAACGCAAACTTACGTAAAAATCCTGAAAAGAAAAAGTGTTTCTCCGTTTTTTGTGCCTGCAACGCATAAAAACACAAAAAAAGGAGGTGTTTATTCACCTCCTCGGTAAGAGCAGCTCTATGCTGGCTCTCTATTTCGCTTTACCACCAAAACATACAAGGTGGCTCGTTAGAATTCTTTCTCTGAAATGATCAGTATCAGACTATAGGCCCATTTGAGCCTTATTCGGTCTCATCGTCCCAGATGGGGCTTCCGGAGTAGGCTTCACCGGTGCCGCCGCCGCCATATTTGAAGCCTAAGTCTTTATCGCCTTTCTTGGCCTGAACACTGGTTACAACACCGTCCATGACATCCCCTGTCACCAGAGGCTGTGTCTCACAGATTGGGGTCGTGTAAATCTTTTTTTCCATAGGGCTTGGATCGCGTGTCTGTAAAATCGAATGAAATTCTTGCTATCAGACAAATCAGACAAATCCGTAGTTTTAATTCTTATTTAGAATTTTCGTTTTGCAAATGTAGTAATTATTTTATGGCGAAATGCAATTTCCTTTAGTTTTAACTTTTTTTTTAGCCATCCTCTTTGACTTCCTTTTACTTCCGATTGTTGAGCGAAAGAAAAACTTGAATTAGATATCCTAAAGGCTAAAAAAATGAATCCATTCATTTTGTTTGTCATGCGGTTTTCATTATCTTTGTTCCCAAAATCATAGATATACCATCATGAAACACCTTTTGCGTAAACTATCTGCCATCACTTGTGTGGCACTCATGCCGTGCCTATCAACGATGGCTGTCGACAAGGACTTTACACAGTATGTAAACCCCTGGATAGGAACCGGCGGACACGGACACGTGTTCCTGGGCGCCAACGTGCCCTTCGGACTGGTGCAGCTCGGTCCCACGGAACCGACACGTGGATGGGACTGGTGCTCGGGCTATCACTACAGCGACTCCGTGCTGGTGGGATTCGGACACATGCACCTCAGCGGAACAGGCATCGGCGACCTCGGCGATGTGGCCTTCCTGCCCGTGAAATGCTGCTGCCAGAAAGAGGTGCGCTTCTCACATCTTAGTGAGCATGTCACACCGGGCTACTACAGCATCAAACTTTCCGATCCTAATGTGCTCGTCGAACTCACGGCCACCCGCCGCGTGGGATTCCACCGCTATACCTTCGGTGCCGACAGCGAGGGAGGCCTCTTCGCCGTCAACCTGAAGCAGGGCATCGGATGGGACCAGATGGCCGACTGCTCCATGAAGCTGGAGAGTCCACGCATGCTCACCGGTCACCGCCATAGCAAGGGATGGGCCAAGAGCCAGCATGTGTTCTTCGCCGCTGAGTTCTCGCGCGATGTGAAGGTGAAAAAACAGCAGGGCGACTCTATCTCCGTGTTCAGCGTAGAGGGCAATGAGCCGCTCCTCATCAAGGTGGCGCTCTCGGCTGTCAGCATCGATGAGGCCAAGGCCAACCTCAAGGCCGAACTGCCCGGATGGGACTTCAACGCCACCGTAAGGGCCGCACGCCAGGCATGGAACGAGGAACTGGGGAAAATCGACATCACCACCGACGACGCGGAGGTGAAAAAGGTGTTCTACACCGCACTCTACCACACCATGACGGCACCCTCCGTGTTCAGCGATGTGAGCGGGGCCTACCGCGGTGCCGACGAGCAGGTGCGCAAGGGCGACTTCGTCAACTATACCACATTCTCTCTCTGGGATACTTACCGTGCGGCTTATCCGCTCATGACACTTATTCACCCGGAGAAACAGACCGACCTGGCCGAGACCTTCATCCATATCTTCCGTGAACAAGGCAAACTGCCCGTGTGGCACCTCATGGGAAATGAGACCGACTGCATGGTGGGCAACCCGGGCATACCCGTACTGGCCGACATGGTGCTCAAAGGGTATGTGAAAAATGAGGAGGAGGCTTTCCAGGCCTTGAAAACATCGGCCATGCTCGACGAAAGGGGCATGAACCTGCTCAAACAGTATGACTACCTGCCCTATGATCTCGACCCCACCTTCGAGACCGTGGCAAAAGGACTGGAATATGCACTGGCCGACGCCTGCGTGGCGCAGGTGGCCAAAAAACTGGGCAAGAAGGCCGACTATCAGTATTTCTTCAACCGCAGCAAGGCCTACCGGCACTACTTCGACAAGAAAACCGGATTTATGCGCGGACTGGGCTCCGACGGAAAGTTCCGCGAGCCGTTCAACCCCTTCGGCGCCGTACACCGTCAGGACGACTACACCGAGGGCAACGCATGGCAGTATACCTGGCTCGTGCCGCACGATGTGCATGGACTGGTGAAACTCTTCGGCTCCGAAGAACGATTCGTCACCAAGTTCGACTCGCTCTTCTTCGTCACCGGCGACATGGGAGCTGAGGCATCGCCCGATATCTCCGGACTCATCGGACAGTATGCCCATGGCAATGAGCCGAGCCACCACGTCATCTATATGTACAACTATGTGGGACAGCCCTGGAAGGCGGCACGGCTGCTCAGACAGACCATGAGCGAGATGTACCGCAACGACTTCGACGGACTCAGCGGCAATGAGGACGTGGGACAGATGTCGGCATGGTATGTGCTCTCCTCGCTCGGCCTCTACCAGGTGGAACCGGCCGGCGGAAAGTTCATCATCGGCTCACCGCTCTTCACCGAGGCCTCTGTCAAGGTGGGCAACGGCAAGACCTTCACCGTAAAGGCTACCGGCAACAGCAGGGAGAATATCTATGTGCAGAGCGCACGCCTCAACGGCAAGCCTTACACCAAGTCGTATATCAATTATAAGGACATTGTAAGCGGTGGCACGCTCGAACTGGTGATGGGACCCAACCCCTCGAAGTTCGGCACCAAAGCCAAGGACCGTCCCTAAAACATAACCCTAAAAAACAAAGCGCTACATGAACACCCGACACCTGCTTCTCGCACTGACCCTCGCCTGCGGACCGCTCTCTCTCGCGGCCCAGGAGAATGCCGAGGTGACCATCAGCGACCGGTACACGGCTGCTGTGCCCGACAACGTAAAGGTTTATGTCTCCAAAAGACCGCCCGTTGAGGAACGCCTCTTCTCCTCACAGGCTGTGGAGAAGAAAATAAAGGAGGTGCAGCGCATCCTGAAAGGGAATCCCCGCCTGGCGTGGATGTTCGCCAACTGCTTCCCCAATACACTGGAGTCGACCGTGCACTACAGCGTTATCGACGGCGAGGACGACACCTTTGTCTATACCGGAGATATTCCCGCCATGTGGCTGCGCGACTCGGGTGCACAGGTATGGCCCTATGTGCAACTGGCGCCGCAGGACCCCAAACTGCAGAAAATGCTGCGGGGCGTCATACTGAGGCAGTTCAAGTGCATCAATATCGACCGTTATGCCAATGCTTTCAACAACGGACCCACCGGAGCCGGATGGCAGAAGGATGCCACGCAGATGTGTCCCGATGTCTTTGAGCGGAAGTATGAAATCGATTCGCTTTGCTATCCCATACGACTGGCCTACTGGTACTGGCTCGTCACACACGACGACTCCATCTTCGGTGATGTCTGGCTCAACGCCATCGGCAATGTCCTCAAGACGTTCAAGGAGCAGCAGCGAAAGGAAAACCGCGGGCCGTACCACTTTTTCCGCATGACCGACCGCACCTACGACACCGTGGGGTGGGGTGGATACGGGGCGCCCGTGAAACCGGTTGGCCTCATCGCTTCCGTGTTCAGACCCTCCGACGACAGAACCGAACTGCCTTTCCTCGTGCCGTCCAACTTCATGGCGGTATCGTCACTCCGTAAGGCGGCCGACATCCTGACCAAGGTGAACGGGAAAACGGACCTGGCGGCTGAGTGCCGCGCCCTGGCCGACGAGGTGGAAAAGGCGCTACGAGAGTATGCCGTAGTAGACCATCCCAAGTATGGAAAAATCTATGCCTTCGAGGTCGACGGCTTCGGCAACCGGCTCCTCATGGACGATGCCAATGTGCCCAGCCTCCTGGCCATGGGCTATCTGGGCGACGTGCCCCTCAACGACCCCATTTACCAGAACACACGCCGTTTCGTGTGGAGTGAGGACAACCCCTGGTTCTTCAAAGGTAAAGCGGCCGAGGGTATCGGCGGTCCCCACATCGGCTACGATATGGTGTGGCCCATGAGCATTATGATGAAATGTTTCACCGCGCAAAACGATGATGAAATTCGTTGGTGCATGCGCACGCTCATGAAAACCGACGCCCAGACGGGATTCATCCATGAGTCGTTCAACAAGGACAATGCTGCCGACTATACCCGCCCGTGGTTCGCATGGCAGAACACGCTCTTCGGCGAACTCGTGCTCAAACTCATCAACGACGGAAAGGCCGACCTGCTCAACAACCTGTAAAGGCTCACGGTGGACTCTTCTGCTTAGAATGACTTCTTACAACACACTTTAAACAATATGGACAAACTTGAAATCTATGGACAGCCGCTTCCCAACATGCCCTGGGAGGAAAGAAACGGCCAACGGGGCGTGATGTGGCGCGACATCGCCAACCCCATCATCCCGCGCGACCTGCTGCCCGACTCGAACAGTATCTTCAACAGCGCCGTGGTGCCCTTCGCCGGCGGATTTGCCGGCGTGTTCCGATGCGACGACACCAACCGGCGAATGACACTGCACGTGGGATTCTCCGACGACGGCGTGCTCTGGCATATCGAGGAACAACCGCTGCGATTCCAGTGCGACAATAAGGAAATAGGGGAGTGGGTGTATGGCTACGACCCGCGCGTCTGCTGCATCGACGGCCGTTACTACGTCACCTGGTGCAACGGCTACCACGGACCTACTATCGGTGTGGCATGGACCGACGACTTCGTCACCTTCCACCAGATGGAGAATGCCTTCCTGCCTTACAACCGCAACGGGGTGCTCTTCCCGAGAAAAATAAACGGGCGCTTTGCCATGCTGAGCCGGCCCAGCGACACGGG
>ONMI01000047.1 GCA_900318915.1 uncultured Prevotellaceae bacterium | reverse complement strand
CTTGCAGTTCGCCGAAGAGACTGGCGGCTACTTCCTGTTCGTAAAATCTTTGTTCTGCCATGGTGCTGTTTTTCGTCGTATAGGGTCGAAGGTCAGGTTAGGGCTTTCCTCCTTAATTCTCTGAGAAATAGTGTGAGTTTTGGCAACAAAGATAGACAATAATCTTCTATTTGTGAACCGTTTTTGCTCAAATCTTCCTTTTTTTGTTAATAATCACCGTCTCCTCACATATATTCTTGCACTATAAAATATTATTATGTATATTTGCGGAACAAGCGTGACGATGGCAATTATCATCCAGCCTTATAAATCTTAATTCTCCATAAACCGCACCACAATCCATGAAGAGACCACAGGCTGCTATTCTTGATGTTAGAAATATAAACAAATACACCAAAGACAAATTACCACTCAATTCTGCAGGTGTATTGAGTCATGAACTTTTTGAGCAATACTTGATACAACAAGAAGGTATGGGAATACCTAAAGCCCACAAAATTGCTTCAGCCAATGAGTCAAGAATAGTCCAAAGTAATATACCTAAAGATAGAAGGACTGTTGACTATAAAAAAAGCGAAATGCATGTAGAAGCATATACTCCTTATAATTCAAAGTTAGCACATTCTATTGATATAGTATTTTACCGAAACAACATTAAAGGTATTTCATTTGTTATATATTGATTATTGATATGAATAATTACATTTTAAGTATCTTTTTACTTTTAACACCGATATCAGCGTTTTCCCAACAAACAGATTCCTATGTGGATTCTCTTTTTTACAAAAATATAGAAGAACTATATGAAAAATGCAATAAGAAAATCTACTATGATCCTATAAGTGATAACAGAAGAGATTTATATGTTTTTTTAAATATATTCTGCGATATTTCGCAATTAGACATCATAGGTATTTGCTATCAGCCTCCTAGAACTAATTATGATAAAATTAGGAAATTAGAAGAATGGTATAAGATTTATGGTTGCTGCATATCAAAACAAGATTATTTGGGATTAAGACGGATTGCTGATGATATTGAATCATTCGATTCGCTTGATGATTATATAGAATATCAGCAGGAGATATATGAAAGAATTGAAAGGAAAATTGCTGATTATAAACATCTACGGCAACCTTCAGGCTTGTCACAACCAAGTTTAAAGCTGCATAGGGGACATTGCTGCCCCAAAAAGTGTGACTGATTGAGGGAAAAAACGACCGCCTGACAGCCGAAAGGCTCCAAGCCGCATTTTAACTAATTCTTGACTTTTCCGGAAATATGTTGTACCTTTGCCGTAGCAATTAAATTTGAAATTCTTCCGATTTTTCACCATTCCACAGTGTCGGGGGGATTTTTATTGTCCACTACAAAGATGTAAATTTTATATCGCGTTGAAAAACAGATAGTTATAAATATATGTTATTGGGCGACAACACTGTTATTGGAGGAGCGGTTTCCGGCTCTATGCAGCCTGGGGAGTTGCGCTATGCCGTGGTGGATGTAGAGGTGGGAGCCGACCACCGCATTCACGACATCGGTGCCTTGCGTTCCGACGGTGCTGTCTTTCATGAGGTGTCGCAGAGTCGATTGCTGCATTTTCTGCAAGGCTTCCACTATCTTTGCGGGCACAATATCGTGCATCACGACGCCCTGTATCTCTTTGGCGACGGGCCAGTCCCATATAAATTGGTCGACACACTCTATCTCTCGCCCTTGCTCTTTCCGGAGCGGCCCTATCACCGGCTGCTGAAAGATGACAAACTGCTGACTGAGCAAGTGAACAACCCAGTGAACGACTGTGAGAAGGCACATGACCTGTTGCAGGACGAGATAGCTGCCTGGCACCGGTTGCCCGCTGCCAAACAGCAAATCTATGCATCACTGCTGCGGGGACAATCCGAATTTGAAGGTTTCCTGAGTATGGTTGGCGCTGAGAATGGTTCAGAGGAGTTGTCCGCGCTTATCGTAAGCACCTATGAAGGCAAGATATGCCAGCATGCCGACTTGTCGATGCTCATCGGTGAGCATGCTGTGGAGCTGGCCTATGCCCTGGCACTTGCCGACACCTCCGACTACCGCTCTGTCACCCCCGGATGGGTGCTTCACAACTATCCCGGTGTGGAGCATGTGGTGCGCTTGTTGCGTCATACCCCTTGTTCCCAAGGGTGCCCCTATTGCAACCGACGGCTCGACCTGCACCACAATCTGAAGGAGCTTTTCGGCTACGACCGGTTTCGTACCTACGAGGGCGAGCCGCTGCAGGAGAAGGCGGCCCGTGCTGCCGTCGACGGAAAATCGCTGCTGGCTATCTTCCCCACTGGCGGCGGCAAGTCGCTCACTTTCCAGTTGCCCGCCCTGATGGAAGGCCGCACGGTGCATGGACTGACCGTGGTCATCTCGCCTCTCCAGTCGCTGATGAAAGACCAGGTCGACAATCTGGCTGAGCGCGGCATAGCCGATGCCGTCACCATCAACGGCTTGCTCGATCCCATCAGCCGTGCCAATGCCATACAGCGTGTGCAGGAGGGCGAGGCCTCGCTCCTATACATTGCTCCCGAGATGCTCCGCTCCAATACGATAGAGCGCATACTCCTGTCGCGCCATGTGGTGCGTTTTGTCATCGACGAGGCCCACTGCTTCTCTTCATGGGGGCAGGACTTCCGGGTCGATTATCTTTATATAGGACGATTTATCCGCTCCTACCAGCAGAAGAAGAGATGCCCGCATCCCATTCCCGTATCATGTTTTACGGCCACCGCCAAGCAAAAGGTAATACAAGACATACGCGACTATTTCCGTACCACCCTTGGACTGCATCTGGAGCTCTTTG
Source organism: uncultured Prevotellaceae bacterium (assembly GCA_900318915.1). Taxonomy (GTDB): domain Bacteria; phylum Bacteroidota; class Bacteroidia; order Bacteroidales; family Bacteroidaceae; genus Prevotella. Next base: position 18,426 of record ONMI01000047.1, on the reverse strand, counting down.
CCTCCTCGGCCACGCGCACCAATCTGCGCTATTCGGTGATACATGCCGACACTCCCGATGACAAATACCTCAAGTTGCGCTCGTTGGTGGCCGAGGCTGCCTGTCCCACCATTGTCTATGTGTCGCGCACCCGCCGCACCCGTGAGCTGGCCGAGCGCCTGACGCGCGACGGCTACAAGGCACTCCCCTTCAACGGCAAAATGGACAGCGATGAGAAAGTGGCCAACCAGGAAGCCTTTATGTCCGACCAGGTGGGGGTGATAGTTGCTACCTCCGCCTTCGGCATGGGGGTGGACAAGCCCGATGTGGGACTGGTGGTTCACTACGATATCTCGGAGTCGTTGGAGAACTATGTGCAGGAGGCAGGCCGCGCCGGCCGCGACCCCCATCTCAATGCCCGCTGCTATGTGCTCTACAGCGAGAGCGACCTCGACAAGCATTTTATCCTACTCAACCAGACCAAACTGAGCATCAGTCAGATACAGCAGGTGTGGCAGGCTGTCAAGGCACTCACCCGCCAGCGCAGCCGGGTGTGCTGTTCGGCCTTGGAGATAGCCCGCCAGGCAGGATGGGACGAATCGATCACCGATTTGGAAACTCGTGTGCGCACGGCATTGGCCGCTCTTGAACAAGGCGGCTATTTGGAGCGCGGCAACAATGTGCCCCATGTCTATGCCACCGGCATTACCGTGCGCGACGTGGGCGAGGCACGGGCACGTCTCATGCAGTCGGCCCTTTTCCATGCCGATGAGGTGGAGAAAGCCGTGCGCATCATCCGCTCGCTGATTTCAAAGAAACACATTTACAAAGCCCAAGGAGCGGCGGCTGAGTCGCGTATTGACTATCTGGCCGACATTCTTGCACTCACCAAGAGTGAGGTGGTGTCGGCAGTAGAGCGCATGCGGCAGGAGGGAATCCTGGCCGACAGCCGCGATATCACCGCCTACCTCATGGAGCATGACGACAATGAGAAGAAGGCGCAGGCCCTGCTCAGCCGTTTTGCCCAAATGGAGCGGTTCTTACTGAAGGAAATGCACATAGGCGAACTGCGCGCCTCCTGCCGTCAGCTCAACGACAGCGCTCTGCGCGCCGGGGTGGAAAAATCCACAGAGAAAGACCTTCGCACTCTGCTCTATTTCCTCACAGTGAAGGACTATATCCGCAAGAAGGAAGATGCCGCCCATAACCTGGAGATAAAACTCCAGGCCGACTTGGAGATGCTGACCGAGCGCATGGAGCGCCGGCTCGAGATAAGCCGGATGGTGGTGGAGTGGCTCTACCGGCAGACTGATACAGCCGAGCAAATGGGTGAAAAGAAGGGCAAGCACTACCGGCAGGTGCCGTTTTCTGAGGTAGAGCTCCTGCGCTATGTCCAACAGCACAGACAGTCGCTCTTCGTCCGTGCCGGCGACCTTCAACTGCCGGATATAGAAGAGGCACTTCTCTATCTCTCCAAGATAGGGGCCTTGAAACTCGAAGGAGGTTTTCTGGTGCTGTACAATGCCATGGACATACGTCGTCTAAAAGACAACCGCCGGTATCTGAAAGACGACTATAAGATGCTCGACGAGTTCTACCGCCAGAAGATACAGCAGGTGCACATTGTGGGAGAGTATGCCAATCTGATGGTGAGCGACTACCAAGCGGCCCTGCAGTATGTGAAAGACTATTTCCAGATGGACTACCGCCAGTTCATCAACCGCTATTTCAAGGGCGACCGCGTCAAGGAGATACAGCGGTGCATCACACCTGCCAAGTGGGAGCAACTGTTCGGCCAACTGTCGCCGCGGCAGAAGGAAATCATCAATGACAGCGAGTCGCACTGCATCGTTGTGGCGGCAGGACCCGGTAGCGGCAAGACGCGTGTGCTGGTGCATAAATTGGCCTCGCTGCTCATGCTCGAGGATGTGAAGCACGAACAGCTCCTTATGCTCACCTTCTCCAGAGCAGCCGCCACCGAGTTTAAGGAGCGCCTGCTCGACATGGTGGGAAATGCCGCCCATTATGTCGATATCAAGACCTTCCATTCCTACAGCTTCGACTTGCTGGGACGTATCGGTAATCTTGAAGAGGTGGACAATGTGGTGGAACAGGCCGCCCGGATGATAAAAGACGGATTGGTGGAACGCAGTAAGATAAGCAAGACGGTGCTGGTGATAGACGAGGCCCAGGACATGAGTGCCGATGAATATGCCCTTGTGAAGGCGCTCATGGAGGCCAATGAGGAAATGCGGGTCATTGCCGTGGGCGATGATGACCAGAATATATTCGAGTTTCGAGGCGCCGACTCGCGCTATATGGCCCTTTTGGCGGAAATGCCCTCATCCCGCCTGATGGATATGACCGACAACTTCCGCAGCAGCCGCCATGTGGTGCGGTTTGCCAACGCTTTTGCCTCCTCTATCCACAACCGTCTCAAAAAAGCGCCTGTTGTATCGCGGCGTGAGGAGGAGGGTAGGGTGGAAGTCACCTTCTACCGCTCCAAGGAGATGTATGAGCCGTTGGTGGCCTCCTTGCTTCGCGGCAGGGGACATGGCAGCCAATGTGTGCTTACGCAGACCAATGAAGAGGCTACCATGATTCTGTCGGTGCTGCGCAGGCAGGGCGTCAACTGTCAACTCATTCAGTCGGCCGATGGGTTCAGTTTTTGGAAGTTGGCCGAGGTGCGCTATTTTCTCCGCCATCTCGGCGTATCGAACGATTCGCTTGTCCCCCTGGAGGTGTGGCAGGAGGCCAAGCTGGTCACCTATGCCAAATATGAGCGCAGCCGGTGCCTGCCTTATCTGAAACGTTGCGTGGAGCAGTTTGAGAAGACCAATCAGCATCTGTACCGTACTGACTTCCGCGAGTTTGTCTTTGAGTCGTCGATTGACGATTTCTGTGAGATTAATGAGGGCGAGGTGATTGTCTCCACCATCCATAAGGCCAAAGGGCGGGAGTTTGACGATGTATACATGCTCATTGCCAACAACTCATCGGTCGACGACCGCTTGCTGCGTCAGTTTTATGTGGGCATGACGCGTGCCCGCAACCGTCTTTTCATTCACACCAATATGGGCTGCTTCCCGCAGCGTGACGCTGATGTCTGCCGTCTCGATGAACAGTCTTATTCCTATCCTTCGGAGATTGTGTTGCAGATGGGCATGCGCGACGTGAGTCTGGGCCATTCTTTGCCGTTCAAACGCGATGTCTTGGCTTTGCAGTCGGGCGACGCATTATGCTACAGCGGAGATGTGCTCTATGATAAGGCCGGACATCAGGTGGCCTGGCTGTCGAACCGTATGCGCGATGCTTTGGCCGATTGGCGCAGCAAGGGTTATCACGTCGTTTCCGTTACCGCTGCCTTTATCGTATCGTGGAAGCCACAGGACGCTGCAAAAGATGAACCGGAGACCGCTGTGCTCCTGGCCGATTTTGTACTGACGAAGTGATTTCTGTCTGAGCCAGCAAGCAATACGAATGCCTGAACAAATGTTTACATGGCTTGATCAGTTCGCATTCAAGAACATCTTAAGGTCGGCAAAGTGACCATAGGCCATACCATGAAAGTGGTGGTAAGATAGTCTGTCCTCAAACCGACTTTTCTTTGAGGAGTGCGGCGATGGCCAATGCAAAGATGACAACGACGAACAACTGCAGCAACATGAGCAGCAGGCAAACGAAGAATCGCCAGAAGGTGCTCCGCCAGCCGTACCCAAAAAGTTGTCTGAAGGTCACCACCGTATAGAAACACATAAAGGTGGTGGCGACACTGCGGGGAAGGAGGTCGGCCAGCACTGACACGGTGCACAGGAAGACTTGGATGAAAAAGCCCTCAGGAATGGTGTGGTGTGGATAGGCCGGTGCATGGCGGAACAACAACCACACAGGGAGGATGAAGAGCGTGGAGTTGAACAGCGACGACCAGTCTTTGTGGGCGTAGAACCACGCCTCTATCGACTGGAGCGTGGAACCTTCGCGGAAGATAAACTCCTGGACAGCCTCGGCCTGCGGCAAAATAAAATGTTCTATCAAGGTGACTATCAGTGCCACGATGACCAACATCTTGATAGGAGGAAAACTAATCTGGCGGCGACCGCCGATATAGTCGCGGATGAAATAGCCGGGCCGCCCCGCCAACTGCAGCAGCGTATAGGGTAGAGAGCGTGAGTCCATGCCCCAAAGCAGCGTCACGCTGGAGAGTACACTGTTCCAGGTGATGCGTCCGGTGCCCGCACGCTGGGCGCAGTAGGGACAGAAATTGCCAGTGAAATCGTGCCCGCAGTTGTTGCAGTGCTGTAAATCATGGCTGCGGAAGCCGTAGTTGAACGGTTTCCGCTGCCATGCCTTGAAGCGGGCATATCGTTTCTTTATGTCCATCAGCGTTTACCAGTTGTCATCGTCGTTGCCCACAAGTCCGTGCTGTACGGCTTCTGACACTTTGTCCATAATGGCGTTAGAGTAGGCGTGGGTCATGACGAGCGCCTTGGAGCAGGTGCGCTTCTGGGCGTCTTTCTCCACGAAGGGGTAGTGCTGCACGATTTCCCACTGCTCATCGTAGAGATTGGCGTTGGTCTTGTCATCAGCCTTGCGCTTGGCATCGCCATAGGTGCGCTCGTCGCTGTTGGCGGTGAGTCCGCTCAGGTAGCCGCCCGACTTGTCGCGGAGAATGTCGTAGTTCTGCACGGTGTAGGTCACGCGTATGCGTCCGTCCTTGATGTCGATGCGGATAATCGGGGTGATGCTCACGGAGTAGCCGTTGAGGGTGCCGATATGCTCCACGATGTCTTTGATGGTGGAGGAGATGATGATGCAGCCGTTCTCCTTGTCGTTGAGGGTGATGGCCTGCTTGTCTTTGAAGGTGGCAGTGGCCCAGTAGTTCAGTGCCACATAGAGTTGGCTCTTTGTCTTGCCGGGTGCCTCAATCACCTCCTGGTAGGTGAGGCTCTGGTTCTTGTCGAGTTGCAGACTGCCGGCCAGGTTCTTGGCGGCGTCCAACCATTTTTCTCCGTAGCGCTGCTTGGCGTATTTCTCGAGGTCAGCAGCTTTCATCACTTGTGCCTGGGCACACATTACGCCACAGAAGAGGATGGCGGCAATTATCATTACTCTCTTAATCATAGTCGTTGGTTGTTAAATTGGTTTTTTGGTTTCTTTCGCATTGCAAAAATACATCGTTTTCTTTTCCCCGCAATGGATATAAGGCTAAAAAGAGTCTTTTTTGATGCGACAAGGAAGGCAAAAGGCGTCAAATACGGCGGGGAGACTATTTCTCTGTCGCATGGAGGGGGATTATAGCAATGATGCCGGCCAAATGTTTCTTTGTGACAAATGGAAAAATATCTGTAACAAGCAGTGGGGTGCATATATGAGTAAGATGTTGTACCTTTGCACGTGCAAACCGATGCTTTGCAGAAAAGAAGGGAATAAATCAATCACACTATAACCCAAAATGATAACGAAACTGTTTAGACAGACACTGCGCCAGGGGCGCAAAGCCCTTTTGGTAGCAGCCTTACTCCTGCCGCTCACCGGCCATGCCCAACTTTCAACCAACGCCGACAAGTTTTTGGGCAACATCACCACCTCTTATTCTGTAGACTGGGGCAACGAGCCTTTCTACACCCTGTGGAACCAGATAACACCAGAGAACGAGTCGAAATGGGGCTCCATACAGGGCTACTCGCGGCAGTACTACAACTGGGGCGGCTGCGACAACGCCTACAACTATGCCAAGGAACACGGGTTCCCTTTCAAATTTCACTGCCTCATCTGGGGCGCCCAATATCCCGATTGGGTCAACTCGCTCTCACCCGACGAGCAGTACAAAGCCATCGAAGAGTGGATGGACGCCGTGAAGGAGCGCTATCCCGACCTGCCGCTCATCGATGTGGTGAACGAGGCCATCACGGGCCATCAGCCGGCACCCTACAAGGCCGCCCTCGGTGGTGACGGCGTCACCGGCTACGACTGGATTATCAAGGCCTTTGAGATGGCCCATGAGCGGTGGCCCAATGCCATACTCATCTACAACGACTACAACACCTTCCGCTGGCAAAAAAAGGAGTTTATCGACCTGGTGCGCGCCCTGCGCGACGCCGGCGCCCCCATCGACGCCTACGGATGCCAGTCGCACGACCTCACCGACATGGAGTTGACCGAGTTCAAGTCGGCCATGACGGAGATACAGAATGCCCTCAAGATGCCTATGTACAGCACCGAATACGACATCGGCACCAGCGACGACAACCTGCAGCTGCAGCGCTACAAAGAGCAGATTCCCTATATGTGGGAGGCCGACTATTGCGCCGGCGTCACCCTGTGGGGATACATCTACGGCCACACCTGGACCACTGACGGCAACTCAGGCCTGATACGCAACGGGGTGGACCGTCCTGCCATGGAGTGGCTGCGCGGATATATGCAGACCACCGAGGCCAAGACCGCCAAGAGTCCCTTCCCCGCCATGGTGAAGGAGGCGTCGGTCTATGTGGGAGCTGCCACTCTCAAGGCGGAGGTGGGTGATGTGGTGCCCGTCACGGTGAGAGCCTCGCTCGAGACGAAGACACTCGACCATGTAGACCTCTATGTAAACGGCAGTCTGGTCAAGACCTCGACGGAAGCCCCCTTCGTCTACGACTGCTCGGCCGAACAGTTGGGCCGCTGCGATATCAAGGCTGTGGTCGTGGCCACCGACGGCACTCAATATGAGCGCTACGGTGGATTCGACGTGCTCAACCGCCGCATTCCCTATGGCGGCAGCAGGGCCACACTGCCCGGCACCCTGCAGATGGAGAAATTCGACACGGGTGTGGAGGGGCAGACTTATCATGACACCGACAGCAAAGACGAGGGCGGCACCTACTACCGCAGCGACAACGGCGGTGTGGACATCGTGACGGGCAACGGCGGCTATGCCATCGGCTATACCGCTGCCGGCGAGTGGCTCGAGTACTCGGTACATATCGAAAAGGCCGGCACCTACACCTTCAAGGCCTATGCCTCGTCTGGCACCAACGGCTCCGGCTTCTCACTCGGTATCGTGCGCAACGGACTGGTGGAGACACTCTGCCAAGTGGACGTGCCCCAGACCGCCAACAACAATTGGGACAACTACCGCATGCTGGAAGGCACGCTCAGCGCCGACCTGCCCGCCGGCGACCATGTGCTGCGGCTCACCATCACCGCTCCCTACTGCAATATAGACAAGGTGCAGTTCGATTGCGTCTATGATGGTATAGAGGCCGCTGTTGCCGATGCCCAGAACACTGACGGCGATACATACAATGTATGCGGCATGAAAGTGGGTCCTGGCTATAAGGGCATCGTCATCAAGAACGGAAAGAAGATGCTGAACCGTGATAAACGATAAGAACAATGAAGAAAATATTGACATTCTTTATCCTGCTTCTGGCTATGCTGCCTGTCAGGGCACAAAGCATCAGCCACATAGAGACCACCCGCTCATGGTACTACATCTACGACCAGGACGGCAAGAAGACCAAAGGGCTCCCCACCTCCATCGGAGAACTGAAAGGATTCAGCGCTACCTTTTTCGTGGTGAAGTGCGGCTCATGGTACTATCTCTATGACGCCAAAGGCAACAAAATTAAGGCACTGAGTACATCGACCGTGGGCGAGGTACTGTCGGTGGCAGGCGACACCTTCACCAGCCGGCTCGGCTCCTGGATCTACACCTGGAGCAAAGACGGCAGGAAGCTCCGCTCAAGACCTGCCGGGCAATGACCCGCCGGGCGCTGAAGATAACTGCCGAAAATGAAAGGCCATATCGTTTTTTTTCCTATCTTTGCGGTGCAAACAACTTAGAACCAAAATCAGTAGAAGAATGGAAAAAAGAACAGATAGCTGCAAAACATTCGAATGGGCCCGCAGCACCATGATGAGACTGATGTGCACCGCCGCTTCGGCCATCGTGGTGCTGACAGCCTGTGCCAACAAACCCTCCGCGGGTGCGGAAGCCACTGCGGCAGCAGACTTGTCCACCCAAGACACCGTTTTGGTGCCTGAAGGTGTGACCGACGAGGACAGCATTGTCTATTTGGAGGATGCCAGGCTCCGGAGCCCCCTTACCGCCGCCCAACTGCTCGGGCTCACGGAGATACATGCCGTAGAAGGAATGCTCAATCGTTTCAACAACGAAGAGCTGTCTGCATACAATCCTGAAGAAGCCGAACTGTACAAACCCACACCGCGCGACCTGGCAGCCTTGCGCCTGGCCAACCGCTTTATGCGTATGGGCAATGTGGTGAGAGCGACGGGCAGTGCAAATGACAAGTTGCAGTGGGCACTGGCCATGCAAACCGCACTGGCCGACTTCAGGAAGGCGGTGCCCTCGCTTCCAGCCGATTCTGTGCTCGATGAGATGACCCGCGTGGCAGACAAATTCTCCTCCGAGACACAGTTTGAGATGAATTATCAAAGTTCTATCTATGCCCGGATAGACTACTACCGCGTCATCGAGGCCTATAGACAGTGGCTCTCGGCCGTGCCGACCCACCTGAAGCCGCTGGCGCAGGAGGAGTATGCCGCATGGCACGACTTGAACGAGGCCCGCTTCGCCTTTTGGAATGATGTGTCGTACCAGCAGGAGTGGTACAGCATGAAACCGATGGAGATAAACGCCTACTACGGCAATCTTGCCGAGAACCGCTGCGAGGAGCTCGCCCAGGAGCAGGCCATCATCCTGCAGGGCAAGGCTTACCGGCAGAAAGGCAAGACCGTGACCACGAAGGTATGGGAGAAATGGATAGCCGACAATTCGGTGCCTGAAGACGCCGATGACCTGAAAAAGTGGGGTCAGGCCAATCTTCTGCCAGACAAGGAAACCGTGGCCGAACGGGTGAAGGGTCTGAAGGCGGCTTTCTCACGGTGGCTGAAGGCGCGTCAGGCTATGGCCGCCGCCTTGCCGGAGGAGCAGGGTAAATCCTATGACAGCATCACCGCCGACATTCACAGCCGCATGGTGGGCCTCCTGCCCGACATCGTGCCTTATGACAGGTAGGGGAATGATATTCCTATGATGATTTTGTCCGCATTATTTTGCTGACATTGCCGCAACCTTGAAACAATCTGGATTATGAAAAATATATATTTATTATGTATGACAGCACTCCTGGCGGGGTGCACCGCAACAGATATGGAACAGCAGATAGACGAACTGTATGCGAAGATGTCGCAGGAAGAACGTGTGGCGCAACTGCGAAGCGGCTACATGGACGAGTTTTTCAACGAGGAAGGCGTGCTCGACACAGCCAAGTGCCGCAAGGAGATGCCCTATGGCATAGGCCACTTCTCACAGTATGCCAGCCAGAAACCCATGGACCCCAATGTGCTGCGCGACCGCGTGGCCGCCATGCAGGACTGGCTGATGCACAACACGCCCAACGGTATTCCGGCCCTCTTTCATGAGGAGGTGCTTTCGGGCGTGAACACCAGCGGGGCCACCATCTATCCGCAGCAGATAGGGCAGGCAGGGTCGTTCAACCCCGAGTTGGCCGAGCTGAAGACACGGCAGACGGCCACCGCCCTGCGCAAGATGGGCGGCGTACTGTCGCTCTCGCCCATGGTGGATGTGTGCCGCACACCCAGCTTCAACCGCCTGGAGGAGTCGTACGGCGAGGATGCCTACCTCTCGGCGGTGATGGGCACGGCCTTTGTGAGAGGACTGCAGATGGGCGACCTGAAGAAAGGGGTAGGGGCCTGCTCCAAACACTATCTGGGCTATGGCGGAGGCGGTGACGCCGACGAGAAGGAAATGATGGAAGAAATACTCCTGCCGCATGAGACGATGATACGCCTGGAGGGCAGCAAGGTGGTGATGCCGGGCTACCACAGTGTGCACGGCACCAACTGTGTGGCCAACAAGGAGATTCTCATCGATATCCTGCGCCAGTATGTGGGATTCGACGGCATGGTGGTGAGCGACTACACCGCCATAGACCAGCTCCCCGGCACCGATGATGTGGTGCAGAAGGCCGCCGAGGCCATCAATGCCGGCAATGACGTCGACTTCCCGCGCGGTGCCAACTATGCCCATCTGCCCGAGGCCATGGAGCGCGGGCTGGTGAAACCGGAGGTGCTGGAACGGGCCGTGAAGGATGTGCTCCGCCAGAAATTCCGTGCCGGACTCTTCGACAGCAATGCCTATCTCTACAGCAAGGAAAAGATAGTGCTCGACACACCCGAGGAGCGCCAGACCGCCTACGACATAGCTGCTCAGTCGGTGGTGCTGCTGGAGAACAACGGCATCCTGCCGCTGAAGAATGTGAAGAACATCCTGGTGACGGGACCCAACGCCAACTCGATGTGGGCCATGTGCGGCGACTACTCCTTCCCGGCCATGACCTACTTCTGGAAGATGGTGACCGAAGATCTGGACCACCCGCATGTAGTGGGACTGCTCGAGGGCATGAAGAAACAGTGCCCGGAGGGCATGAACGTGCTCTACTCGCGCGGCTGCGACTGGACCGAGGAGATAGAGACCCAATATACCGTGGGCGGCGACGAGCGCGCCTGGGAGTACGCCATCCTGCACCGCAAGGTGGACTCCGGTGAGGAGGCCAACCTGCAGGAGGCTCTCTCGCTGGCCGGAAAGAGCGATGTGATCATAGCCGCCGTAGGTGAGAATGTGATGCTGTGCGGCGAGAACCGCGACCGCAAGGGACTCCGCCTGCCCGGTAAGCAGGAGCAGTTTGTGGAGCAGCTCATCCAGACGGGCCGCCCTGTGGTGCTGGTGATGTTTGGCGGACGCGCACAGGTGGTAAGCGGACTGGCCGAGCGCTGTGCGGCCGTGATACAGGCCTGGTATCCGGGCGAGGAGGGCGGCAATGCCGTGGCTGATATTCTCTACGGCAAAGTGTCGCCTTCGGCCAAGCTGTCGGTGAGCTATCCCAACACCGAGGTCCATGAGCCGCTGTGCTACAACTATTCGGCACAGCCCGACCCGCGGGTGCAGTGGCCCTTCGGCTACGGACTGAGCTACAGCACGTTTGAATACAAGAACCTGCAGGTGGACGGCGAGGTGTCGACGGCCGATCAGTGGGTGAACGTCTCGTTCGAGGTAAAGAACACCGGCAGCATGGCCGCCGACGAGGTGGCGCAGGTGTATCTCTCGCCCACCAGTGCCGACCAGCAGCTGCGTCCGCAGCAGTTGCAGGGCTTCGCAAGGGTGAGCCTGCAGCCCGGCCAGACCCGGCGGGTGAAGATGCGCCTCTGCACGGAGCAGTTCGGCTTCTATACCCATCAGGGCGAGCGGCAGTGGAACGTGCGGCCGGGTACCTACACCGTGAAGGTGGGTGCCTCGTCGGCCGACATCAAGCTGCAGAAGAATGTCACACTCAAGGGCGAGACTGTGAGCAAGCCCTTGCGGGAGACTTATTTCTCACAGAGCACCGTAGAATAACTATGCATAAACTGATGATGGCGGCAGCGCTGTGCTGCCTGTGCGGTACTGCGGCCGCCCAATATAAGATAGAAGCGGAGAGCGCGCAGATGAGCCACTGCGACGTGGTGACCGACAATATGTACTCTGGCAGGAAGGCCGTGCGCATGACCGAAGACAACGCGCGCCTCACCATGACTGTGAATCTGGATGAAGGCGGCAAGTACCTGGTCTATGTGGCCGGCGACGGCATAGGTGGTGAGAAAGTGGTGAACTGTCGTGTGAATGAAACAGGCACCCAGTTCCGCCTCAACAGCTACGGCGAGGTGGAGGTGGGCGTGTTCTACATGAATCAGGGCGGCAACACACTGACCATAACACCCAGTTGGACATGGTACGACATCGACTATGTGCGGATAGAAGGCAACGATGCCTCGCTCGCTTTTGACATCTCGGCCACACCGGTCGATGCGGAGGCCACCGATGCCGCCCGCCTCATGTATACCTTCCTCTACGAGAACTTCGGCACCAAGACCATATCGGGCATCATGACGGGCGACATGTCGTCGGCTAACGGCAATGTGACGCAGCACGACGATGTGAAGGCGGTGTACAGGGCATCGGGCAAATATCCCGCCCTGATAGGCTTCGACTTCATGAACGCCACGGGCAGAAGCGCCGGCGACAACTGGATGAAAGACTATACCCGCAGCAGTGTGGACCTGGCCAAGGACACCTACCGCCGCGGCGGACTGCCTGCCTTCACCTGGCACTGGCGCGACCCCTCCAGAGGCACCGACGAGTTCTACTCTGACAGGACCTCCGTAAGGATAGCCCATGCTATGAACAGCGACGGTACTTGGAACACCTCGTCGACCCTCTACAAGAACATCATCCGTGATATCGATGCCATAGCCGACTTCTTCCTCGAACTGCAGAACGAGGGCATGGCCTGCATCTTCAGACCCCTGCACGAGGCAAGCGGCGGATGGTTCTGGTGGGGACGGGAAGGCGCGGAGAAATTCCGCAAACTCTACCATCTGGTCTATGACGAGATGGTGGAGGTGAAGGGAGTGCACAATGTGATATGGGTGTGGAACGCCGACCCTGCCGATGTCGACTGGTGCCCCGGTGAGGAATACTATGATGTGGTGTCGGCCGATATCTACAATGCCGACTTCGACTATCAGAGCAACGGTCCTACCTTCTACAACCTGCAGCGGCTCACCGGAGGCAAGAAAATCATCGCCCTCTCGGAAAACGGCCCCATACCCGACATACAGAAAGAGGTGGACGAGGAGGCCGTGTGGTCGTGGTGGATGCCCTGGTACCAGACCTGGAACGGCGGTTTCGTGAGTAAGACGAGCAATGAGGAGTGGCGCAAATGCATGAACGACGAGCGGGTGATCACTCTCGACGACCTGACTGGCGGCTGGGAGGCCTATGCCGGTATAGACGCCACGCTGGCCGATGACCGCGCGGCTGCACCCCGTGGCATCTACGACCTGCAGGGCCGGCGGCTGGCACAGCCGCCCCTGCGCGGTATCTATATCAAGGACGGTAGGAAAATCTTGAGGTAGGATTTGTCACGGGTGCCCCATCCACTCGCGGCGTTCTGTCTCGGGCATTTTCTCGATGGCATAACGGAGCATGGTGCGGGGCATCTCATGGGCGTGCTGCCGGAGAAAGTCGCGCAGCAGTTCCATACTCACCCGCTTGCCCATCTCGCGCAGCATCCAGCCCACAGCCTTGTGCATAAGGTCGTGCGGATGATGCAGGTGCATCTCGGCATAGCGCAGACACCAGGAGGGGTCGCCCTGCTGCGAGGTCTTCCAGGTGCACACCATGCTCATGCGCTGCCGCCACAGACAGGTGCTGTGGGCCAGGGCATCGACCAGCTGCAACTTATACACCCGCTCTTCCTGTCTGCCGGCCATGGCCGTGGGCAGAAGGAGCCAGTGTCCCAGAATTTTCGGCGCTGTCAGGTCTACCAGGTCCCAGTTGTTGGCCCTCTCGGCATACTGCAGATAGAGGCTCAGTATCTCGTCGCGACGGCCGATGGCGGCGGCATCGTGCTCCAGCCGCTTGACGGCCAACTTCTCAAACTGTGCCACCATGATGAGCAGGCCGCAGAGCCGCACCTCATGCCAGCGGCTCATGAGCAGCTCGGGCATCTCGCTGAGCGGTGTGTCCTTGGCGGCCTTCACCACTTCTCTCGTCAGCGGCACCTTGAGTCCCAAGAACTCGTCGCCCTCGCCATATTCGCCTGGCCCTGTCTTGAAGAACCGCATCAGGTTGAGCCGCTGCTCCTCATCGCGCAGCGTCTCCATATAGTCGATAATTTCTCTTGCTGTCGTCATGGATGCAAAGATAGTGAAAACCGAGTGGAGAACGAAATGAATTTATTCATTTCTTCTTCCGAGGTGCATCCTATCTTATGTAAAGATAGTGAAATTTACTGAGGTGCATCCTATCTTATGTAAAGATAGTGAAAACCTCTCAAGAAAAAAACTTACCAAAGGAGCAATTATTTGGGATTTTTATACTATATTTGCCCTGTCAGTTGGAAGAGTGTCCACTTTTGTTCAGATACTCCTTATGAAAAGAACATTTTTTCTTAAATTAATACGATATACTGCATGAAAAATGTACCTGTAATCAAGATTGGAATCGTCGCCGTAAGCCGCGACTGTTTCCCTGAGTCATTGGCAGTGAACCGCCGCAAGGCCGTGATTGCCAAGTATGTAGAGAAGTACGGCGCTGCCGACATCTACGAGTGCCCCATCTGTATCGTTGAGAGTGAGATCCACGCTCAGCAGGCTCTTGAGGATGTGAAGAAGGCCGGATGCAACGCACTCTGTGTGTATCTGGGCAATTTCGGCCCGGAGATTTCAGAGACCATGATAGCCGACTGGTTCCAAGGTCCCACCATGTTCTGCGCTGCCGCCGAGGAGACACAGGAGAACCTGATCGACGGCCGTGGCGATGCTTACTGCGGCATGCTCAATGCCAGCCAGGCCCTCTCGCTGCGCAAGACCCGTGCCTATATACCCGAAGAGCCCGTGGGCGATGCTGCCGAGTGCGCCGAGATGATTCATGAGTTTGTGCCCATTGCCCGTGCCATTGTGGGTCTGCAGAACCTGAAAATCATCAGCTTCGGTCCGCGTCCCAACAACTTCCTGGCCTGCAACGCACCCATCCGTGCCCTGTACGATCTCGATGTGGAGATTGAGGAGAACTCGGAGCTCGACCTGCTCGAGGCCTTCCAGAAGCATGAGGGTGACCCCCGTATCGAGGAGGTGGTGAAGGATATGGTGGCCGAACTGGGCGCAGGCAACAAGATTCCGTCGGTGCTGCCGAAGTTGGCTCAATATGAGCTCACACTGACCGACTGGATAGAGAGCCATAAGGGCTCGCGCCAGTTTGTGGCCATGGCCAACAAGTGCTGGCCTGCCTTCCAGACCATGTTCGGCTTTGTGCCCTGCTATGTGAACAGCCGTCTGACCGGTCGTGGCATTCCCGTGGCCTGCGAGGTGGACATCTACGGTGCCCTGTCGGAGTATATCGGCACCTGCATCACCCAGGATGCCGTCACCCTGCTCGATATCAACAACTCCGTTCCCAAGGACATGTACGAGCAGAGCATCAAGGGTAAGCAGTTTGAGTGCGACAGCTATACCGATAAGGAGATTTTCATGGGCTTCCACTGCGGCAACACCGCATCGTCGAAGGTGTGCAGCTGCAAGATGTGCTTCCAGCGCATCATGGCACGCGCCCTGCCGGTAGAGGTGACCAACGGTACCCTGGAGGGCGACCTGAAGCCCGGAAAGGCTACCGTCTACCGCCTGCAGTCGACCGCCGACACCAAGCTCCGTGCCTACATCGCACAGGGCGAGATTCTGCCGGTGGCCACTCGCTCGTTTGGTTCTATCGGTACCTTCGGCATCAAGAACATGAGCCGTTTCTACCGCCATGTACTCATCGAGAAGCACTATCCTCACCATGCCGCCGTGATGTTCGAGCATGCCGGAAAGTATCTCTGGGAGGTGCTGAAATATATGGGCATACCCGTGGAGGAGATAGACTACAACTTCCCCAAGGGCAACTATTATCCCACAGAGAATCCCTTCGTTTAAATAACGCAAACGTCCAATAGACATGGGGGATGTGCGGCAGAGCACATCCCCCATGTCATTTTTTATGGTAAAAGCATGGCTCAGCGAGGCATGCCAGCCAGAAGGGGAATAAGGCGTGGAAGTGAAGGCGGTTTACCTCGTCGCACCCATTTGTCGGAGATAGTCGTCCAGTGGCTGCATGTCCATCTCGCTGCGCCACATGTCGACTTTTTCCGGGTCGAGCAGTCTGTATAGACGGCCTTCCACAATCTGACTGCCATATTTCTGCGGCCGGCCCTCAAACATGGCGATACGGTCGTCCATCATTGCTACGGTCTCTTTGGCAAGGTCGCCCTTTGCGGCTGCTTGGCGGAACAGCGGTAAATACTTTCTCTGTAGTTCAAGAGGCGCATGCTGGATGACCATCCAGAATACGCCGCACGCGTTGCCCACCTTTTCTGTTCCCACGAAACCTTTTGAGTCAAGAATATCGCATATCGCTTTTTGGTTGATGCTGTCCACACGCTGCATCTCGAGGGTAAGTGAATCGACCATCGCCTGGTTGCGCGGCTCGGTATAATAGGCATTAAGAAATGCATGGCGGACGGCTTGGTCGCTCTCTCCGATTGCTTGCAGCTGGGCTCTCAACTGTTTGTCGAAATGGGCTTCGATACGGTCGCGGCGGGCAATGATGGTGTCGGAATAGGTTTGCCAACGTGGGTCGGAATGAAGATGGGTCAGGTCAGTGTCGGCAGAGGGATTATCGACATACCAGTCGGGCTCTTGGCGGAGTCTTCTCTCGAGCCAGCTGAAGGCTTTGTCAGCCACTCCCGCCAGTGAGGCTGCGCAGGCTGCATTGTAGAGATGCATGCCCTGAGGTTTCTCTTGCAGGGTAAAGGCTCTCTCGAAGCATTTCATAGCTCCGGCGAAGTCGGCGGCCATGAAGCATGAGTCGGCAGCATGGATACAGTCGTTGTAGGTGAGTGCGGTCACTTCCGACTGGCTGGCCTCGATGGTGATGTCGAGGAGAGCTCTCAGGTGTTCGCCTACAGGTTGCGTGTTGTGGCGGTTGGTCACATCATAATGGAAAGTAGAGGTGAAGGGTACATGGCTGTCCTCACCTTGCATGATATAGACGATGGCATGGCGCAAGCCGTTCTTCACCAATCGGTCGACGACGATAAGGCGGTGGCGGCTGTCATCGAACACGCAGTTGCGCCATATTTCATCTTCGGGCTGTATCAGACTTTTGAGAGGCTGAGCCTCAACCACCAATTCCGTTCCGTCGGCTTGGCGCACGAGGTCGGGTTTCCACTTGTTTTCTGCGCCTGGTATGAACATTATATACTGGTCGGCCATGAAAAACTCTACCGAATCGACCGACAGAGGTATTTTACTCATTGCCGAAGTCATATACTTTCTCAGAAAGGGGTCGTAGGCCTCGAACAGGTTAGCTGTGTTGATGAAGTTGAGTCCATACTCCCCATTTCCGGCGTTGGTGATGGGAAATACGCTTTTTCCACCAAAGTTTATCTCCATGCCACAGACCTCGCTGGATGCCACATTTTCATGAAGTGTCCATGCTGATGATGCCGCGAAAGGCGGCAACTTGTATGATGAACAGCTGGACAGTAGAAAGAGAGCCAGCAAGTTGGGTAATAAGTGCTTCATTATTAAGAAATAGTTGGTGTCTTGTTTTGTTCCTTGCTGAATTGTTGGATGCATGGAGGTTTATCCGCTGACCCGGACTTCCCCCCTGCGCCATAATTTTCGAAGTGATACTGTATGATCAGATTCTTTTCGGATGCAAATATACTATTTTTTTGAAGAATTTATATTGCTGTTTTGAAATTAGGAATCAAAAGTAAAGAAAAGAATATAAAAGTGATTGTATTTTAAAGAAATTTCCCTGAAGATGATTGATCAGTTAGATAAATGAGAGATTCCCAATAGAGAGAAAACTATCCGGTGGGTTGCATCCTGCAAAATGAGCTATAGGCCTCATCTTACTGCTTTCTGAAAGATGAACAGAGAATTTTGCCATCACTATTCCTAAGCACTAAGCATAGGGAATCATGCTTGTTTTTGCGTTCTTTTACTATTATAGAGAAGTCGTCTCCTAAATATATTTTGCAAGGTTTTGTCTCTTTTAGAATATCATTCCCTTGCATGGAATGGGTAATAGCCATAGATATGACATAGGCACTAAGGCCATCTTGTATTACATTTTTGTTTTTTTGCACCTCCCCATCCTTCCATATATAATTGGGGTTGAAATATGTTCCGTATGTTTCTGTTATATCCTTGCTTAAAGGTATCTTAAATGTTTTACTTTTCTCATTTCCCAAACTCCTAAGTTCCCTTTCAGACAGAATAATTCTTAGTTCTTTTAAATGATCTATATATTCTATTGCTTCTTTTTTAAGGCTATAATATAACACTTTTGATGAAATATATCTTAGACATACTCCCAAAAATATGGAAAGAATGCATATTATTATATAATGAGTTTTCTTGTCCATGCGTAAAGAAAATAAAAAGGTTATATTTCCATGCCTAAAAATATGATTTTAGCATCATGTTTCCTTATCCGAACATTATATATTTCCCTGTTTCTAATTATTGAGGAAACTTCTTTTAATTCTTCACGGCTATAATGACTTTTGCCAGTCAAATGATTTGGAAGATGTTCCAATGAGCCTCTGACATAATATGTTGAGTCATCTTCGGAGATTGTATATGGATTACATGCTTCAATGTCATCAATGTCATAAAACTGCCATAGTGCGGTTTTCGCGATAATTAATGCATCGGTAGGAGATAAGCAGAAAGAATCAAGTTCTATGTTTTGATTTATGATTGCTCTTGCACTGCCGTTCGCCCGACTTGTAAAGAAATATCCGTCAAGGGAATCTACAAATAAACAGCCAT
>ONMI01000109.1 GCA_900318915.1 uncultured Prevotellaceae bacterium | reverse complement strand
CAATAGGTCACATTTTCATTCGGTTTGTAGGTACTCACAGTGAATACGACAAGATAGACGCATCAACAATATAACAATAAGGAGGGGACAATGATGAGCAAAATAACGAAAGAACAATACGAATTTGCATTGGCCAGAATTGAAGAGTTGTTGTCTTTAGTTGATGACAACACGCCTGCCAATGACCGCAATGCTATAGAACTGACAATGATGTCTGACGTAGTGATAGACTACGAGAAGGAGCATTTTCCCATCGGGAAACCGACTATTGCTCAACTGATACAACTCTCTCTTGAAGAAAAGCATATGAGCCAAAAGCAGTTGGCGGCAGAAATCGGTGTCAGCACATCACGCATCAGCGACTACGTCACAGGCCGGGCTGAGCCGACCCTAAAGATAGCACGCCTGCTTTGCACTACCTTAGGCATCACCCCAGCTGCCATGTTAGGGTGCTAAGTAACTTCATCGTCAGAAACTCATCGCAGGCTCTCACTTCACAATCGTGATGCCCTCCGGTGCATCGACAGTAGTAATCACCTCGCCGGAGTGTGATTTCTCATGCCTCACGGTCACCGGTCCGAGCGGTGTGGGGAAGGAGCCCTCCGCCCACTGCAGGTCGGCCAAGTGCGGTGTGATGCGCAGTTTGCGGCATCCCGGCTCCAGCACCTCCACGCCCAGCACATGCTGTGAGAGCCACGCCGTGGGTCCCGATGCCCATCCGTGGCAGAGCGAGTGGCGGTAACTCAGGTAGCAGTAGTCGCCGTAGTCACGGTGCACGTCGACCTTTCCCTCCGGCACCATCTCGTCGATTCGAGCCGCGTTGCGCATCCAGTCCATGTTGAAATCCTCCCAGAAGGTAGTGGCCCCCAGGTCGAGCATGGCGCCCCAGTACTGCCTCATCAAGTCGAGCGCCTTCTGCCAGTGTCCGCCCTTGGCCAGCGCCTCGAGCATATAATAGCCATAGAAGGTGGAGAATCCCTCCACTTCGAAGTCGGCAGTCGGTTTCTGCAGGCCCGCTATCATCTTCAGTGCCCTTGCCTGCTGCAGTCCGTTGTCCGGCAGCACTTTGCGTGCCAGCCTTTTCACCGTCTCACTGCATTTGGCCGCCCTTTCCTCGTCGCCCATCCACCGGCACAGCGCCCCGGCATCGGTCATGGCCCATGAGATGAGCGCCCTGTAGCCCGCCTCCATGCCTTTTTTGTTGGGTGTCGACGGCCAGTCGAGGAACCGCGCCATGTCGCCGTTGTTGCCGTCTTCCAGGTGTTCGGTTCCGTTTTTGTCCACGAGCGCCGCTATCTTGTCCACCAGTCCGGTGATGTAGTCATGGTGCCGCATCAAGAAGTCGCGGTCGCCCCCGTGCATGAACCAGTCGTGCTGAATGATGAGATACCAGAGCGAGTAGCTGCTCATGCCGTTGAACCATCTGGGCAGCGGAAATTCCTCGGCTGCCACATCGAGCGAGCGCGTCACCACCTCGTTCTGCCCGAACACCCTCATGATGGTGTTCACCTCCGGGTGCATGTCGCCCAGCCAGATGCAGCGGTCGCGCTTTATGCCGTCCCATAGATACTCCTGCATGCACATGTGCACGGTATAGGCCCCCGTCATCCAGATGCTGTCGAGCCTCGGGTCGCTGCAGCGGCTCCTTCAGGCTGATGCTGCGTCCCGGTTCGAGCAGGTCGATGCGCACGAATCTGAATCCCGAGCTTCCTATCTCCATCTGTCCGTATCGCGGCAGCAGGTATTCGGCGTCGCGGGTGGCATGGTCGTTGGTGGTGAATCCCTTGCGGTTCTGCCCTCCGTCGGCATCGGCGCAGCACTCCGCCACGCTCTCCCCGAACCTGATTCTCACCTTGGCCGAAGCTGCGTTGGCATGCCCCGCCACTAGTTTCAGTCCGCCGTGCAGTTCGCGTCCATAGTCCAGGATGATGCTGGCAGTGCCGCTGTCGCCGTTTTTCATCAGACAGGCCGGCACCCCAGCCAGGTCCGGCTGGCCATTGCCCTCTCGGAGCAGCAGTTCGGCCGACTTGAGGTCGCCCTGCATCCACACGATGCGCTTGGGGGTGATGTAAGCGCGGGTCAGCCGGTCGGTCTTGGCCTGCTGTCCCCACACGGGCGGCAGCATCGTCTGCGCCCCGGCCAGGGAGCAGCACAGCAGAGCCATCAGGGCAAACATCTGTCTCATAAGCTATGACAAAGGTTAAAACCATCGCAAAAATAGAAAAAAAACTGCAACAAAGCGAGCGGTTCCTGCATTTTTTTAGATTCAAAAAAACTGTGCCTGCACACCGCGGGGATGCACAGACACAGAAAAGGATGATTGTATTTACAAATAGTCTATTTCAGCTTGATAGACTTGACAATATGCTCCACGAGCGGCTCATAGACCTTGGCCTGCGACTCGGGGAAGAAGATATTGCCCGAGACATTGCCACCGCTCTCGCTCACTATCCACCACCGCCAGGTGACGCCCTTGTCGCCCTCGTCGAGTTCGTGGAAATGGCGCATCAGGATGACGTTGCCGTCTATTTTCGGTTCGTCGCACGTCTCCCCGGCAGCCTCCTGCGAGGCTTTCATCGTGGCCGCTGTCTCCTTGATGTTGGCCGGTTTGGCACCGTCGCTCATGAATCCACAGTCGATGGTGGCCGAGCTTGTGGTCTCCTCGCCATTCTCCAGCTTCAGCGGGGCTTCCGAGTCGAATCGCACCGTGGTGGTGCCGCCGTAGTCCTGTTCGCCGGTGGTGGTGAATTCCTCGGGCAGACTGATGGTGAAGTGAGCGAACTCGTGCGTCTTGAATCCGTCGGGCACAGCGGCCTCTGTCTGCTGCTCAGCCTCTTGCGCACCGGTCTTTTCGCCGCATGCTACCACGCCAAGTGCGGCCACCGCCATCATGGCAATGCTCATCAAAGTTTTTTTCATTGTCGAATAATTAGGTCTTCGATTATTTCATCTTGATGCTCTCAACAAGGGGCTTCAGCGGCTCGGCCTCAACGGGCACGTTTTTCGAGAGGCTCACCACGAGCACACCGCCGTCGACCTCGGTAAAGAGATCGCTGTTGTTGTCGGAACTCTCAGTATAGTAGAGCTGTTTGAAGGTCTTTCCGCCGATAGTCACGTCGGCAGCCTTCTCCTTGTCGGCACCGTCGCCAAAGTACTGGTCGCGCAGTTTCTCAGCACTCGTTTCCTCCTTGTTTACATAGATGGTTACACTCTCAAACTGACCGTAGTCGGGAGCATCCAGTGTGATGGTAGTCGACGAGCTGCCGTTCTCATTGTATTTCCAGCCACTGGGCACAGCCAGTGTGAAGTTGTCGCACTCTACTGTCTCACCAGCCTCGGGAGCCTGAGCCTCTGTCTGCTGCTCATCACCTGCAGCCTCGGGAGCCTGTTCTTGCTTGTTACCACACGATGCCACGAACAGACCAGCTGCTACCACTACGATACTAAAAAGAATCTTTTTCATAACAATAACATTACGAAGCAATCTGCCTTCTCCCGTTGTTAAAAACTACCAAAAAAAGACCTTCTTCTTGTCATTTTCTTCCAAATCCCTATTTTTTTGTTTATCTTTGTATCATCGTGGGGCACACTCCGCCCCTTCCATCCAAAACCTATCATCATGAAAAAGATTCTTATCCTTCTGGTTTGCTCGCTTGTAGCATTCACCTCACAAGCCCAGACCAAAGCCGACAAACTCAAGAACATCCGCCAACTCTATGCCCAGGCCAAGGACAAAGTGGCCCAGAACGGCAAGACAGCCCCCAACAAGCACCAGCAGCTCGTGCTGAACAACCAGTTCGACGAGGCTCCTCCCTTCAAGGAAGTGGTAGACATTTACTTCGATGAGATTCGGCAGTTTGACAATGGCGACGTGCCCATGAGCACCGAGTCGCCCTATTTCATGACGCGTCGCTATACCTGCGGCGACATCGACATCTACCAGGAATGGCTCTTCGATGCGAAAGAACCGGGAAAGCTGCTTTTCGCCTTTGAGTGCGAGCAGCAGAACGACGGCTCAAAACTGGAGTCACGCTACTACTGGGATGCCAACGGTCTGATTGAGGTGAAGACCAACAACCCCGACGCCGACCGGGAGGGCGCCTTCATGCAGCGCTATGCCGGCGAATACCTCAGTGTCTTCGAGACTATCGCCAATCGTAATTGGGAATAGCGCCCACTATGTGGCTCTGTGTGCGGGAATCTGGGCAAATCAGATTCCCTTTTCCTCCTCCTCTTCGGGGAAGGAGAAAACGCCCCAATGCCGGCGTGTCCACTCTATGGCATCGTATTCCACACGCTTGAAGGTGTCGCCGAGGCTCGTTTCCTTCACTTCCTGCACGAGTTTGGGCCATCCGTTGTAGAAGAAGCAGAATTGCGCTTTGTTGCTCACCTTCAAGCCGCCCTTTTCCGTTTTCAGCGCTTCATTCATATATTTGGTGATGCTGTCGCCCATCTCTCCCGAGAAAAACGCTCCCATGGTAGAGGTGGCCAGGCTGCTCACGTCGTCGGCCGACAAGGTGGTTTCCGTGGTCGTCTGCACCATGTAGTCGCCGTCAAAGTCGTACTCGTCGGCCGGCTTCGTGTAGAAAGCCTGCACCGTAGTGTGGCTGGGGAATCCACTTTCCGAGACATCGTCCACATCGACCGGATTCATGGAGAACTCGGTGCCGTGAAGTCCGAAGAGCTGTTCCAGTTCGTCGTACTGTCCTTTAACGCCGTCCTCGGTAGAGCAGCCCAGGATCAGCATGTTCTCAAACAGCTTGCGCGGCATGATGCTGTCCAGGCCCGGCAGTTCGGCATAGAGGTGGTCGAACGCGCTCGCATAGCCTTTTTTCAGTGCGTCGCGTATCTCCCGCCAGTTCTCTATGTGCTGCACGGTCCCCCATTCGTCGGTGGAGAATCGGCAGCGCAGATTTTTTATTTCATCCCACATCAGCGAGGCCATACGTCCCTCGTAGCCCTCTTCTTTCCCCCGCACCTCGCACGAGAGAGGTGTGAGTTCCATCTTGTAGCCCTTGTCTGTGGAGTCGGTGACCACAATCATGAATTCCTCGTCTATCTGGTGCACCAAGGTGGTGTCGTTGCCGTTGATTTTCTCCTTGCCCTGCATGCGATGGAAGGTCATGGTATCGTTCTTGCAGAAATAGGCCGCAACCAC
The DNA here is from genome assembly GCA_900318915.1 of uncultured Prevotellaceae bacterium. Lineage (GTDB taxonomy): Bacteria > Bacteroidota > Bacteroidia > Bacteroidales > Bacteroidaceae > Prevotella. The sequence continues at coordinate 2,503 of ONMI01000109.1, read as the reverse complement.
GATGGTGGTGTCCTCCTCCTGCTGCTGTTCGAGTGTGGTGCCCTGTGCCTGCACGCTCAAGGCGAAGAATGCCGTCAAGGCAATGGAAAGCAAATTCTTCATTCTGGAAAAGAGTTGGTGATTTGGGTGCAAAAGTAGAAGAAAAAGTTGAATGGGCAAAATAATGAAGGAAAATAAGACAGATTAAGCTTAGGTAGTGATTTTTCCACAAGTAAATGATTATTTCTTCGTTTTAATGCCTACTTTTGCAGTGCCGATTACTACTATGCCCTATGGGGTTAAGAATCATGAAGAAGAATCTGTTACTTTTAGGTATGGTGCTTTTGCTGCCATTCCAACCTTTATTCCCGGCCGACACATTCTCCAATGCCACACTTCAAGCGCCTTCTTGCTTTAAGGCAGACGGCACGGTTATGAATGTAGACAGCGTCAATATCGACACCATGGTGTCCGACAGCCAGGCGGGCAACGAGAACAGCTCCAAGAAGGTGTGCATTCTCGCAGCTGGTCAGAGCAACATCGACGGAAGAAACCCCTTCGCCGAACTGCCCTCCTATGTGGTGAATCCCAACCCAGCTATACGTTTTTCGTGGAACAAGATCAACGGTGTATTTTCCGATTTCGCCATCACGGATGGCGGTCACGGCAGAGATTGGGCTTTCGACGCCATCGTCTACAATGCACTTGTAGATGCCAACCACGGAGCACAGGACACCATCTATGTCATCAAGCGCAGTTATAGCGGCTCATCCATCGACCCGGAAGGAGCCACCGACTATCATTGGACAACGGATTATGAGCAGTTGCCCTCCGAAAGATATTCCTTGCTGCGGCTCTTTGAGCGAGGCATCAGAGCGGCCATCGAGAGAGACGGCGACAAGTTTGATGTCAAGGCGATTATCTGGCATCAGGGTTGTGGAGACGCCAATGTGTCGCTCGAGGTGGCTGAAAGATACCAGAACAATCTGCGCGATGTGGTGGCCTACATGAGGAATATAGTCGGCAAACCTGAGCTGCCGTTCATTTGCGGCACCATCAGCGAGAACAATCATATCTGCAGATGGCGTGACATCGTCAATCAAGCCATTTGGAACCTTACTGCCGAGGACGACAACTTCTACTGCATCGACATGAGCGGGGCAACACTCTTGGATGCCTATCATTTCGATTCCGCCAGCTCGGAGTATTTCGGCCAAAAGGTCTATGACCTGCTCGTCGACCTTGGTGTGGCAAGCGGAGGGGTCAAGTACAATCCTGTCTGTCCCTGGGATGAGAATGGAGTATCCGCTGCCAAGCAGTCTGGCCATGTTGTCCCCGGTGCCATCTACACGCTTCTAGGCACGCAGGTGAGCAGGAATGCCGCCTCAGCCCAGCGACAAAAGGGCGTCTACATCATCGACGGCAAGAAAGTGGTGGTGAAGTAAGAGCACTAACTTTGCGCTCACAGGGTAATCACGAGGCAGCGAGGCGGGTCTGCCACTGGTCGAGGTGGGAACGGATGAGCTGGACATTCTCATCGTCTGTGCCGATATCTTTGAGAAGGAGATAGCTGCCACCCAGGAGGTCTGCACATTCTGTGTAGTGTCCGGCGGCATATACGTCGCGGAGTGTCTCGATACAGGTGATGAGTTTGAGAATGGTGGTGCGGTAGAGCGAAGGAGAAGGTTTGACGGCTTCCAGCTTCTCTCTAAGCACGTTGCGCACCTTAACACAATAAGGCCCCTTGATTTCTGGCAGATAATTGTTGAGACACTGAAGCCGCTGTCCGCTTAATACGGCATCACTGTCGAGGACTTCGCGTATAGCCTTGATGCACAAGATATTGTGGGCAAAGAGGCATTCAGTCGAGTCGGCATCTCCATTGTCCATCTGCTGCAGTTCCTCCCGGCTAAGAGCATAGAGCCGGCTGCGCATGGCGAAGTCGTCTTCGGCATCCCGGATGCGTTTCAGGATGCTCTCAATCTTAGAATGTTTGGCACCGATGCGCTCGATTTTGCTCCGAACGGTGTCAGCAAGTTCATAGAGGAGCGTATCGGCAGCCTCGAGGTCGAACAGGGCTGCAAGAAACGCATACTCCTGGAGTTTTATATCGATTGCATTGGCTATTTCACTGACATTGGCCTTCTCTGCCGAGGCGGTGGGGCGAACGGATTTTCTGGCCTCAAGACGCTTCACGAGTTCGTTGTCACGCTGGTCGAGGCGCTCACCGTCTTCGGTGGAGGGATTGCTGGTGACATGCCACCCTCCGCACAGGCTGCAGTAATAGCTCCTGACAGGGGCTTTGGTGCCGGCCTGCAGCATCTCGGCGGCATTGTAACGGATGAAGTTATTGGCTTTTGCCTGGGTCTCGAAGAGCATTTTGGGGCGGTGGCAGGCTACGCAGTAGTAATGGTTCTTGGTGGGTTTCATCTTTATTTCAGTTAGTTATTGCCCCAAATATGGGGTTTATCGGGTATTTTTGGCATCCTTTCGGGCGAAAATCTTTCAAAAATCTGATTTAAAA
>ONMI01000036.1 GCA_900318915.1 uncultured Prevotellaceae bacterium | reverse complement strand
ATCGGTCGTATAGCCCGCTATACTCCCTCTTCAACTTACACTCTGCACACGACTAAAAATCAAAAATCGCCTCGACATAATTAATAGAACCCACCTAAAGATTAAAGATTAAAAATTGGGGGGCGGCGCGTTATTTCTTTTTCAGTTGGATGCAACGTGCGGTGAAGACGATGAGGGCCGCCATGCAGACATAGATAAGAAACACCTGCAGGCGGTTGAGCATGATGTTCTCGATGTGGCTTCCGGGCAATTGAGAAATCCACTGCACAGCAGCATTCTGCCACGACGCCACCAACGCCAGCAGTTTTGCCAGCCATGCCGCCGCTGCCGGCCAGGCCATACACGCCACCAAAGCCACGGAGAGATAAAGCAGCAAGGTGGCCAAAGGGATGACCGCAAAATTGGTGAGGAGGAAATAGACCGAGAAACGGCCGAAATAATAAGCCGTGAGCGGTGCCACACCCACCTGAGCGCAACAAGAGAGCACCACCATGGCCCATGTCCATTTTATGATTCTGTGGCTGTTGAGCCATTGGCGGTCTACCCAACCAAACACTGCGGGATAGAGCACCAGAATGGCCAGCACCGCCATGAAAGACATCTGAAAACCCACATCATAGAGGCTGAGCGGATTGGCCATCCACATGACCAGTGCCGCGAACGCCAACGCATTGAGCGACATGCGGTTGCGGTCGGCCACACTCACCACCGAATAGATGGTTATCATGACCGCCGCCCTCACCGCCGACGGTGACAGTCCGGTGAGGAAGACGTAGGCCCATATCCCCACCACGATGAGCATCTCCCGCAACCATCTCCACCTTCCGAAACTGAGCAGGAAGGAGAAGAGCATATAAATAATGCCCAGATGCATGCCGGAGAGCGCCAGGATGTGCGAGGCCCCGCTCATGGAGTACATATCGCGCAGTTCGTTGGTGAGTCGGGAGCGGTCGCCCAGTGTCATGGCCACCGCCACCGCCGCCTCTTCCTCCCCGATGCCCATGTCGAGATATCGCCGGAGCAGGTTCTGCCTCATGGTCAGGGCCACCAGCCGCGTGCGCTGCAGATGCGACCAGCTCTGCAGCGACACCTGCTCTATCTGCCATTCATCCGCAAGGATGAAAGCTGTAGCAGTAAAACCTCTGCAGCGCAGATAGAGCGGATAGTTGAAACGAGAGTCGGTGAAGTTTTGCGGTTTCTGCAGACTCATCAGTGCCCTGATGCCCTGCCCCACATGCAGCGAGCGGTAGCGCTGCTCCGCATCGCGCAAGACACTCGCCTTGACCTTCAGGCCGTCGAGTTCACCGCCCACCACCTGCATGTCGGCTCTCACCACCTTTCCCCTCTGTTGCGGTTCGCTCAGCAAGACCGCCGTGCAAGCTGTCTTCTCCTCGGGGAGCACCCGTTCCAACGACTGGAGCTGCCTGGCCAGAAGGTATGCGCCCAAGAAGAAGCAGGATGCCATGATGAGACATCCCTGCGCTACCGCCCACCGGCGGCAGGCCACTGCCACAGCGATACAGCCGGCCGAGGCAGCCAACCACGCCCACACCGGGAACGGTGACGCCCATTCGTAAGCCACGAAGATGCCCGCCGCCATGGCCAGCGCCATGCGGAGAAGAGGATACAGCTGAAGAGGGCCGTTGGTGCGCATGCAGAACTTAAAAAGACATCTCCCCCTGCCACCTGAGGGCAAGGGGAGATGACAACAATTATCTGACAGAGAAGAATATTAGATTTCCCATCCGATGGCCGAAGCGCCGAGAACGGCGGCAGCCGATCCGTCGAGACCGCTGATGAGGAACTTTGCCTTGCCCTGGAAGATTTTGAGCACCTTCTCGTTGTAGCTCTTCTTGATGGGATCCATGATGAGATCGCCAGCCTTGGTGAGTCCGCCGAAGAAGATGAAAGCCTCGGGCGAGGAGAAAGCAGCGAAGTCGGCGCAAGCCTCACCCAGCATCTTGCCGGTGAACTCATACACCTCGAGAGCCAGTTTGTCGCCCTTGTTGGCAGCGATTGACACATCAAGCGAAGTGATGTCCTCCGCCTTCATCTCACGCAGGAGCGAGGGTGTGTCGGTGGTGTCGATGAGTTCGCGTGCCGAGCGGGCCACACCTGTGGCCGAGCAGTAAGTTTCCAAACAGCCGAAGCGTCCGCATCCGCAGGGACGTCCGTTGGTCCGCCGCATGATGACATGTCCGAGCTCACCGGCGAATCCGTCGCAGCCGTAGACCAGTTGGCCGTTGATGACGATGCCCGAGCCCACGCCCGTGCCGAGTGTAATCATGATGAAGTTTTTCATGCCACGTGCCACGCCATAGGTCATCTCACCGATAGCAGCGGCATTGGCGTCGTTGGTAAGAGCCACGGGAATGCCGAGCCTGTCGCTGAACATCTTGGCCAGGGGCACTACGCCATCATGGCCCCAGGAGAGGTTGGGAGCGAACTCGATTGTACCATTATAGTAGTTGCCGTTGGGGGCTCCTATACCCATCGCCTTGATGTTGTCGATGCCGCCCACCTGCTCTATGATGACCTGCAGGGCATTGACGGAAGCGTCGACATAATCATCGACGGTGTCGAATCCCTGTGTCTTGATAGCGGTAGTGGCTTTTATTTCGCCACGGCTGTCGACGATGCCAAAAACGGAGTTGGTACCACCCAGGTCCAAGCCAATTACATACGGTTTCATTTCGGATTGTGTATTCATATTATTTATTATTAAAGAAATATTGCCCAAGGTAAGATATCACTATCTTTGCAAAGTTAGGAAAAAAGCTTTAGCCGACAAAGATTTGTAGCTAAAATTTTTTATTTTGTCATGAATTTGTATTTTTTTACTCTAAAAGGAATTTGACTGAAGCCGAATTATGTCAAGACCCAGCAAAACCAATGCGTGCATTGTTTTTGCATTCGCTGCTCCAAAATTTGGCTTTTCACTCGATTTTCCGTAACTTTGCAGTCGATATGCCATTTACGTTTCAAATAGATATCCTGAATACGATATTCAAGGGTGTCATAATAGGTATGCTTGCATCGGCCCCGATGGGTCCGGTAGGCATATTGTGTGTGCAGCGCACGCTGAACAAAGGCCGGTGGTACGGCTTTGTAACAGGTGTGGGCGCCACAGCGAGCGACCTTTTCTACGCGTTGATTACGGGTCTTGGCATGAGTTTTGTGATGGACCTGATAACCAATGCGCGCAACCAGTTTTTTCTTCAGATAGTGGGCAGTCTGGTGCTGCTGGTTTTCGGTTTTGCCAGTTTCTTCTCCAACCCCACGAAGAACATGCACAAGAGCGGCACCACGAAAGGCACCTATTTCCACAACGGTCTGACCGCCTTTCTGCTCACCCTGTCCAATCCGCTCATCATTCTGCTGTTCATGGCCTGCTTTGCCCAGCTTGCCTTTGTGATACCCGGGCATCCCATGGTGATGATGATAGGCTATCTGAGCATTGTGGCGGGAGCGATGCTGTGGTGGTTCGGACTTACGTGGCTCATCGACAAGATACGTGTGCAATTCAACGACAACGGTATTGTCATTATCAACAAGGTGATAGGCAGTGTGGTGATTGTTTTCTCGCTCATCGTGCTTTTCGGCACCGCCTTCAACCTTTTTACCATCCACTACTACTGATCAGGAAGACATTTCGATCAACATGTATATATCACAAGAATTACGCAAGAAGAACATTGCCGAATACCTGCTCTATATGTGGCAGGTGGAAGACATCATACGTGCTTACGGCTGCAGTCTGTCGCGTCTGCGCCACGAGTATATCAGTCAGTTTGACTACGACGAGGAGCAGAAAGAAGACCTGACCGACTGGTACGGCAACCTGATACGGATGATGAACCAGGAGGGTGTGCGTGAGAAAGGCCACATCCAGATACTGCGCATCATCGTGCAGGACCTCTCAGAGCTGCATGCCATGCTGCTGGAGAGTGTGAAGTTTCCCTTCTACACGGCCGAGTACTACAAGGTGCTGCCCTTTATCGTGGAGCTGCGCAACAAGGGAGCTCATAGCGACGAGAACGAGGTGGAGACCTGCCTCAACGCCCTCTACGGACTGATGATGCTCCGTCTGCAGAAGAAGGAAGTGTCGGCCGAGACCGCCCATGCCATAGGAGAGATCAGCACGCTGATGGGCATGCTGTCCGACTACTATCTGAAAGACAAGACCGAAGGACTGAATTTTGACGAATGACTAAATCAAGCAACCCTATCCTATGAAGATACTCATCACCGGCTGCAACGGCCAACTGGGCAGTGAGCTGCGGCACCTGGAGGCACAGCACAGCACCCATACCTTCTACAACACCGACGTTGCCGAGCTCGACATCACCAACCAGCTTGCCGTGGAAGACTTTGTGAACCGCAACGGCATAGACGGCATTGTGAACTGCGCCGCCTACACGGCCGTGGACAAAGCCGAGAGCGAGCGCGAGTTGTGCACCACACTCAACACCGTGGCTCCGTCGTATCTGGCCGCCGCCATCGGCAAGCGCGGCGGATGGATGATACACATCTCAACCGACTATGTTTTCAACGGCGAGCACCACCTGCCCTATCAGGAAGACGAGACACCCTGTCCCGACAGCGTATACGGCAACACCAAGCTGGCCGGCGAGCTCGGTGTGACCAAGTTCTGCCCCAACGCCCTCATCATCCGCACCGCCTGGCTCTACAGCCGCTACGGCCATAATTTCGTGAAGACCATGATGCGTCTGGGGCGCGAGAAGGAGCAGCTCGGCGTGGTGTTCGACCAGATAGGCACCCCCACCTGTGCCGCCGACCTGGCCGAGGCCATCCTCAGCATCATCGAGCAAGGCGTGCGCCCCGGTCTCTACCACTTCAGCAACGAGGGTGTGACCAGTTGGTACGACTTTGCCATCGCCATCCACCGTCTGGCCGGTATCGGCACCTGCCAGGTTCGCCCCCTTCACACCTCAGAGTATCCCACAGCCGCCAGCCGTCCCGCCTACTCCGTGCTCGACAAGACCAAGATAAAGCACGACTACCATCTGACCATCCCCCACTGGGAGACCTCGCTGGCCAGAACCATCCAACAAATCATGGCCGACGAGCAGTCGTAACGAGACGGCCACCACACCATCAGAAAAGTAAAGAGACACAATGAACCCAGAAATAGAACGCAGACGTACCTTCGCCATCATCTCCCACCCCGATGCCGGCAAGACCACCCTCACCGAGAAATTCCTTCTTTTCGGCGGCCAGATACAAGTGGCCGGTGCCGTGAAGAGCAACAAGATACGCAAGACAGCCACCTCCGACTGGATGGACATCGAGAAGCAGCGCGGTATCTCCGTATCGACCTCGGTGATGGAATTCGACTACGAAGGCTACAAGGTGAACATCCTCGACACCCCCGGTCACCAGGACTTCGCCGAGGACACCTACCGCACGCTCACCGCCGTTGACTCCGCCATCATCGTGGTGGACGGTGCGAAAGGTGTGGAGACGCAGACGCGCAAACTGATGAACGTGTGCCGCATGCGCAACACCCCCGTCATCATCTTCATCAACAAGATGGACCGCGAGGGCCGCGACCCCTTCGATCTGCTCGACGAGCTGGAAGAAGAGCTGCAGATAAAGGTACGCCCCCTGTCATGGCCCATCAACCAAGGAGCCCGCTTCAAGGGCGTGTACAACATCTACGAGCAGAAGCTCGACCTCTTCACCCCCGACAAGCAACGCGTGACAGAGAAAGTGGAGGTAGACATCGCCAGTGACGAACTGGTGGAGCGCATCGGCGAGCAGGACGCCCAGCAGCTGCGCGACGACCTGGAACTGGTAGACGGTGTGTATCCCGAGTTCAACGAGGCCGACTATAAGGCCGCCCAGGTGGCCCCCGTCTTCTTCGGGAGCGCGCTGAACAACTTCGGCGTGCAGGAATTGCTCAACTGTTTTGTGAAAATAGCGCCCAGTCCCGGTGAGACGAAAGCCGAGGAGCGCATGGTGAATCCGGAGGAGCCCCACTTCACCGGCTTTATCTTCAAGATAACGGCCAACATCGACCCCAACCACCGTTCGTGCATCGCTTTCTGCAAGATATGCAGCGGCAAGTTTGTGCGCAACCAGCCCTACCTGCATGTTCGTCAGGGCAAGACACTCCGTTTCTCCTCCCCCACCCAATTCATGGCCCAGCGCAAGTCGACCATCGAGGAAGCCTATCCCGGCGACATCATCGGTCTGCCCGACAACGGCATTTTCAAGATTGGCGACACGCTGACCGACGGTGAGAAGCTCCACTTCCGCGGTCTGCCCTCCTTCTCGCCCGAGATGTTCAAATACATTGAGAACGATGACCCGATGAAGTCGAAACAGTTGGCCAAGGGCATCGAGCAGCTGATGGACGAAGGCGTGGCCCAGTTGTTCGTGAACCAGTTCAACGGCCGTAAGATTATCGGCACTGTGGGCCAACTGCAGTTTGAGGTAATCCAGTACCGCTTGGAGAACGAGTACAACGCCAAGTGCCGCTGGGAACCCGTGCATCTGTACAAAGCCTGCTGGATAGAGAGCGACGACGAGGCCGAGCTGGCCAACTTCAAGAAACGCAAGTACCAGTACATGGCGAAGGACCGTGAAGGCCGTGATGTATTCCTGGCCGACTCCGGCTATGTGCTGTCGATGGCGCAGGAAGACTTCAAGCACATCCGCTTCCACTTCACCTCAGAGTTCTAAAGGGAAGTGAAAGGGATGTTAAAGGGAAGTTAAAGGGATGTTAAAGGGACATATGTTCCTTTGGGGGATAGAGCCAGTTGCGCAGCATCACTGCGCCGTCGGGAGTGAGCACACTCTCCGGGTGGAACTGCAGTCCCCTTACATCAAAATCATTGTGCCGGAGGGCCATGATGCATCCGTCGTCACTCTCGGCTGTGACGGTGAGACAGTGAGGCAAGTTGTCTCTGCTCACCACCCAACTGTGGTAGCGCCCCATGACGACACGTTGCGGCAGCGAGGAGAATATCGGGTCGTTGCCCCATTGTGAGCCCTCCGTGGCCACCCCATGATACACCTCACTTAAGTTTTCCAGTCGGGCTCCGAACACCTCGCCGATGGCTTGGTGTCCCAGGCAGATGCCCAGGATAGGCTTCTTTCCGGCGTAGGCCCGTATCACCTCGCAGAGGAGTCCAGCCTCGGAGGGAATGCCCGGTCCCGGACTCAGCAGAATTTTGTCGAAAGGTTCCAACTGCGGTATTTCGAACCTGTCATTGCGCCACACGGTGACCTCAGCCCCCAGCGACTCAACCAGGTGCGCGAGGTTATAGGTGAAAGAGTCGTAATTATCTATGATGACGACTTTTATTGGATTGTTTATTGTTTGCATAAGCTTCACTCTTATATCATACTCTACATTTCGGCGGCCATGTCAATGGCTTTGCGCAGCGCCCCCAGTTTGTTGTTCACCTCCTGCAGTTCATACTCTGGATTGCTTTTGGCCACGATGCCTCCACCCGCCTGAAACCACAGTTCCCCATTCCGACTCACGAACGAGCGGATGGTGATGGCCTGGTTCAGACTGCCATCGAAGCCGATGAACCCGATGCATCCCCCATAGGCGCCCCTGTTGTGCGGCTCATAGCGGCTGATGAGCTGCATGGCCCTCACTTTGGGTGCGCCGCTCAGTGTGCCGGCCGGGAACGTGTCGAAAAACGCCTTCACCGGTTCGCACTCCGGCCTCAACTCGCCCGACACCCGGCTCACAAGATGAATCACATGGCTGTAGTACTGCAAGTCTTTGTAGAAATCCACCTTCACGCCGCGGCAGTTGCGGCTCAGGTCGTTGCGTGCCAGGTCGACGAGCATCACATGCTCCGCATTTTCCTTGGGGTCATTGCGCAGGAAGTCGGCCGCCTGCCGGTCGGCCTCCGCATTACCCGTCCGCCGGGTCGTGCCGGCGATGGGGTCGATATAAGCCCTACGCCCCTCTATGCGGCAATGCGTCTCCGGGCTGGACCCGAAAATGCGGAACCCGCCAAAGTCGAAATAGAAGAGATAGGGCGAAGGATTGATGCTGCGCAGTGCGCGGTAAAGTTTGAAGTCATCGCCCTCATAGCGCTGCACGAAGCGTCGGGAGAGCACAATCTGGAACACATCGCCCCTCAGGCAGTGGGCGATACCCTTGCGGATATTATCCATGTGCTGCTCATCGGTAAGTGTCGACATAGCCTCACCCACCGGTTTGAATCCATAGTCGTTGACGGAGCCCTTTGCCATCAGGTGTTCTATCTCGTCGAGCTGCCGCCCGCCCTCACCGTCGGCGGTCAGGGTGACGATGGACAGCCGGTTGTTGAAGTGGTCGAACACAATGATGTCGCGGAAGAGGATATAGAGCAAATCGGGCGCATCGTTCTTCTCCAGCGTCTCGTCCTTGATAGAGATATGCTCAAAATAAGCCACCATATTAAAAGAGGTGTAGCCAAAGAGACCGCACAGCGTGCTCTCCGGTCCGCTGATGCTGAAACGAGCCAGGAAGTCGGCCACCACCTTGTCGCAGGAGTCGGAGGGGTCCAAACGTTTCAGCACCTTTGTGCCGTCGGGGAAAGCCGTGGTGACCTGTCCATGTCCGATGGCGATGCTGGCCACGGGATTCATGCCGATAAAACTCCGGCCGTTGACACGGGCATGATAGTCGGAGCTCTCCATGAGCGCACTCTGCGGGTAGAGGTCGCGCAGGCGCATATAAACCGCCACCGGCGTGTGCAAGTCGCCGAGCACGGTGCGTGCGGCGGTTTTGTAACGGAATATTTTTTCTGTTGTTGTCATCATCAGTATTTTAGAAGCGGCCATACTCGCCCGCCTTGTCCTTATTATTAAGATACGTTTCCACATCCTTGTCGCCCCTGCCGCTCACGGTGAGCACCACCACCTGTTCGGGCGAGAACTGCAGGTGCTGCAGTGCCGCTATGGCATGCGCGCTCTCTATGGCCGGTATGATGCCCTCCATCCGGGTGAGCTCATAGCCTGCCCGTATGGCCTCGTCGTCGTTGATGGCGAGCACCTCCGTCCGTTTTTGCAGGGCCATATTGGCATGCATGGGTCCGATGCCCGGGTAGTCGAGTCCCGCCGAGATGGTGAAGGCCTCCTTGATTTGTCCGTCGTCGGTCTGCATCACGAGTGTGCGTGCCCCGTGCAGGATGCCCTCTGTGCCGCGGTGAATGGTGGCTGCGGTGAAATCGGTGTAGATGCCCCTTCCTCCGGCCTCAGCCAGCACGATGCGCACCCTGTCGTCGTCCATATAGTGATAGATGGTACCGGCCGCATTGCTTCCTCCGCCGATACAAGCCACGAGGCAGTCGGGATAGTCGCGTCCGGTTTTCTCGAGCAGCTGTGTTTTTATCTCCTCGGAGATGACGCTCTGCATTCTGGCCACGATATCCGGATACGGATGCGGCCCCATGGTGGAGCCCACGATATAGAACGTGTCGGCCGGATGGCAGCACCAGTCGCGTATGGCCTGGCTGCAGGCATCGCTCAGCGTCATGTTACCCGTTCTTACAGGATGCACCACGGCGCCCAGCATGCGCATCCGCTCCACATTGGTGTGCTGCCGCTGCACGTCGGTGGCTCCCATGAAAATCTCGCACTGCATGCCCATGAGGGCGCACACCGTGGCGGTGGCCACGCCGTGCTGTCCGGCGCCCGTCTCAGCGATGATGCGCTTCTTGCCCATTTTTCGTGCCAGGAGAATCTGCCCGATGGTGTTGTTTATCTTGTGTGCCCCCGTATGGTTCAAGTCCTCGCGCTTCAGGTAGAGCCGGCAGTTGTAGCGCTCACTCATGCGCTTGGCCAGGTAGAGCGGTGAGGGCCGTCCCACATAGTCGCGCAGCAGCTGGTAGTATTCCTCCTTGAACTCCCTGCTCTCGATGATGGGCCGGTAAGCCTCCTGCAGGTCGTGCACACATTTATAGAGGATTTCGGGCACATAGGCGCCTCCGAAGGGTCCGTAGAATCCGTTTTCGTCAACTTGATAGTTCATAAGCTGAAAATAAAAAAAACATTCAATACAGTGAACAATTATTCGGCAAGTGCCTTGTAGAGTCGGTCGATGGCGGTGTCGGGGCTAAGCGTCTCATTGAGCAGCGACACGAACTTGCTGCCGATGATGGCGCCCGCAGCATTGGCCTGCGCGCTCTCGAGCGTCTGCCGGTTGGAGATACCGAAGCCAATCATGCGCGGGTTTCGGAGGTGCATGCCGTCGATACGCTTGAAGTATCCCTGCTTGCGCTCATCGAAATTCTGCTGTGCTCCCGTGATACTGGCCGAGCTGACCATGTAGATGAAGCCGTCGGTATGGCTGTCGATGAACCGGATGCGCTCCTCGGAAGTTTCCGGTGTTATCATCATGATGATGCGCAGGTCGTAGCGGTCGGCCACCGGTTTCACGGTCTCAAGGTAATCTTTAAAGGGCAGGTCGGGGATGATAGCCCCCGCCACCCCGCTCTCCACGCACTGGCGGCAGAAGCGTTCTATACCAAAGTGCATCACCACATTGAGATACCCCATCAGGATGAGCGGAATGCGCACCTGCTCTTTCACCTGCCGCAGTTGGTCGAAGAGCAGGCTGAGCGTCATTCCGTTGCGCAGCGCCTTGGTGGCCGCCTCCTGGATGACGGGGCCGTCGGCCAGCGGGTCGCTGAAGGGGATGCCCACCTCAATCATATCGATGCCCCGCTGCTGCAGCGTGGTGATGACATCGGCCGTGCCGTCGAGTGTGGGGCATCCGGCACAGAAATAGAGCGACAGCAGTTTTCTGTCGCCGCGGTTGTTGAACAATTGGTCTATTCGGTTCATATATTGTTTTTAAAGGGGAGTTAAAAGGAAGTTAAAGGGAAGTTAAAGGGAAGTTAAAGGGAAGTTAAAGGGACATATCCTTGAACTTGCTAAAGTTTGTCAGTTTATTCCCTCAGTCGCTTTATGAAAGAGCGGAGCAATTCGATGTCTTTCACGCCGGGCGCAGTTTCAAACTTAGAGTTCACGTCCACCCCCCTGAAGAGCGGGTGCCGGACGCCGCGCAGCGCATCGGCATCGCCGGGTCCAATCCCCCCGCTCAGCAGGAAAGGCGTATGTCCTTGGTAAGCATCGAGCAGGTCCCAGTTGAACTTCTCGCCGTTGCCGCCGTGCAGCGCTCCTTTTGTGTCGAAGAGGAAATAGTCTACCACCCCCTCGTATTCGCCGCACTGACTGAAGTCGGCTGCCGTGGCCACGTTGATGGCCTTTATTACAACGAGTTTTTCCCGAATATCGGGCACCACCGAGCGGCGCAGGTTCTGTATCATCACAGCCCGTTCGCTACCGTGCAGCTGCACGATGCCGAGATGGAACGCCACGATGCGCGAGAGGATGGTCTGCGGTATCTCATCGACAAAGACCCCCACCCGCTGCGGCTCGCCACTACCGGCGGGCGGCAAGCCCCGCAGGTTCAGACATCTCGGACTGGGCGGATAGAAATTGAGTCCAATCCAGTCGGCATCGAGCCGTGCCACCTGCCGTAGATTCTCAGGGTCGTTGACCCCACATATTTTGATAATCATAGTGCTGTTTGTTTTCTTTTACTCTGACTTGTTATTGGAAAGTGCGAGGATGAACTGGCGCAGCGCCTCACCCGGTTGCGGAGTGCGCATGAAGCATTCACCGATGAGGAAGCCCCTGAAGCCCACCTCCCGCAGTTGGCGCACCGTATCAGGCTGCAAGATACCGCTCTCACTCACCCAGCACTCTCCGTCGGGCAGCATTTCGGCCATGCTGAACGAATGTTCCACATCGGTGACGAAAGAGCCAAGATGTCGGTTGTTGATGCCGTAGAGGTCAGGCCCGAGGTCGGCATAGTCGATTTCTTCGGGTCCATGCATCTCAAGCAGCACCTCCATGTCCAACTCATGCGCGCGGTTCAGCAGGGCGGCGCACTCGTTGCGGCTCAGGTCGGCGGCGATGAGCAGCACAGCCGAAGCCCCCGCAAGGCGGGCCTGAAAGAGCTGGTACTCGTCGATGATGAAATTCTTGTACAACACCGGAATACAGACCCCCGCATCAGCAGCCTGCCTGATGAAGCGGTCATCGCCCCCGAAGAAATGCCTGTCGGTGAGGATGCTGAGAGCCGTCGCCCCCGCCAGCTGGTACTGCAGGGGGATGACATCCGCCCTTCCCTCCTCCTTTATCCAACCTTTGGAGGGAGAGCGCCGTTTGAACTCAGCGATGACGCCCGTTGTCGACATCAGGAGCGCCTGTCTCATCGACGGCGGCCGCTTGCCGGCGGCCATGAGCCGTTCCACCTGCTCATAGAGCACTGCCGGCGGCACCTCCTGTTTGAAGTGCTCCACCTCCAGCCTTTTATGTCTTACTATCTCATCCAGAATATCCATAGCCATCAGTGCAAACAGGTTCAGGCATTGATTTCCACGAATTTCTGCAAGGCCTTCTTGGCCCGTCCACTCTCGAGCGACTCCCTTGCCTCCTCCACACAAGCCAGGAGGTCGTCATTGCCCGTGAAGACGGAGATGGCGAATGCCGCATTGGCCAGGACCACATTTTTCTGGTCGGGCAGGCAGTTGTTGTCAAGTATGTTGTCGAAGAGGATACGGGCCGCCTCCCGTGTGCTGCCGCCCACGAGGTGCTCCGTGATGGCCGGTTCCATACCGAGGTCGGCCGGTGTGAAGATACGCTCATAGCGGTTGGTGGTGACCTTGAAGGGCGATGTGAGCGACACCTCGTCGTAGCCGTCGATGCTGTTCACGATGCCATAGTCGATACCAATCTTCTGGTAGACATTGTTGTAGAGCCTCATTTGTGCCAGATTGGCCACACCGAGCAGTTGGCATCTAGGCTGCGACGGATTGACGATAGGTCCGAGGAGATTGAAGATGGTGGGAAACTCCACCGCCCTGCGCACGGGTGCCACAAACTTCATGGCCTTGGCGAAGAGCGGCGCATGGAGATAGGCAAAGCCCGACTCCTGGATAGAGCGGTTGAGCCGGTCGGTATCGTTTGTGAACTTGGCCCCATGCAGTTCGATGACATCCGACGAGCCGCTCACCGATGTGGCCGCATAGTTGCCATGCTTGGCCACCTTATATCCGGCGCCAGCCAGTACGAAGCAGGCACAGGTAGAGATATTGAACGTATTTTTCTGGTCGCCTCCCGTTCCCACGATATCGATATAGCGGCCGCAGTCGAGTGTGGCGGGCACTCCCGTCTCGAGCACTCCGTCGCGGAATCCGAGCAGTTCGTCGACTGTGATGCCCCTCATCTGGAGCGCCGTGAGCAGTGCTGAGATTTGCTCATTGGTATAGGCCCCCTGCGCTATGTTGAGCAGTATGGCATGCATCTCGTCGCGGGTGAGATACTCATGATCGAGCAGTCTTAAGAGAATTTCCTTCATAACAACAATCTTTTTTTAGTGAAACCAATTTTTGAAAAAGCACAAAAAGAAAGAGGACCTGTCGTAAGAACGGCAGGCCCTCGCTATTTCATTATACGCACGGCATGACATGCTCACGACTTTGTCATCTTGAGCTGCGCCACCACCATGCGTTAAAATTTCTACTCATCTTTTCTGTTTTTGATTTTTCGTCGACAAATGTAGGTCAATAATGCTATCCGACCAAACATTTGGCAAAAATTTTGAGCTTTTATCAACAAATTGACTACACTTCAAACAGATTGGTTACACTTTGACAGATAAATTTCGTCTTATCTCACCATATCCACCTCATCCTGCGGCAGCTCTACACTCTTCACGAGTTGGCCGTCGGCGGTATAGACATGCAGTACGGGTGTTAGGAACTGCTTATTGTAGATGGTATAGTCGGACGATTCCTTGAGCGGCATCTCCTCCGTCCGCACCCCCGTGCTGGTGGTCAGGATATAGTCCTGCGCCAGATCCTGTTCGGCCGACATGAGCATATTGGTCTTCGTGTGGAAGATGCTCACGAACTGCTCTCCATCGATACGTTTTGTGGTTTTCTTAACCGGATTGATGATGAGTGTGACCCTTGGAGAATGGCTGAAGCCCGTGAAGACTTCCGCCTGGAGCACGATGACGGGCGAGAAGGAATACTCCTGCAGGCGAATGGTCTCATGGGTATCCTCATTGACATGACTCTTGAAAGAGTACCTCTTGTCGAGCAGCCATCCCATGCCAGACACAAAGAGTTCGCTGTATTCATTGTTCTGCTGCGAGAACACCTTGACCACCCGGTCGGTCTTCTCCGTGTACATCCAGACAGCGACGCGCTCGAATTCCTCCTCCGGTTGGCCCGTGATGGGCTGCACGAAGAAATAATAGCTGTCGTCGACACCAAAACAGGAGCTGTTGTTGATATCCTGCTCTGTGAAGGCAGGCCTTGTGCCGTTGAACCGATACTCGAAGAAGAAGCTGGCCGGCATGGCATCGGCCGGCAGACCCTTCTGCCTCAATGTCTCAAAGTCGACAGCCCCTGCCGTCATTGCGGTGAGCAGCAGGAGCCAAATTGCGGTAAGTTTTCTCATTTCACCAGTTTCAGGAAATCGTTCAGCGCCGGTACATCTATCATGCCCGGCTCGGTCTCAAACTTAGCACCGACCTCGATGCCGGCAAAGAGAGGATGACGGATGGCACGCAGCGTCTCCACACTGTCGGCACCGATGGCACCGGCCACAAGGAAAGGCGTCTTACCCTCATAATGCGCTATCAGGTCCCAGTCGAAGGGCTGCTCCGCGACATCGTCCACGCTGGCGGGCGCCTTGAAGAGGAGGTAGTCGGCCACGCCCTCAAACTCGGCCCCTTTCTTCATATCCTCGGCCGAGGACACGTGGATGGTCTTGATGATTTTCACCCCCGTGCGGATGTCCGGTTCGATGGTACGGCGCAGGTTTTCTATCATGACAGGGCTCTCATCGCCCTCGAGCTGTACGAAATCGAGTTTGAAGTTGTAGATACGTGTCACGATGGTCTGGGGCATCTCATTGCAGAAGAGTCCCACACGGAGCGGTTTGTTTTCCTGGCGGACGGTCGTGTCGACAGGGCTGCCCAGCGAGAGGCGCTCGTCTCTGATAGACGTATAGTCAGGGATGAATCCCCCTCTCGACGACACCTGTGCCAGGTATCGGGGACTGGTCTGGCAGAAGTTGAGTCCTATCCAATCGACATTGAGTTGGCAAACCTCCCTTATATTCTCAGGTTTGCAGAGTCCGGTAATATTTACTATCATTGTAAGATAATTGATTATTGATTATATTTGAAGGCCTGTCGTGTTGACGGCAGGCCTTCGCTGCGTTGTGGAGAGCGGGGTCAGAGCCCCCAGTCGGCTAGGTTGTATTCCTTTTGCACCTCCTCCTCAATATCGTCGGGCAGGTTGCAGAAGAAGTCGATACCTGTTTTCTCCTCCAGTTCCTTGATAGAGATGGCATAGTCGGCCGGATTCTTGCTACTGTTATTGGCCGTGTGTTCTGTCCAGAAACCGATAGCCTTGTACTGTCCGTCTTTGAGACAGAGGATGGCCATGTAGAAATACTTGGGTACGAGGAGTTTGTAAGTGCCGGCATATTCAAGCACCTGGTCGTCGCGAATAGTTCCGGCTTTGACCACATAAAGCGTATCGCGGAACGACTTGCTGTTGCCCCAGGAATTCACCTTATTCTCCAGCGTGTTCCAAAGTCCGCTGTTGTGAGTGCTGTTCTGCGGCATGGCGTTGCTGATGTAGAAGGTCTGATTATTCTGTTCTCTCGACGACTGGCGGTCGTTCGACGTACACATGTGGCCTTTGGAGTAGCCAGTTCCAGAGTACCAGCTCTCATGTGTCTGGTAGGCAGAAGATATATCCGGGTCGTCCTTCCATTTGTCGCCACGTCCCACATTATTGTCGGGTATTCCGTCGTGGAACTCATAGGCCGTCCATCGCTGCGACTTTTTGGTGCAGTCCCACTCGAGCGAATAGGTGATACCATAATCATTGGTCTTGTGCACCACGAGCAGTTGGTCGCTTCCCTCTGTGAAGTGCGGATACTCGAGGAGGTGTCCTCCCGGCACATCATTTTTGTTTTTGTTGAGACCGACTGCGGTACCCTCATAGAACTCGATGTTGTTGATTTGGGAGTAGAGAAAGTCTTGCGACACCTTCGACCCGTTGGGATAGACCTTGATGCCCACTCCGGGCAGTTCGCGTGTGCTGTCGACCTCCTCTTTCTGGAAGGTGACAGTGGTATTGTTTTTCAGCTCAATTTTCGACGGCACCCTCTGAGCGTTGGCAGCAGTGACCGTGAGCATGAGTGTAAGAATGGATAGTATCTTTTTCATTGCTTTTTCCTTTCAGTGTTAATGATTATTCCATTTCATCGGGATCATCCCACAATCCACGGTTGGAGCGTCCGCTTGTCCATGCGTTTCCGCTCTCGTCTTCATCGACTTTCACTTTAGAGCCGTCTTTGTTCACGTCGGGGCTCACCACAGCGAGCACATCGTTGCCGGCCTGCATATTGAGCCACTTGCTACAGGGTGTGATATAGCGTTTTTTCATTGTCGTATCTCCTTGTATGATTATTTAACGACCACTTTCTTGCCATTGTGAATATAGATGCCGTGCTGCGGTTTCACCACCTCCTCGATGCCGTCGGAGCCGGAGAGGTCGATATTGGCACCGGCGTCGGCCGGTACACGGAAGAAGGCACGCATGCCGCGCAGTTTGTTGGCATTGTTTTCACTGCTCTCAGGATAGTAGAGGTTGTCGCCGTCGCCGAGGAAGCGTTCGGTCTTGTCGAGTGCCAACTCATAGGGGCTGTAGATACCCACGAAGCTGTAGTCGCCGAAGGTGACGGTCTTGGCGGGAGCGGCGCTTAGTGTGACGGCCTCGAAGAACGGGTTCTCGATGGCAGCCGTCGGTTTGAAGAGATAAGGCACGCCAGCCTTTATCTCCGTGGCCTCCTTGTAGTTCATCTTGTTGCCTACCACACTGGCATACTCACGGATCTCGCCGTCCCAGTCGGTCAGGCCGAAGGGCAGGCAGAGCGTGTTCCAGTATTCGCTGGAGAGGGTGCGCACCAGGCGGAGGGGCACATTGGCCAGGTCGCTGGTGGGCGACACGAACTCCTGCGCCTCGTCGATGACGAAGGTGAAGGGTGCCACCTCGTTGACAGCTACCGGGCAGAGGGCCTCGGGACGGGCGATAGCAGCCACATCGGCCAGTGCACCATTGTAAGCGTAGCTGTCGTCAAAGCCTTCGGCGGTGGTAAGCGCGAATCGGTTGTTCACCTGCACGTCATCCCCCACTCTGACAGCCTCTACGGCAACCCAGTCGGCCAGGTGGTCGTTGATTTCACCGGCTGCGATGCTCACCGGCTGCGGTTCCTCTTCGGTCACCGGCTCGGCGATGGCGAGGAAAGCCGTATTGGTGCGGTTGGTAGCCTCGAAGACCGTCATGCCGTTGAGCGAGGTCTTCTTACCCACGATTGTACCGGCGATGTGCTGGTTGGAGGCGAAGGGCACATTGGGTTCAACGCCGCTGAGGCAGAAAGCGCCGTCGGTGGTGCGCACGTAAGCCTCGCCGTCGGTGGCGTAGAGCACCCGTGCCTCGGCCTCATCGGCCAGCACCAGCTTCACATTGCTGTCATCCTCGAGGGCAGCCAGTTCCTCTACGTTGGTAGCCACGGCAGTGGGATTCACCATGCGGTAGATCTGGACGGGGTCCTGTCCACTGGCGTAGCAGGAGAAGAGGCTGTTGGAATTGTTGTATCGGATCCAGTTGCGGGTTTTGTCGCCTTGGAACTTGATGTCGGCATCACCGCTGTTGGACACGATGGAAGCCTTTGCGTTGTGGGTCTTGGCACCGGTGAGCAACTGGTTGTCGCTGCTTGAGCCGGCATAGAGATACCTGCCGTTGCCCACATTAAGATACCAGGCACCGGGAGCACCCTCGAGCGTAATCTGCTGCACATTGCTGGAGGGTTGGATGGAATAGTTGGTGATGGTGACCGCCACTCCGGCGCGGTTACTGGGCTTCTGCGTGGTAGACATGGCCTTCGATGCAGACTCGTTGACCAGGATGATGATATCGCCGGCGGCCAGTGTGGTGCAGTCGCGCACTTTTACGAAGGCGCCGTCTTCCGGCTGCGGAGCCTCGCCGCTCATCACGGTAAGCTCATAGGAAGCCTTGCCCGGCAGATAGAGCGTATTGCCGGCGAATGAAGCCGTGATGGTGGTGGAGCCCGTGGAGTTGAGGGTCACCTTTCCACTCTCCGACACCGATGCCACCACCGTATTGGAACTGGTATAGGTAATGCCGGTGAGTTTGTTGGGATTGCTCAGTGTGGGGAAGGTGTTGTCGCCGCCCAGCACCGCCTCATAGGAATCGGCGCTGTAGGCCAGTCCACATTCTTTCTGTTCCACATTCTCTTCATAAGTCACCTCGATACTCTTGATGTAGAGCGCTTTCGAGGTGGTGGGCTGGGAGAATAGAATCTCCAAGCTTCCACTTGCCGACCCTGTAAAGGTATAATCAGTAGCTGTGGAGGTAAGGTTCTGCGAGGAGCCGAAGTCCTGTCCACCCACCTTCACATAAAGAGTGGCGCTGGCATTGGAAGCCGTACTGGCATTGACTTTGACGGAAGTGATTTCGCCCCCGAAGGCAGACGTAGTGAGGGAGACGGAAGAAGCAGGGCTGCTTCCACTACCGAATTGCTGCCCCTTGGTGCCGTCGTATCCGAAATAGCCGGCATTGGTGGCCAGTGTCCAGGACACATCGCCCAGTTTTTTTGTTCCGGCCGCACCGAACACCTTCGACTCGAAGGTGTAGGAATAAGTAGTGGCCGACACAACATTGGCCACTGCCACGAGCAGGGTCAAGAACGTTGTACGTAAAAGTTTATTCATAAATATCTGTTATTGATTGATTTTCAGGTCTGTTCCCTCAGCGAGGACTCCTTCTTCACAAAGATTATGCAAAGATACCTAATTAAGATGAGAAGTCAAAATAATCAGTTATCTTTTAAATATATTTAAAAGGAGGCCGTCAACGCCCGGATGGTATCGCGGACGCGCCGCTCGGTGGTGAGGAGTACGGCCGACTCATCGGCCTCCTTTGCCCCCATATAAACCGCCGGATTGGTGTACTGCATGCGTGAGGAGAAAGGTTCCCTGGCCGAGAAATGAAACTCACGTACCCCCGTGGTCTGCGCTATCTGTGCGATATTCTGCTCGTTGACCCCGCATCCCGCCAGGATACGGATGCGTCCGGCCGCCAGTGTGTGGAGCCACCGCAGCAAGTCGACCCCCTCCAGAGCTGTGGGCTGCTGTCCGGAGGTGAGTACCCGGTCGAATCCCAGTTCGACGAGGTCTTCGAGCGCCTCTTCCGGGTCCTGGCAGTGGTCGAAAGCCCGGTGGAAGGTGACCGCCATGCCCTTAGCATGCTGCAGGAGGAGGGCATTGAGTTCCTTATCGACCTTACCCTCCGGTGTTAGACATCCGAAGACCACGCCGTCGGCCCCCAACAGCTTGGCCACCTCGATATCCTCGACCATACGCTCCACCTCGAGGGGCGTGTAGAGGAAGTCGCCGCCCCTCGGCCGTATGATGACATGCAGTTTGGTGCGGTCCAGGTATTTTCTGGCGGTTTTTATCTCGCCGTAGGAAGGCGTGGTGCCCCCCTCGGGTATGCCGGCGCACAGTTCCACACGGTGTGCCCCACCCCGCTGTGCGGCGAGGCAACTCTCCACGCCGTTGGCGCAGACCTCAAAACGGTAGTCGGATGTATTCATAGCTTGAAAATGATATAGACGATAGAATTACCTTGCAAATATAGCAAAAAAGGGCGGAACACGAAAAAAACGCTTGCCACTATTGTGAAATTCGGGAAAAAAGAGTAGATTTGCAGTCGCACGGGAAGGGCACAGTACAGAACGTCCCCAGAGGGTCCGCCTTAACCCCCATGCTCCCATATCCATGATTATCGACTACAAAAACATTACCGAAGAGAAGAAAATGAACTTCAAGGGTGGTAACGGCGAGCTTGACACCCGCGACTACATCGACGCCAAGAACAAGATTATGATGAGCCGTCTGCAGCCCGGCGCCAACACCGGCTACCACAAGCACGAGATGAACTCAGAGATTGTCTACATCATCAGCGGCGAGGGCTACTTCCGCTATGACGACACCGAAGAGCGTTTCAAGGCCGGCGATGTGCACTACTGCCCGATGGGCCACTCTCACGCCCTCTACAACGACGGCACGGAAGAGTTGGTATACTTTGCCATTGTGCCCGAGCACCACTGATAAAGTGTTTCTTCAACCACATACGGATTACCTCCTGTCACGTCATGATTTACATCATACAACAGGAGGCGATTTTTCCGTAACTTTACCCTTTGTATCCTTTAATGAAAAACCCTAACCCCCAAGCCCATGGCAACAGTTGACGACAAGAAAGTGATATTCTCTATGGTCGGTGTAAGCAAGACCATCCAGCAGAACCAGAAGCAAGTGCTCAAGAACATCTACCTGAGTTTCTTCTACGGTGCAAAAATTGGCATCATCGGTCTGAACGGCGCCGGTAAGTCGACCCTGATGAAAATCATCGCCGGTCTGGACCAGCAATACCAGGGCAATGTGGTGTGGAGTCCCGGCTACACCGTGGGCTATCTGCCACAGGACCCTCCTCTGAACGAGGCCAAGACCGTGAAGGAGAACGTGATGGAAGGCGTGCAGCACGTGTATGACGCGCTGGCCGAGTATGACGCCATCAACGTGAAGTTCGGTCTGCCCGAATACTATGAAGACGCCGACAAGATGGACAAGCTGATGAGCCGCCAGGCCGAGCTGCAGGACATCATCGACTCGACCGACGCCTGGAACATGGACTCCAAGCTCGACCGCGCCATGGCCGCGCTGAACTGTCCTCCCGGCGACTGGAGCGTGGCGAATCTCTCCGGTGGAGAGCGCCGCCGTGTGGCCCTGTGCCGCCTTCTGCTTCAGAAGCCCGACGTGCTGTTGCTCGACGAGCCCACCAACCACCTCGACGCCGAGTCGATAGACTGGCTGGAGCAGCACCTTCAGCAGTATGAGGGCACCGTGATAGCCGTGACGCACGACCGCTACTTCCTCGACGACGTGGCCGAGTGGATACTTGAGTTGGACCGCGGTGAGGGCATTCCCTGGAAGGGCAACTACTCGTCGTGGCTGGAGCAGAAGAGCCTCCGCATGGCCCAGGAGGAGAAGACCGCCTCGAAGCGCCGCAAGACGCTGGAGCGCGAGCTGGAATGGGTGCGCATGGCCCCCAAGGCCCGTCATGCCAAGGGCAAGGCCCGTCTGAACTCCTACGACCGCATGCTCAACGAGGAGCAGAAGCAGAAGGAGGAGAAGTTGGAGATATTCATACCGAACGGTCCCCGCCTGGGCAACAAGGTGATAGAGGCGCAGCACGTGGCGAAGGCCTTCGGCGAGAAGGTGCTGTTCAAGGACCTGAACTTCATGCTTCCCCCTAACGGCATTGTGGGCGTGATAGGTCCCAACGGAGCAGGCAAGACCACCCTGTTCCGCCTGATAATGGGATTGGAGCAACCCGACGGCGGCACCTTCGAAGTGGGCGAGACCGTGAAGTTGAGCTATGTAGACCAGCAGCACAAGGACATCGACCCAGCGAAGAGCGTCTACCAGATAGTGAGCGGCGGCAACGAGACCATCCGCATGGGCGGCCGCGATGTGAACGTGCGCGCCTACCTGTCGCGTTTCAACTTCAGCGGAGCCGACCAGGAGAAGAAATGCGCCGTGCTCTCCGGCGGTGAGCGCAACCGCCTACAGTTGGCCATTGCCCTGAAGCAGGAAGGCAATGTGCTGTTGCTCGATGAGCCCACCAACGACATCGACGTGAACACCTTGCGTGCTTTGGAAGAAGGCCTGGAGTCGTTTGCCGGCTGCGCCGTAGTGATCAGCCACGACCGCTGGTTCCTGGACCGCATCTGCACCCACATTTTAGCCTTTGAGGGCGACGGCAACGTGTTCTACTTTGAGGGCAGCTATACGGAGTATGAGTCCAACAAGGCCCAGCGCTTAGGCTTGGAAGAGCCCAAGCGCATCCGTTACCGCAAACTGATGGAAGAATAAGCGACTGGCGAGAAACTGAACAGAAATTATCGTTATACACGTAATTGTTCAATTTTTGGAAAGAAATTATCGTAATGCTCAGAAATTTTTCATTACCATAAACATGGAACTATGAGAAATTACGGGAATTACGGGAATTTCTTTCCTTTTTCTTCTGACTATTATCTTTGACAGAAATTATCGTTATACACGTATTTTTTCAATTTTTGGAAAGAAATTATCGTAATGCTCAGAAATTTTTCATTACCATAACCATGAAACTATGAGATATTACGGGAATTACGGGAATTTCTTTCCTTTTTCTTCTGATTATTATCTTTGACAGAAATTATCGTTATACACGTATTTTTCGTGAACAATGCGAACGGGGATTCTGATACGCTTTTGTACAGAATCCCCGTTTCCAGTTGTTTTAGTGGAAAATTGATTACTTTTTCTTCAGCGTGATGTTGTCGACCACCTCTTTCAGACGTTCATACGCCACCTGTTTGTGGTTCTCGTCAGCAAGATTTCCCTGCACCTGCAGTTCGATTCTTCCTTCCTGTCCTTTAGGGGCGTTCTCCAATCCGATGATGGTGGCGGCACGCAGCACATAACCTGATGCACCTTCTTTGTAAAAGGTGGAATAAGTATATCCCTGGCTTGCCACGTCTTCACCGGCTTCCATTTTATCATTGGTCTGCATGCTCTTCCAGAAGTCCAGATCGCCCTGCTTGCCGGCAGCGATGCTGATGTTGATATTAGGCATGTGGGCCGTTTTGATATACACTTTGTTGCCGTCTTGTACAGAACTCTCCTTGAAATTCTCAGTGAGTTTGTAGGTATAGAATTCCGTTTCGTATGTGCCAGGAGCAGCCTCAGCTATTTCAGTATTCTGTTCAGTCAGCTCGCCCTCGGAGGCGGTCTCACCAGAAGCTGCGTTGTCGCTCTTGTTTCCACAAGATGCCATTCCTATCGCTACCATGGCTGTGATAGCAAGACTGAAAAAAGTTTTTTTCATGTTTCGGTATAATTAAATGATTAATGGTGTAAGATTCTGTATATCTGATGGTTTCAATCAGAGAATCAGGGCTATTTCAAAGAGATGTTCTCGATGATGGCCTTCACCTCCGGATCGTCGATGGAGCCATTGTAGAGAGAAACGAGCAGCAAACCCTTCTCTGTCAGTTTGGTGTAAAGATTGCTTGTAGGTTTCTCCGCCTCTTTGATAGCCACATTGTAGGTCAGATTGCCGAATTTCATATCGCCCTTGTCAGTGTAACCAGCGTTCACATTGCCCGAATTGGCCTGTGCCGGCTCGCTGGTTCTGTCGGGATAAGGATACAGTGTCATGGTGCACCATGATCCATCCTCCAGTTTCTTCTCAATTCTGAAATTTTTGTCCGTGTTGTATTTGTTCTTCTCCCATGTCTGTGGGACGATGATTGAGAAATACTCTGTTTCGACGGTTTCACCCTCAAGTTTGGTGACACCACCTCCACATGACAGCATAACTACAGCTACAACAGCTGTGAAGACGAGGCTGAAAATAGTTTTTTTCATTACTGCTAATGTTTAATGGTTGACAGAATAATTATTTGAAATATTTCTTGGCGATGGCAGCCGGTATCTCGATGGGAGCCTCGAGACCGGGGTTGTAGTTGGCGATGGGCTTGCTGCTCATGCCGGGGTCGTCGGACTTGTATCCCTGGCGGAATCCGCCCTTCACATAATAGTATTTTCCGCCCTTCATGTAGTAGGTCTTCATGGGTTTCTCCTGCACAGAAGCCCATTCCTCGCCATACTCAGGCATCTGTTTGCAGGGCATTCCACGCCAGAAATTGGACACGATATAAGTAGCTAGGATGCGGTCGGGCTTGAGCTGCGACTTCACCTGGGCTTCAAACTGCTGTTTCATCTTCGGGTTCGAGCCGTTGTCTTTCAGTTCGTTGAGTCCGTATTTATACTCGGCACGGCCTGCTGTGCGCTCTGCGAGATAGGCCGACACGTCCTTACCCACCAGCTTTTCCTCGCCGGGGAAATACTTGTCGTGGAAACGTGCTTTCACACGCTGCAGCTCAGCGTCGAAATAGTCGGCCACCTCAGCCGGCTCCTGGTTGTAGGAGGCAGCACGGTTGATTTTGTCGGACAGTTCCTTATCGAGCTGTTTGATCCAGCCCTCGGGCGACATGCCACCGAGCGAGCCTTCCACATCGTGCAGGTCCCACTCCAGTCGCACCAGGTCTTGCGCCACGCTTTGATAGTCGGTCTTAGCCGGTGAGTTGATGGTCTCTGAGCTCGAAAGATCGTAGTAAGAATACACTTTCTGCATCTCGGGTGTCTGGTTGAGCTCGAGGAATTTCAGTATTTCATCCGTCTCGTTGGGCACGAAGCGGTGCACCTTACCGCCGTGGTAGCGCCATCCCTTGGGGGCCACTTCCATACCCGCCGTGTTGCCTACGGTGGCATTGTCGGCTCCGTCGGCAGTGCCCACGGTGGTTGTGCCGGTGGCCTGACCCACTTTCTCCTTCACCTTCTCTTTCGCAACGCCTTTGGCTTTCTTGACCAGGTTGCCGAACTGTGCGTCGGCGGTGACATTCACAGCGAACAGGATGGCAATGGCCATCATGACTCTTACAATCAGTTGATTTCTTGTTTTCATTGTCGTTAGGTTTTAATAATGATGTGTATTGTCGTTTTTTTCGTTGGTTTCTTCTGTCTTCGGGGTGAGCCGGCCGCTCTCGACATACTGTCGGAGTTTCTGGTCGATCATCTGGCTGATTTTCCGCTCCATGTGCTGCTCCATGACATCCTCCATCTTGAGCAGATGCTCCAGATAGTCGATGGAATAGTCCATCGCTGTGTCTTGTGCGTGATTCTTGGCCATGACGACAGAGGTTTTTCGACTGCAAAATTACGCCTCAAGGCCTCCTGGACCGTTATCATTTCGTGAAATACTCTTATCATTTCGTGAAGGGAGCTCAGGAAAAAGCGGAAAAAAGTCCGAAAACAGGGCGTTTTCGGACTTTTATGCAGGAATTATGCGATTGTATGATTATTTGGCCTATTTCATTTCCCGATGTATTGAGTAGGCGTCTTGCCGTAGAATTTCTTGAAGGCGCGGGTGAAATTGGGTGTGTCGTTGTAGGCGCAGAGGACGGCTATCTCTGCGATGTTCAGTTCCGGGTGATGGTCGAGCAGGTGCTGTGCCCGCTTCATGCGCATGGTAGTAATAAAGTCTTGCGGTTTCTCGCCCGTGACGCTGGTGAGCCGTTGACGGAACTGGTAAAGGCTCATGCCCATTGCCTTGGCCACGCTGTCGGCGTCGACCTGTCCGTTGAGCATCATGTTGTTGATCTGGTTGATGGTCTTGTCGAGGAACTCGCGGTCGGCGGGGTTGAGTTGTTCGGGTTGTTCCTGTGCGTGCTGCTCAGCCATGGCCTGGTTGTATTCGAGCGATAGCTGTCGGTATTTCTCCCGCAGCTCGCCGATGTTGGCCGTAAGTTGTTCGTTTATTTTGGCCTGGCGTTTGTGCCGTCTCGACATCACCCACCAGATGGCGGCGGCCAGGAGGGTAAGAAGCAAGATTACACCTATGGCTATGCCCGCAATGCGGTGCTTGGCGCTTCGCTCCGCCTCTCTTTCCTTCTGCAGCCAGTCGTTGTCGAACTCAGCGCTGTAGCGTGCCAGGCTCTCGGCCGATGCGTTGGTGTAGAGCGAGTCTTTCAGGTCATTGAAACGGTTGAGCTCCATTTTTGCACTGTCGGGCTGCGTGTTCCACAGACTCTCATAAAGGCCGCGCCGGGCATGCATCTCATTGGCCATGTCGCCCATTTTCTGAAGAATCTGTGCCGCCTCGCGGTAGAAGGGCACCGCCTCTGTCTCACGTTTCTGGCACAGCAGTGCCATCCCCATCTTATTGTCGGCGATGGCCAGTGAGTGTTGGTCGCCCATGGCACGCAGTTGGGGAATGGCGCTCCGCAGTATCTGCTCGGCCTGTTTGTAGTCGTGGAGGCCTATGAGGGCGGAGGCTTTCTGCGAGAGGCGCAGCACCGCCTTGTCGGCATGGCCCAGTTGTTTTTCCAGCTGGTACGACTCCTCGGCATAGGGCAGCGACTTCTTGTCATCGCCTATGGCATGGTATATCTCCGAGGCCATACCCAGGAGCACTGCCTTGCGTGAGGGGTTCGCGGCTTTCTCCACCGCTTCAAGCGCCTTGAGGATGTATTTCTCGGCCTCTTTGGGCTGGTTGGCACCCATGTAGATGGCCGCCAAGGTGTTGAGGCTCGACGACATCATGTCGGGGTCGCCGCTTTTCTCGTCGAGGGCATAGCATAGTTTCGCATACCGTGCCGCCGACGTATAGTCGGTGAGGCGGATGAAGATGACAGCCAGGAGATTGAGGCAGTCCGACTCGCCAGTCTTTCCTTTCAGCAACGGCAGTGCTTTCTCGCCGTATTCAGCGGCCTCCTTATACTGCTGCCGGCTGTAGAGGTACTCAGCTGCCCAATACCACACCTGAGAGCGGAGGGAGTCGGCGTGCACTGAACCATCGAAACGGATGAGGCTGTCGGTGAATTCCTCTTCGTGAAGCAGGGCGAACAGCCGGTTGGCCTCTGCCGCACGCGGAGTCTTCTCAAACTGCCCGAGGAGCCGCATGAAATCGCCTTCGGCCGCATGCACCACGCAGGGCATCAGAAGGAGCATGCATAAACATACAAAATGATATACTTTCTTCATTTCAGATGCAAATGTATAAAAAAATGTGGTATCTCTGCCCCTTTTCTAAAAGAAAAAAACATCTGTTTATGAGAATTTACAAAGGAAAAAGGAAAGAAATAATCATAATAGTCATAAATTTATGGTAATTGGGAGAATCGACAGAAATTCCCGTAATTACCATAAATTTTGAATTCATAATCGGGCCCAATGCGCCATCATGACCGCCACGAGGCACGCCGTCTCGGTGCGCAAGCGGCTCTGTCCGAGCGACACAGGCACATAACCGGCACTGATAGCCGCCTTCACCTCATCGATGGAGAAGTCACCCTCCGGTCCTATGAGCAGGGTGACGCCGTCCATTCCTTCCGGCACCGTTTTTTTGAGTTCGTCGACCAGTTCGGTACGTGGAATTTCCTCATAGCAGTGCGCGATGTATCCCCTACCCCTGAGCGGCCGTTTGAGAAACTGCTCAAAAGAGATAAGCTCATTGACCACCGGTTTCCAGGGCTTTCGGCTCTGTTTCATGGCGCTTACCACGATTTTCTCCACTCTGTCGGCCCTCATGCTCTTTCTTTCCGAGAATCGTGTGGTGAAGAAGGAGAACTCGTCGATGCCCACCTCAGTGACTTTCTCCGCCATCCACTCCACCCGCTCCATCATCTTGGTGGGCGCCATGGCCAAGTGGATGTGTCCCCACCAGGGAGCCGGCTGCGGCATGCGCTGAAGGATACGGTAACCACAATGATGGTTGGCCGCAAGGGTGACCTCCGCTTCATAGAAGATTCCCTTGCCGTCGGTCAGGAAGATGTCATCGCCCGGTGCGAGCCGGAGCACCCTGACGGCATGCGCCGCCTCCTCGGCGGGAAGTTCCTGTAGGGTATCGGCCTCAGGCACATAAAAGAACCGCGTCTCCTTCATGATTTTTCGCTGTCATTGTCTTTTTTGCGTCTCAGCAGTTCATCCCTCAGCTGCGACGCCTTTTCGTAGTCCTCCGCCTCTACCGCTTTCTGCAGAGCCTCCTCGAGCATCTCCCTGGAGAGCGAGGCCAGCGGCACAGCCACCTTCGACTTAGCGCCATAATACGGTGTGCTGTGCCGGCAGAACAATTGCTGGTCCATCATGATGGGCAGTCCGGAGATGACAGCCAGGAGCACAGCATCGCTTGCCCTGAGCTGTATGGCCACCGAATTGTCGATAGAGCAGAGGTAGGTGATATACTCCCCGTCTTTCACATCGCTGAAGAGGAGCATGAAGTCCATATCGTTGTAGCGTTTCACCACGGTCCAGAGCACCTCGGGCAGGAGTTTTTCCAATCTGACGTTTTTCTCCAGCCTGAGGCTGAGCTGCACCACCATGTTATGGTCGCATACCAGTGAGACCTGTCGTGCTTTTTCCTCGTCGGTAAGCACGATCAGTCCCACCTGTTTGTTGCCCACGATATCGTAGACCCCTCTGAAAATCAGTTTTGTGGTCATTTCTTGGCGGTAGAGCTCTCAGGATGGAAGACCAGTGCGAAAGCGACACCCACCACCAATGCGAAAGCTGCAAAGACATACCAGCAAGTGGCCCAGTCGCCTACGAGGAAGCTCTGTTTCTCGCCATTGACCATGAAATCCTGCCAGGAGCAGAAGCTGTTGACCACCTCGCCGGCTGCCAGCGTACCGATGGTAGCCCCCAGACCGTTGGTCATCATCATGAACAGTCCCTGCGCCGACGCCTTGACAGAAGGCTCGCACTCCTGGTCGACATAGATGCCGCCGGAGACATTGAAGAAGTCGAACGCCACGCCATAGACGATGCAGGAAAGGACGAAGAGCAGCACGCCCGGCATGGAAGGATTACCCATTCCGAAGAGTCCGAAACGGAACACCCATGCGAAGAGCGACATAAGCATGACTATCTTGATGCCGAAGCGCTTCAGGAAGAAAGGAATGAGCAGAATGCAGAACGCCTCGCTGATTTGCGAGATACTTGTCAGGAGCGTGGCATTGTTGGCAGCGAAGGTATCGGCAAACTCAGGCACTCCCTTGAAACTGGTGAGGAAAGGTCCGGCGAAACCATTGGTGACCTGCAGGCACATGCCCAACAGTGCCGAGAAGATGAAGAACAGCGCCATCTGCCGGCGTTTGAACAGTTTGAAAGCATTGAGGCCGAGCGACTCGATGAGCGACACCTTGCCCTCTTTCTTCTCCAGTTTGCACTGCGGCAAGGAGAAGCAGTAGGCAAAGAGCACAAAGCTCAGCAATCCCGACACGAAGAACTGCATGTAAGTGTACTGGAACTTATGCGAGTTTTCGGCCAGCGTGAATCCGAATCCGCTGTCATCGATGAAAGCACAGTTGACGAACCACATGGTGGCGATGAATCCCACGGTGCCCAGCACACGGATGGGCGGGAAGTCCTTCACCGTGTCCATTCCGTTCTCCTTCAGGATGCAGAACGCCGTGGTGTTGGCCAGTGCGATGGTAGGCATGAAGAAAGCCACGCTCAGCGAATACAGTGCGATGAAGAGCGACTTGTCGGCCAGTTGCTGTCCGAATCCAGCCTGATAGCCCAGCCACCAGCACCCCATCATAAAGACTCCAGCCAGAAGATGACAGAGTCCGAGCACGCGCTGCGGCTGCATATATTTATCGGCCACGATGCCCATGAGCGTAGGCATAAAGATACTTACAATGCCCTGAATGGCATAGAACCATGAAATCTTGTCGCCCAGTCCGGCGATGCCGAGATAATTGCCCATACAGGTAAGGTAGGCACCCCATACAGCGAACTCCAAGAAGTTCATGAGTGATAAGCGGAATTTGATATTCATAGCAGGAAAATTATGTTATGAATGCAAAATTAAACATTTTTTTTGAAAAAGCAACGGCTGAATGCTGAAATAATTTGGCTGTGGTGCGATTGCCGCCTGCAGGCGCCTCCGCTTTGACGAAAAATCCCGAAACCCCAGACAGGTTTCGGGACATGCTATATATAGACAGTGAGTGTATAGGCAGAAAGGGGTCACTTTTCCCCGCTATGAATTATTACATCGGCAAAGTTAGGTCGAGGATGCATCATAACGTGACACAAGCTCGAACAATTTTCATGGAAAAGCGATTTTTTTCGCCAAAAAGCAAGAAGTTTTGACAAAAATCAGCAAAAGAAGCCGCTGCACGAGCCACCATCCACATTTTTTTTATATTTTTGCAACAATCAAACTATCAAACCGCCCCATGTGGGGTACCGACCCCATCCATCTACTAAAAACGACACATACCATCCATTATGAACACAAAAGAACTGCAGTTGACCGCAGAGCGCAACCGTCTCAGACTGGTAGACGTGGTATACCACGCCCATGCCGGCCATATAGGAGGCGACTTGTCGTGTCTGAACGTTCTGACCGCCCTCTATTTCGACGAGATGCGCGGTCTGAGCCCCGAAACCCCGAAACATCCTGACCGCGACCGTTTTGTTCTGAGCAAAGGTCACTGTGTGGAAGCCCTCTACGTGACCCTCGAGTCGAAAGGTTTTCTGAATCCTGCCACCCTCGACACCCTGGGACAGTTGGGCAGCATACTTTCGGGCCATCCCACCATCGAGGTGCCCGGTATAGAAGTCAACTCCGGCGCGCTGGGCCACGGTCTGAGCATCGGCACCGGCATGGCCCTTGCCGCCAAGATGGACGGACGCTCATGGCGCGCCTTTGTGCTGATGGGCGACGGCGAGCAAGGCGAGGGTTCCATCTACGAGGCCGCGATGGCCGCCCACCGCTATGAGCTCGACAACCTGGTGGCCATCATCGACCGCAACCACCTCCAGATAAGCGGCGACACGGAAGACGTGATGCCCCTGGAGAGCATTGAGGAGCGCTGGACCGCCTTCGGTTGGGACGTGAAGCGCATGAACGGCGACTCGATGGACGACATTGTGCGCACGCTTCGCAGCATCGACTACACGAACCAGCATCCGCACCTGCTTATTTCGGAGACCACGAAGGGCAAGGGTGTATCGTTTATGGAAGGCGTAGCGAAGTGGCACCACGGTGTGCTCAACGCTGAGCAGCACCGGCAGGCCATGGAAGAGATAACAGCAAGAATTAAAGAGATGGAGGAAGCCTTATGACAGCATGCAGAAAAGTTTTTACAGACACATTACTTGAGTTGGCCCGTGCCGACCGCGACATCATAGCCGTGACCACCGACGCCCGCGGTTCCGTTACCCTGGGCGATTTCGCCGCCGCCCTCCCCTCCCAGTTTGTGGAGTGCGGCATTGCAGAGCAGAATGCCGTGGGCATCTCCGCGGGTCTGGCCCATTCGGGCAAGAAAGTGTTCTGCTGCGGTCCCGCCTGTTTCTACGTGGCCCGCAGTCTGGAGCAGGTGAAGGTAGACCTGGCCTACAGCGGCAATCCCGTGACCATACTCGGTGTGAGCGGCGGCGTGGCCTACGGTGCATTGGGCGCCACCCACCACTCGCTGCACGACATCGCCGCGCTGCGCACCTTTCCCGGCATGAGCATCTGCCTGCCGAGCGACGAGCATGTGACGAGGAAGCTGGTACATCTGCTCCCCGACTATCCGCAGCCCTGCTATGTGCGTGTGGGGCGCGCTGCCGTGCCCGAGGTCTACGAGAGCGACGATGTGCCCTTTGAGCCCGGCAAGGCCATCACCGTGTGTGAAGGCGACGACCTGACCATTGTGGGCACCGGCGAGACCGTGTATCACGCCCGCGAGGCCAGCCGTGCCCTGCGCTCCCACGGCATCAGCGCCCGTGTGCTCGACCTGTCGTGGATAAAACCCTTCGACTGTGCCGCCATTGAGCGCGCCGCCCGCGAGACAGGGCGCATCCTCACCGTTGAGGAGCACAGCCGTTTCGGCGGTCTTGGCGCCCTGGTGTGCGAAGCCCTTTCCGAGCATCCCGTACCCGTGCGCATCATCGGCATTCCCGATGAGAACGTGATACACGGCAGTTCGCCCGAGATATTCCACCACTACGGCATGGACGCCGAAGGCATCGTGCGTTCTGCCCTCGACTTTCTTCAAGCCTAATCCCCCATGGAATACAACATCATCGCCATAGACCAGAGCACCTCGTCGACGAAAGCCCTGCTTTTCGACAGTCAGTGCCACCTTATCGGCAGCAGCCATGTAGACCACCGCCAGTACTATCCCCAGACTGGTTGGGTGGAGCATGATGCCGAGGAAATATACCACAACATGGTAGAGGCCATCCGCCTGCTGCTGAAAGACGAGCCGCTGGAGAGCAGGCGCTACTCGCTGGCGCTGACCAACCAGCGCGAGACCGTGTTGGTGTGGGACCGGCGCACCGGTCGCCCCATACACCGCGCCGTGGTATGGCAAGACACCCGCGGAGCCGAATTGTGCCAGGCCCTTCGCCGCGACGATGCCATTAGAAACTTGGTGATGGAACGCAGCGGTCTGCTGATAGACCCCAACTTCTCGGCAAGCGGCGTAGCGTGGCTGCTGGACCATGTGGAAGGTGCCCGTGAGGCCGCCGAGAGCGGCCATCTGCTCATGGGCACTATAGACACCTGGCTCATCTGGAAGCTCACCGGCGGCAAGACCTTTGCCACCGACACCACCAACGCCTCGCGCACCATGCTCTTCAACATCCACACCCTGACATGGGACGACGACCTGCTGCAGCTGTTCCGCATACCCCGGAGCATGCTGGCCGAGGTACGCGCCTGCGACGCCCTCTACGGTGAGACCACCGTGGAAGGCCTTTTTGCACAGCCCATCCAGATAGCCGGTGTGCTGGGCGACTCGCACGGTGCCCTGGTAGGACAGATGTGTTTCAGTGCCGGCAGCGGCAAGGTGACCTACGGCACCGGCTCATCGGTGATGGTGAACATCGGCACCAAAGCTCTCCCCGCTCCCGAAGGCCTTGTCACCTCTGTCGGCTTCACCGCCCTTGGCAAAACCTATTACGGTTACGAAGGCAACATCTACAGCACCGGCGCCACGCTGAAGTGGATATGCGACCAGCTGCGGCTCATCGGCAGTCCCGGCGAGATGGAGGCAGAAGCTACGAGTGTGAGCGACAACGGCGGCGTGTATATTGTGCCCGCCTTCTCCGGCCTGGGCGCCCCCTGGTGGAAGATGGACGTGAAAGGTGCCGTTTTCGGCCTCACCTTCGCCACCACGCGCGCCCACTTCCTCCGTGCCGGTCTGGAGAGCATTGCCTACCAGGTGAAAGACCTGGTGGATGTGATGGCCCGTGCCACGGGTGGCCAACTGCAGGAGATCTGCGCCGACGGCGGTCCCACGAAAAACCGATTCCTGATGCAGTGGCAGGCTAACCTGCTCGGCACTCCGGTGGTATGCACCGAGGTGGAAGACGCCTCGGCCATGGGCGCCGCCCTGATGAACGGCATGGCGCTGGGCCTTTGGCATACTTTCGAGGAGGTGACGCCGCTGCGCAAGGTGGTGCGCACCTTTACCCCTTCGGGTGACGAACTGCCTCATCGCGGCCATGCCGGTTGGCTGAAGGCCGTGGGGCAGCTTGTAAATAAGGGAAGTTAAAAGGAAGTTAAAGGGAAGTTAAAAGGACATTTGTGGGATGTTAAAGGGAAGTTAAAGGGAAGTTAAAAGGAAGTTAAAGGGACATTTGTGGGAAGTAAAAAGGGAAGTTAAAGGGAAAAAACATTTTAAATATTAAAGATAAAAGACAATAACCTAAACAATCAGAAAGATGAAAGACGGTAAGACATGTTTTGGCGTGATTATCGGAACACGCGCCTACTTCAACTCAGAGTTAGCCCGCGATGTGCGCAAGCAGTTGCTCAAGACCATCGAGGACGAGGGCTACACCTATGTGATACTGCCTGAGGACGCCACGCCCACGGGCAGCAGCAGCATCGAGACCCGCGAGGACGGTCTGAAGGTGTCTCGTCAGTTCCGCGAGCACCGCGAAGAGATAGACGGCATCATCGTGTCGCTGCCCAATTTCGGTTTTGAAATCGGCATCATCAATGCCATCTCCGATGCCGACCTTCGCGTGCCCGTACTGGTGCAGGCCTGTGACGACGAGAACGACAAGGTGGACCTTGACAGCAGGCGTGACGCTTTCTGCGGCAAGATATCCGTATGCAACAATCTCTACCAGTATGGCATTCCCTTCACCGACACCACTCTCCACACCTATTCCATCTACAGTGAGTTGCTGGCCAAGGACCTGCGCCGTTTCGCCGCCATCTGCCGTGTGGTGAACGGTCTTCGCCACTGCCGCATCGGGCAGATAGGCACCCGTCCGTTGGGATTCAACACCTGCCGCGCCAGCGAGAAGCTGCTTCAGCGCTACGGCATCACGGTGGTGCCCGTAGACCTGTCGGAGATACTGAGCGCCGCTGAGAAAGTGGCCAACGACGACCCGCGCCTGGTGGAGAAATGCCAGCACATAGCCCATTACGCCAAGGTACCGGAGAACTACCGCGAGAAGTTGCGTCTGCAGGCCAAGTTCGGCGTAGCCGTCGACGCGTGGATAGCCGCCAACGACGTGCAGGCCGTGGCCATCCAGTGCTGGGACTCGCTGGAGCAGAACTACGGCTGCGCCGCCTGCGTGACGATGTCGATGCTGAGCGACAAGCTGATACCCGCCGCCTGCGAGACCGATCTGGCCGGTGCCGTGTCGATGTATGCCCTTGCTTTGGCCTCCGGTCAGGCCCCTGCCCTTCTGGACTGGAACAACAACTTTGCCGAGGACCGCAACAAATGTGTGTGCACCCACTGCGGCAACTTCCCCAAGTCGTTTGTCGGCAACGACGACCTGAAATTGGGTCCTCTCGGTGTTTTGGGCCGCACGCTGGGCAAGGTGAACACCTTCGGCGCCGTCTACGCCAAGGTGTCGGAAGGTCCCTTCACCTTCTTCCGTCTGTCCACCGACGACCCGAAGGGCTGCATCAAGGCCTATCTGGGCAAGGGTGAGATAACCAACGACCCCTACGGCATGGACGGCTGCATCGCCGTGACGAAGGTTGACAACCTGCAGCGCCTGATGAAATACATCTGCAAGAACGGCTTCGAGCACCATGTGGCCATGTGCCGCACCGATGTGGTAGACATCCTCGACGAAGCCATCAGCACCTATCTGGGCTGGGACCTCTATGTTCACGAGTAAAGGGAAGTTAAAGGGAAGTTAAAGGGACATATGCCCTTTGGGTTCTACTATTTATATACCTTGGATACTTCTGAAAGTTGCGTAAAAAGCGCCGCCTCGACATGGGTCAGGGCGGCGCTTTGTATGGTTAGGGTGTGAACCTATATTAAAGGGAACCTATTTAATAATGTGCGGCAACTTGCTCAGGTTCTCCTGTATCACCTCATCGGGCAGCTCATAGTTGCGGAGGTCGCCGTTGAGATAATTCTCATAGGCCGTCATATCGATGAGTCCGTGTCCGCTCAGGTTGAAGAGCAGCACCTGCTTCTCTCCCGTCTCCCTGCACTTGATGGCCTCGCGTATGGTGGCAGCGATGGCATGGCTGCTCTCCGGCGCCGGTATGATGCCCTCGGTGCGGCTGAAGAGGAGTCCGGCCTCGAAGGTCTCGAGCTGCGGGATATCGACACCCTTCATGAACCCGTCCTTCAGCAGCTGGCTCACAATCATGCCTGCCCCATGGTAGCGCAGGCCACCGGCGTGTATGTTGGCCGGCTTGAAGCCGTGACCGAGCGTGAACATGGGCAGCAGCGGTGTGTATCCAGCCTCGTCGCCGAAGTCATACTCGAACCGTCCGCGGGTAAGTTTGGGGCAGCTGGCCGGCTCGGCAGCGATGAACTCCGTGTGTCGCTCGCCGGTGAAGTTATGCCTCATGAAGGGGAAGGCGATGCCTCCGAAATTGGACCCGCCGCCGAAGCAGGCGATGATTTTGTCGGGATATTCGCCCGCCATCTCCATCTGCAGCTCCGCCTCCAGGCCGATGATGCTCTGGTGGAGCGCCACATGGTTGAGCACCGACCCGAGCGTGTATTTGCATCCCGGTGTGGTGGTGGCCAGCTCCACGGCCTCGGAGATGGCCGTTCCGAGAGAGCCCGGATGCAGCGGGTCGCGTGTGATGATATCCTTTCCCGCCCTTGTCGACATAGAGGGCGAACCCTCTACGGTGGCGCCGAATGTGCGCATGATAGACGAGCGGTAAGGTTTCTGCTTCATGGAGATTTTGACCTGGTAGACGGCCGCCTCGAGTCCGAACACCTTGGCGGCGTAGCTCAGTGCGGCCCCCCACTGTCCGGCTCCCGTCTCTGTAGTGACATTGGTGGTTCCCTCCTGCTTGCAGTAATAGCACTGCGGCAGCGCCGAGTTGACCTTGTGCGAGCCGAGCGGGTTGACACTCTCGTTCTTGAAGTAGATATGTGCGGGTGTGTCGAGCGCCTTTTCGAGGGCATAGGCCCTGACCAGCGGTGTGGAGCGATAATACTTGTACATATCGAGCACCGGCTCAGGGATGTCTATCCATGCATGCTCCGTATCGAGTTCCTGTTTGGAGCACTCCAGACTGAAGATATGCGCCAGGTCTTCGGCCTTGAGCGGCTCTTTGGTGGCCGGATTGAGCGGCGGCAGCGGTTTGTTGGGCATCTCAGCCTGAATGTTGTACCACTTGGTGGGCAAGTCCTTCTCCTGAAGGATAAATCTTTTCTGCTTTGTCATAATACCTTTATTTTATAATGTTGAATACTGTTGTTTTTACAAAAAGGAAGAAGGCCTGTCGCAAGAACGGCAGGCCTTTTGTATGTTGGATTTTACCACACGGCGATGCTGACTCACGACTATCGAATCACGAGCTGCGCCACCACCATGCAGAGAACAAAATATTACTCATATCCGTTAAAAAGTTACATTACGTCGGCAAATGTAGAAAAATACTTTCAATCCAACAAATTTTTTGAACAAATTTTTCCATTTCCCGTTATTTTTCCCCATTAGGCATCAAAATCTTCATCTGACAGGCTTATAAATCCACAAATTATGTCTATATTTGAGGCCCGAAAAGTCATGCTTCAAACCATTCTGACCCTTCTGGTCCTCACCGCCTGCATCGTCTATGCCATCGCGCGTATAAGAAAGGCAGTGCATGCCCCATCCGACCCCTGCGCCGGATGCACGGGCTGCCGTCTGCGTGAGGAACTGCGGGAAAAGGCTGACTGTCCGCACAAGACGGCGCACTGCCTGCAGAAAAAAGGGTCTGCCGATGAAGAGCAGTGCCCTCAGGAAAGGTGCGGCTCAAAAAAAAGCATCAAAAAATTTGGCCGTACGGAATAAAAGCAGTATCTTTGCACCGCAAAACTAATCGGTACCTTGGATGAGCGGCTTAGTCACCGGTCTGCAAAACCGATTAGAGCGGTTCGACTCCGCTAGGTACCTCGATAAGGATGAGACTCCAAGTGAGTGCTCATCCTTATTTTTTTTGCTGTGTGAAATCACTGAATTATTTCTTCAACAAGAATTGGCAAGCCGCTGATTTTGAGTTCTGTTTATGAAAGAACTTGCTCTGTAAATAACGATTTCCGGGCATTTGCGTGTCAGGGGGTAAAGCATCAATAGCAGCACGAAATCGAAGAAAAAGGAGCGGAAAGGCATCTATCTCAAAAAATTTGTTTATCTTTGCAAAGCAAAGAGTGTGCGCATACCGCACGTACAACCCATTCAAACTACACACAATGAAGTACTTAAAAACCATTGTCCTTCTGCTTATGCTGCCCGTTACGCTATGGGCGGCAGGTTGGGACACCGACTACAAGCAAATCGAGAAAAGCATCCGTCAGGTTCAGTTTCCTGACAAGACCTTCTCCATTCTCAAGTACGGCGCCTCAGAGAAAGCCACGGCCGCCAAGAACCAGAAAGCCATCAATGCGGCTATAGCAGCCTGTTCGAAGGCCGGCGGCGGCAAGGTGGTGGTGCCCGCCGGCACTTACAACACCGGTGCGCTGCGCCTGAAGAGCCACGTGAATCTGGTGGTGGAGAAAGGTGCCACCCTGCTGTTCGCTTTCGACCGCGACCTCTACCCCACGGTGCTGACCCGCTGGGAGGGCATCGACGTGTACAACTACTCCCCCTGCATCTACGCCTACGGTGAGACCGACGTGGCCATCACCGGCGAGGGCACCATCGACGGTAACGGCAGCAACGAGACCTGGTGGAACATGTGTGGCAAGGACCGTTTCGGTTATGTGGAAGGCCAGGCCGAGAGTCAGAAGGTGACCCGTCTGGAATTACTGAAGCAAGCCGAGGACGGTGTTGACGTGAGCGAGCGCATCTACGGCAAGGGCAAGGGCTTGCGTCCGCAGCTCATCAACCTGTACAAGTGCGACGGCATCCTGATAGAGAACGTGACGCTGCTGCGGTCGCCCTTCTGGGTGATTCACCCCCTTCTGAGCAACGACATCACCGTGCGCGGTGTGAAGATATGGAACGAAGGCCCCAACGGTGACGGCTGCGACCCCGAGTCGTGCGACCGTGTGCTGATAGAGAACTGCACCTTCCACACCGGCGACGACTGCATCGCCATTAAGAGCGGGCGCAATGCCGACGGCCGCAAGTGGAACATCCCGAGCCAGAACATGATAGTGCGCAACTGCGTGATGGAAGACGGCCACGGCGGTGTGGTGATAGGCAGCGAGATAAGCGGCGGTTGCCGCAACGTGTATGTGGAGAACTGCCAGATGGACTCTCCCGATCTGGACCGTGTGCTCCGCATCAAGACCAACTCGTGCCGCGGAGGCATCATCGAGAACATCTACATGCGCAAGGTGACGGTGGGCCAGTGTCGTGAGGCCGTGATGCGCATCAACCTGAACTACGAGCCGAAGGAGAACTGCTGCCGCGGTTTCAACCCCACGGTGCGCAATGTATACATGGAAGACGTGACCTGCCAGAAGAGCAAATACGGTCTGCTGGTGAACGGTCTCGACGATGCCGACAACGTGTACAACATCAATGTGAAGAACTGCCGCTTCGAGGGTGTGCAGGACAAGGGTCTGCACCGCACGGGCAAGAGCCACGACCTGCATCTGGACAATGTGATGGTGAACGGCTCGCTGCTGCTCACCGAGAACCCCTACCCCTACAGCCAGTGGATGACCTACTCGGAGATGCAGCGCGTGGAGCACCCCTATCTGCTCGACTTTGCCAAGAAGCCCAAATGGAGCTATGTGATGGGCATAGAGCAGGAAGGCATGCTCGACACCTACCTGGCCTACGGCGACGAGAAGATAGCCAACTACCTGAAGGAGTATCCCGCCAAGATGATTGACGAGAAGGGCAACATCACGGGTTACAAATACGAAGACTTCAACCTGGACAACGTGCGCACGGCCCGCTACATCTTCCGTATGCAGGAGACCTTCCCCGAGCTGCGCACCAAAGGCATGGCCAAGGCGCTGAAGACCCTCTACAAGCAGTTGGAGAAGCAGCCCCGCACCAAGGAAGGCGTGTGGTGGCACAAAGCCATCTACGCCAACCAGGTATGGCTCGACGGCATCTTCATGGGTCTGCCCTTCTACACCTATGCCGCCCAGGCCCTGAAAGGCAAGAAAGCCCCGAAATACTACGACGACGCCATCGACCAGATTACGAAGACCGACTCCCGCACCTACGACGCCAAGACCGGTCTGTGGAAACACGCCTGGGATGAGACCCACGAGGCCTTCTGGGCCGACAAGGAGACCGGCCTTTCGAAACACACCTGGGGCCGTGCCCTGGGCTGGTATACGATGGCCATGATAGAAGTGCTCGACGCGCTGCCCGAGGGCACCGACGACCGCGACGACGTGGTGGAACTCTTCCAGAAAGCCATGAAAGCCGTGGTGAAATACCAGGACAAGGCCACCGGCGTGTGGTACGACGTGCTCGACGTGCAGGACCCGCGCAACTACCTCGAGTCGACCTGCTCGTCGATGTTCGCCTACTGCCTGCTGAAAGGCGTGCGCAAGGGTTATCTGCCTGAGAGCTACAAGGCCGCCGGTGTGAAGGCCTACGAGGGCATTCTGAAGGAATTTGTGCGTGTGAACGCCGACAAGACCATCTCGCTGACCCGCTGCTGCGAGGTGTCGGGCCTTGGTCCGGCTCCCGGTCCGTATGTGGAGAAGCCCAACTACAAGCGCGACGGCAGTTTCGACTACTACATGAGCGAGCCGGTGCGCGACAACGACGCCAAGGGTGTGGGTCCGTTTATCTGGGCCTCGCTCGAGATGGAAGGCAAGGGCAAGTAAGCTTGCCGCAGCCCCTCTTGAGGTGGGTTCTCCAAGCAGGACCCACCTCAAAAAAAACGAAGACAAGACATAACTCAACAACATTTATCAATAACAAAACCAATTAAACTATGAGAAAATTTTTACGCACAACCATGCTGGCCCTCCTGGCCCTGGTCTGCGGCCAGGCCCTCGCCACGACCGTGGTGTTCGACCCTACCACCGACCTCGGCAGCCAAGCCGGCAGCAGCACCGGTGAGGACCAGGTGACCAAAGACGGCATCACCATCTCGGCCAGCCCCACCGGCTCGTTCGGCAACGGACAGCAGTACAGGGTCTACAAAAGCTCAACCTTCACCATCAGCTCGACCATCGGCAACATCACCTCGGTGACCTTCACCTGCACGGCGAAGGACGATGCCAAGTACGGTCCGGGCAGTTTCACCGACTGCACTACCGGCACCTACACCTACAGCGGCACTGACGGCAACTGGACCGGCGACGCCTCACAGATTTCCTGGACCGCCGGCGCCAACCAGGTACGCATGACGAGCATCACCGTGGTGGTGGGCGCCGCTGAGCCGCAGGCACTGACCATCTCCGGCCAGACACCCTTCAAGGGCAGCACGACGGTGACCATCACCCCGTCGAATCCCGACTTCGCCGTGTACTACACCATCGACGGCACCCATCCTGTGATTTCCAGTTCTTCTCTTCAATACACATCGCCCTTCACCATCACCAAGACCACAAAGGTGATAGCCTATGAGGAAGACTATGACGGCAATGCGAGTGACATAGTGGAGAAGACCTTTGTGAAGGAAGAGGGCGGCAGCGGCAGTGGCAGCGGCACCCTTTCCGACCCGTTCAACGCCATCGCCGCCTCCGAGTTGGCCGCCTCTCTTGAACAGGGTCAGGTGACCGACCAGGACTACTACATCAAGGGCAAGATTTCACAGATCAAGTTTACCTTCAGTGCCTCTTACGGCACCGCCACCTTCTTTATCAGCGACGACGGCAGCGAGAACGACCAGTTCCAGATCTACGCCACCTACTTCCTGGAGAACAAGCCCTGGGTAGAGGGCAACACCCAGATCAAGTTGGGCGACGAGGTCATCATCTGCGGTAAGCTCACCAACTACAACGGCACTCCCGAGACCGCCTCGAAACAGAGCTATCTCTACTCGCTCAACGGCAAGACCACCGACGAGCCCGTGATTATCGAGCCCGACCAGCCCACCGGCACCGGTACTCTTGATGATCCGTTCAACTACGTAGCCGCCAGTTCGCCTATGATGAAGCCCACGGCACCGCCACCTTCTCCATCAGCGACAACGGTACCGAAGCAGGCCAGTTCCTCGTCTACAGCACCTACTTCCTGGAAAACAAGAGCTGGGTAGAGGGCAACACCCAGATCAATTTGGGCGACGAGGTGATTGTCTGCGGTAAGCTCACCAACTACAACGGCACCCCCGAGACCGCCTCTAAGCAGAGCTACCTCTACTCGCTCAACGGCAAGACCACCGACGAGCCCGTGATTATCGAGCCCGACCAGCCCACAGGCACCGGTACTCTTGAGGACCCGTTCAAGTTCGCCTATGATGAAGCCCACGGCACCGCCACCTTCTCCATCAGCGACAACGGTACCGAAGCAGGCCAGTTCCTCGTCTACAGCACCTACTTCCTGGAGAACAAGCCCTGGGTAGAGGGCAACACCAATATCAATTTGGGTGACGAGGTGATTGTCTGCGGTAAGCTCACTAACTTCAACGGCACCCCCGAGACCGCCTCGAAGCAGAGCTATCTCTACTCGCTCAACGGCAAGACCGCTGACGATCCCGTGGAACCCGCCCAGCCCACCGGTACCGGTACTCTTGAGGATCCGTTCAACTACGTAGCCGCCACCAACGCCGCTGCCGCCCTCGAGCAGGGCACGGTGAGCGAGCAGGACTACTACATCAAGGGCAAG
Source organism: uncultured Prevotellaceae bacterium (assembly GCA_900318915.1). GTDB lineage: Bacteria > Bacteroidota > Bacteroidia > Bacteroidales > Bacteroidaceae > Prevotella. The sequence goes on along the minus strand of ONMI01000036.1, from coordinate 17,612 downwards.
ATCTCCAACATCCGGTTCGCCTATGATGAAGCCCACGGCACCGCCACCTTCTCCGGCGACGAGGTGATTGTCTGCGGTAAGCTCACCAACTACAACGGCACCCCCGAGACCGCCTCGAAGCAGAGCTACCTCTACTCGCTCAACGGCAAGACCTCTGAGGAGCCCGTGATTATCGAGCCCGCCCAGCCCAGCGGCAGCGGCACCCTTGAGGATCCGTACAACAGTGTGGCCGCCTACAACATCGGCGCCGCCCTTGAAGAGGGCGCCGTAACCGAGGAAGGCTACTACATCAAGGGCAAGATTGCCTCGATAGCCAACAACGGCGAGTTTGGCGAGCGTTTCGGCAACGCCAGCTTCTACATCAGTGACGACGGCACCGACAACGGCCAGTTCTACATCTTCCGCACGCTCTACCTCGGCAACCGCAAGTGGGTAGAGGGCGACACCCAGATTAAGGTGGGTGACGAAGTGGTGGTCTACGGTAAGATTACCAACTACCAGGGCACTACCCCCGAGACCATGCAGGGTGAGACCTATCTCTACTCGCTCAACGGTGTGACCGACGGTATCGAAGAGGTGACCGCTACTGCCATCGACCTGAACGCACCGCTCTACAATGTATCGGGCCAGCGTGTGGACAAGACCTACAAAGGCATTGTGATACAGAACGGCAAGAAGCATGTGCTGAAGTAAGGCTTCAGCCGGCAGTTTTTACGACCCCAACATTTCGGGCAGGCACCTATCGTGTGTCTGCCCGAATTTTGTATGTAAAGGCTCTTTTGCACCGACAAGTCAGATTTTTACCGACAGGATTCCCAAATGTAAGATAATCGGCAGATTTTAGTTAAAAAAACGTGTTTTACCCGAAAACTTGTTGAAAATAGGATAAAAAACATTAACTTTGCAAAATAAAGTGAAGAGTGTGCTATCTCCGCGACACAGGGAACGCCCCGTCGCGGTATACGACCATACCAACACATATGCATCTACCCTAGTGAAACAAATCAATCTGGTCAATACGACTAAAACCATTTTTTCAACCTAAAATAACATTTATGTCTGGTAAATTGAAATTCTTTCGAATGGCGCTTCTGTTGACATTCGCCATGTTAGTGGGCAATGTCACAGCGCAGACCATCAAGGGAAACGTGACCGACTCGAGCGGAGAGCCCGTCATCGGTGCTACTGTCATGGAGACAGGCACATCGAATGGCACGGTGACCGACATTGACGGAAACTTCACCCTGAGTGTTAAAGGCAAAGAGCTTACCATCTCCTACATCGGCATGAAGACGCAGAAGGTGAACATCTCCGGTAAGCAGAGTGTGAATGTGGTGCTCGAGGATGAGTCATCTACCCTGAACGATGTGGTGGTGATCGGTTACGGTACCGCCCGCAAGAAGGACCTGACCGGTTCTGTCTCGACGGTGAAGGGCCAGGAGCTCACCAAGGTGCCTGTTCCGAACGTGAGTGAGGCGCTGACCGGTAAGATGGCCGGTGTGCACGTGACCACCACCGACGGTTCGCCCGATGCCGAGATCCTGATCCGTGTGCGTGGAGGCGGCTCCATCACCGGCGACAACAGTCCTCTCTATGTGGTGGACGGTTTCCAGACGGAGAGCATCAGCGACATCTCCCCCAACGACATTGAGGACATCACGGTTCTGAAGGACGCCTCCTCAACCGCCATCTACGGTTCGCAGGGTGCCAACGGTGTGATTCTTATTACGACGAAGAACGCCAAGAGCGGCAAGACGCAGGTGACCTACAACGGTTTCGTACAGACGAAGACCGTGTCGAAGCGTCTGGACCCGATGGACACCTACGACTATGTGATGTCGAACTATGAGTACGCCTTGATACGCGGCACCAGCAGTCTGAACTCCTTCTACAAGCAGTTTGGTGTGTTCGACGACCTCTACCTGTACAAGAGCATCGAGGCCATCGACTGGCAGGAAGACATGTTCGGCGCCGATGTGCTCTCTCACAGCCACAACGTGGGTCTGACGGGCGGTACCGACAAGACCAAGTTCTCCCTCTCCGGCACCTACGACTACAACGGCGGTCTGATGCCCGACAACGACTTCAGCCGTTTCGCCTTCATGTTCAAGTTGAACCATGACATCAGCAAGAACCTGAAATTCAACCTGAAGGCCAATGTGAGCGACCAGCTTGTGAACGGTCAGGGAACACAGGGCGGCACATACAAGATCCGTACCACCCAGGCCATCAGCTCTGTCGCCACGAAGGGTCTTTCAGAGTTCATCACCCCCGACTTCGCCAGCATGACCGACGAGGAGTATGAGGAATGGCAGGACAGCCAGCTGACCCTTGCCGAGCAGGCCAAGCGTTACTGGCGCAAGCGCAACAACCGCAAGTACGGTTTCAACGCCTCCCTCGACTGGACCATCATCAAGGGTCTGAAAGCCCATGTGGAAGGTGGTTACGAATATCAGTTCAACGAGACGAAGAACTGGTGGGGTCACACCACGAACCAGGCTTCTTATGTAGGCGGTCTTCCCCTTGCCGACTGGACGAAGGTGAACGTTCGCACCATCCGTGAGAGTGTGAACCTGAGCTATGACAAGCGCATCAACACCGACCATCATCTGAATGTGATGGTGGGTCAGGAATACCGCAACCAGATGCAGGACCAGAACTATATGTACGGTACGCGCTACAGCAAGTCGATGAGTCCTGACGATGTATTCGCCAACTTCGCCAGCCAGGGCGACGGCGCCATTCTCCGTGCCGAGAGCACCGTGGCCGCCGACGTGCGCCTTCTCTCCTTCTTCGGCCGTGTGAACTACGACTACAAAGACCGCTACCTCCTGACGGTGACCTTCCGTGAGGACGGCAGCTCGAAGTTTGCCCATGGCAAGCAGTGGGGTTTCTTCCCCGCCGCCGCAGCCTCCTGGCGTATCGTTGAAGAGCCTTTCATGGAGAGCACCAAGAAATGGCTGTCGAACCTGAAGCTCCGTCTCTCCTATGGTAAGGTAGGTAACAACCGTTTGGGCAACAACACCTTCGTTCAGCTTTACAACCTGAACAGCGGCAGCAAGCGCTACGGTGTGGGCGAGTCGTCGAACACCGACCTGAGTGCCTCGTCGGTGCTTGCCAACCCCAACATCACCTGGGAGAAGCGAACCACCCGTAACCTCGGTCTCGACTTCGGTTTCTTCCGTGAGCGTTTGACCGGTAGCATCGAGTACTACTGGAACAACACCACCGACCTTCTGATCAACCACGACATCTCGGCCGCCGGCTACACCTCCGTGTGGGAGAACTGCGCCGAGACCAGTAACAAAGGTGTTGAGTTGAGCTTGAACGGTGTGCTTGTTCAGAAGAAGAACTTCAGTCTGAACGCCAACTTCAACATCGGTTTCGACAAATCGAACGTGGAGAAGATAGCCAACGGTCTGGACCAGATGACCTTCCCCTCAGGCTGGGCCGGCACCGACAACCGCAACCAGCAGGACTACATCGTGCGTGTCGGCGACCCCATCGGTCTGATCTACGGTTGGAAGACGTCAGGCTACTACAAGACGACCGACTTTGAGGGTTACGACGCCGCCAACGGCAGCTACACGCTGAAAGAAGGCGTTCCCACCACAGCCCTTCTGGGTGGTGCCATCGGCATCCGTCCGGGTACGATCAAGCTGCAGGACATCAGCGGTCCTGACGGCACCCCCGACGGTGTGGTCGACGCCAACGATATCACGGTGATTGGTGACACGAACGCCGACTTCACGGGCGGTTTCGGTCTGAGCGGCACGCTCTACGACTTCGACTTCTCGGCCAACTTCACCTTCACCTACGGCAACGACATCTACAATGCCAACAAGATAGCCACCTCTCAGCAGTACCGTTCGGGTACCTATCCCAACATGCTGAACGACATGCGCCAGGCCAACGCCTACTCGTATATGAATCCTGAGACCGGCACCCTTCTGACGAGTCTGGAAGATCTTGCCTACTACAATGAAGGCGGCAACGGCACCAGTCCGAAAGCCATGTGGAGCCCCTACTCCTTCGGCAGCGCCGTTGTGCTGCCCACCGACTGGGCCATTGAGGACGCCTCGTTCCTCCGTCTGCAGAGTGTGACCATCGGCTACACCCTTCCGTCCACGCTGACGAAGAAAGCCGGCATCCAGCGTCTGCGTGTCTACGTGACGGGCAGCAACCTGTTCTGCATCACCAACTACTCCGGCTACGATCCTGAAGTGAGTTCCTACTCCCGCAACAGCAGCTACTCCGGCCTTACCCCCGGCATCGACTACTCTTCCTACCCGAAGAGCCGCGCCTTCACATTCGGCCTGAACCTGACCCTTTAATATAAAAAGACATCCAACGATATGAAACTCAAGAATATATATTTAGCAATCACCGCGTTTGGAGCGCTTGCCCTTAGCTCCTGCAGCGATGTGCTCGATGTGGACTCCCCCTCACAGAAGGATGCCACCTCGGTCTATTCCAGCGCCGAAACCACCCTTCAGGCCCTGTATGGCGCCTACAACCTTTTCGGTCAGGACTCCTACACGTCGCGTATGTGCGGTGTGTACATGCAGAACACCGACGTTGAGGCCAGTGCCCCGAGTGCCGGTGTGCCGAGCAGCGACCGCCGTGCCGTATGGTCGCTCCAGTCGTCGGCCATCACCGGTTTCAACGACATGACCAACATGTGGAACCACAACCTGCAGGCCATAGACCGTGCCAACCAGGTGATAGAAGGCATCGACGGCAGTGCTGTAGGCTCGAGCGACGAGATGCAGCAGATGAAGGGCGAGGCCATCTGTATCAAGGCCTACCGCTACTATCTGATGTGCGGTTTCTGGGGCGACGTGCCCTACTACGACACCGCTTCGAAGTGGGGCGGCCAGCTTGACAAGCCCCGCACCGACAAGTTTGTGGTTTACAGCCGCATACTTCAGGAGCTGGTGAACATAGAGCCCAAGATGAAGTTCTCTGACGTGAACACCGGCGGCATAGAGCGCATGAACCGCGACTTCGCCATCGGCATGATATCCCGTCTGGCCCTGTTCCGCGCCGGCTACGCCAAGACCTTCGACGGCCAGATGAAGCGTGCCGACGACTATCTGGACGTGAATGCCGACAGTCTGAGCGTGACCTACACCGCCCTGAACGGCCAGCAGGTGACTGCCCACAGCCATAACGACTATGTTCAGATGGCCAAGGACTACTGCCAGAAGCTCATCCAGCTGAAGCCCCGTAAGCTGTACGACGACTTCAGCACTCCTTTTGCCAACGAGAACTCGTACTACTGCGAGAACAACGCCGAGATATTGTACGAGGTGGCCTTCGTAGAGTCTATGGGTGGCGATGTGGGCTGGAGCATCGGTGTGACGAACACCGGAAGCAACGCCAACGGTAACACCACCAACCAGGTGGGTCTAACTCCCTCTTACTACATCTCGTTCGCCGACAACGACCAGCGCCGCGACGTGACCTGCGGCAAGTGGCAGCATGCCTCCGACGTGGTGTATCCCACCGAAGGCACCGCCATGGGTATCGGCAAATGGGACCGCGCTCTGGCCACCAAGTCGCTTGGCGGCAGCAGTTCGAAGGGTACCGGCATCAACTATCCGCTGATGCGCTACTCCGACGTGCTGCTGATGCTGGCTGAGGCCGAGAACGAGCTGAACGGTCCGACCGCTCTGGCCAAGGATGCCCTCACGCAGGTGCGCGCGCGTGCATTTAAGAATAGTCCCACCTACGCCAACGACGTGACCGCCTATGTGTCGGCACTGAACTCGAAGGAAGCCTTCTTCAACGCCGTTGTCGACGAGCGTGCCTGGGAGTTCGGCGGCGAGGGACTGCGCCGTTTCGACCTGATTCGCTGGAACCTGTATGCCAAGAAGATAGAGCAGGCCATGCGGACGATGCTCTGCTGGGGTATCTCCACCAACGAAGACCTGTTGATGCTGCCTGAGGTGATGAGCAAATTCCCCGAGGCCGCCGACTATGTGAAATATGCCGACAAGATGTGGTTCAAGCGTGTGGGTACGACCAACACAAAGGCCGACATAGAGTGGTACGACCAAAAGTACCGTCCGGTTGACGATGACGCCACCATGGAGGCCAACGGCTGGATGCAGTCGGAGACAGTGGGTACTACCACCTACCGCAGCCGCTGGGGCACCCAGCTCATCAAGCGCACCTCGACCTATATCTACAACGGCACGGAGTATGCCTCCTGCACGAAGACCAAGGACGCCGCCACTGGTGTGACCACCTACACGCTGGGCACCGCTCCCGCCGCTGTGACCTTCACAGTGGAGGGTGACCAGGAGTCGGGTGTTACCCGCCGTGATGTGTATACCGCCAGCGACTACGCCACCCGTCTATACCGCGGCTACGCCAACGGCGCCCTTACCGGCGACGGCAACGTGCCTTTCCTGCTTCCCATCAGCGTGACCACCCTGAATGCGAGCGACGTGCTGAGCAATGACGGCTACGGCATTCTGTCGAACGACACTGGCGAGGGTATCAATGCTGAAGTTGCTACCATAACCAAAGAAAACTATTAATATCGCAAGAAAGATGAAAAAGATATTCAAATCAGCGCTGCTGTTCATGGCTGTTGCCACCTGCACCGGTTTCCTTGCCAGTTGCGACGACGATGACCTGCCCGCTATGGACGGTCTGTTCCGTCCGGTAATAGACAGCGACAACATCAGCCATTACCTTGACGACGACAACAATCCCTACATGATTGTAACTTGGGACAACTACAGCAATGCCGACCAGTATACGGTGAAGATAGAGGCCAACGACGGCAGTGACACCCGCGAGGTGAGCACCGACACCACCTTCTACCGTTTCGACAAGCTGCAGTATGACAAGGAGTACAACGTGAGCCTCTACAGTAGCGACAGCCGCAGCGGTCTGACCTCGAAGGCTTTCACGCTTACCACCACCTCTCTCGACTATCCGACCCAGCTGTCGAACATCACCACCTCTGACGTGATTGACATCGCCGCCCGCGTGCGTTGGTCGGAAGAGGCCATATTGGACCAGCTGAAGGTTTATCAGGACAGTAACGACTCGCTGGTGAATGAGCTGAACATCAGTGGCAACGACCTGACCCTTCTGGAGAAGATTGTGTACAACCTGAAGCCCAACACCACCTACCGTGTGGAGGCCTACTCAGAGGGTGCCTACAAGGGCAAGCGCCGCTTCACCACCGCTGCTCCGGAGAAATTCGAAGGCGAGGTGATAGACCTGCGCGGCCTCGATGAGGAGACTGCATGGAAGTGGTTCTCCACCGGCTCGAGCTCGGCTTATGCCAACACGCTCGACTCGCTGATCAACAACGGTCTGCGCGACAAAGACTTCACCATCGTGCTGGAAGGCGGCGCCAAGTACCGTATCCCCACGATAGAGATACCCGCCACGAAAGGTGTGATTACCCTTGTGACCGGTCTATCGCTGGCCGGCGAGGCCCAGCTGGGTGTAGAAGGCAACTTCCGTGTGGCTGCCGACTCGTATGTAGGCGGTATGATTTTCAACAAGGTAGCCTTCACCGACACCGAGAACAAGCCCCGCACACAGGACGACCACTACGGTGCCACCTATGTGTTCAACTTCAACCAGAAGGGCGGCGACATGGGTCTGATCCGTTTCCAGAACAGCAGCATCAAGTTCAAGCGCGGTGTTTGCCGCATCCAGACCACGGCCAAGATAGACAATGTGGAGTTTGACAACTGTGTGATCGACTCCATCAGCGGTTATGGTCTGACAAATGCCGACAACGCCAACGCCGACATCCAGAACGTCTCGATTAAGAACACCACGGTGTCGAACGCCGAGAAGATCTGCGTGGGCACCAAGGGTCTGCAGCCCAACTCGCTGGTAGTGGAGAACTGCACCTTCGTGTACTGTATCGCCGACAACAAGCCCTTCTTCGACTTCAACAGCAAGAACTGGGACGGCTTCAAGGACAAGTTTACGATGAAGAACTGCCTCATCGGCCGTGCAGGCCGCAACACCGCCGCCGAGGTGAGCACCGGTATCACTGGCTGGAGCGGCAGCGTGCAGCCCACCTGTAGCGACATCTTCTTCACGAGCGATGTGCTCTGGGCCCCTGTTTCCGAAGAGGATCCGTCGCCCAAGGCCGCCTTCCCCGGCACCACGCTGAGCACGAGCACCACCGAGACCTTCAAGGATGCTCTGAAGAGCAACTTCCAGATTGTGACGAAGGAACTTGGCGGCGACAAGCCCACTCCGGGCGACCCCCGCTGGTACTAAATCCTTCTGAAGCCCCTTCTTATCAGGCACGCACCTCACTTCAGGCTGCGTGCCTGATATATAAAGGGAAGTTAAAGGGGAGTTAAAGGGAAGTTAAAGGGAAGTTAAAGGGAAGTTAAAGGGACATTTGTGGTTTTGAAAGGGAAGTTAAAGGGAAGTTAAAAGGAAGTTAAAAGGACATTTGTGGTTTTGAAAGGGAAGTTAAAGGTACACATGTTCTTTTCATGGACTTATTTCATGGACTTCTTGCAACTGCAAGCAAGGCATATAAGCTATAGAGACTATAAAGTGATTTTGAAACTGAAACCAAACAAAGAATTATGAAGAAAGAGAATTCCCTCTGTTTAATCTTTCTGCTGAGCATGCTGCTGGGTGTGCTGCCCGCCGTGGCCCAGGAGAAGACACCCGCTTTTCCCGGTGCCGAGGGATTCGGGCGCTATGTGACGGGCGGCCGCGGCGGTGCCGTGTACCACGTGACCAACCTGAACGACAGCGGCGAAGGGTCCCTACGGTGGGCTCTTGACAAGAGCGGCACGAAGACCATCGTGTTCGACGTGAGTGGCACCATCCACCTCAAGTCGGCCCTCAACATTTCGAAGGCTAATGTCACGATAGCCGGGCAGACGGCTCCCGGCGACGGTATCTGTGTAGCCGACTACCCCGTGGCCATCAAGACGAACAATGTGATAGTGCGCTACCTGCGTTTCCGCTTAGGCAACAACAACGTGACCAAGGACGGAGCCGACGGTTGGGACGGTTTCGGCGGTTTCGACCAGCAAGACATCATCATCGACCACTGTTCGGTGAGCTGGAGCATCGACGAGTGCCTCTCCGTCTACGGCAACAAGAACACCACGGTGCAGTGGTGCCTTGTGGCCCAGAGCCTGCAAGACGCCGGGCACAGCAAAGGCGCCCACGGCTACGGCGGCAACTGGGGCGGCAGCGGTGCCTCCTTCCACCACAACCTGCTGGCCCATCACGAGAGCCGCACGCCCCGTCTGGGTCCGCGCTATACCACCCAGCTCGACGAGCGTATGGACATGCGCAACAATGTGATATACAACTATGCCGGCAACGGCTGCTACGGCGGCGAGGCCATGCATGTGAACATTGTGAACAACTACTACAAGCCCGGTCCCGGCACAGCCCAGATAAGCAGCACCAAGCAGCGCCGCATCGCCTCGGTGGGCATCCGCACCGACAGCTACATCAAGAGCTACCCCGACTACGCCCCCACCCTGCACATCTGGGGCAAATACTATGTGGACGGCAATGTGAACCCGAAGTACAGCGATGTGACCGAGGACAACTGGACCTACGGCATGTACAACCAGATCAACGCCGACAACAACGACGGTCTGTACGATGACGCCGTGAAAGACTCCATCCGTCTGCGCGAACCCATCGACTATGTGCTCACCACCACCCACAGCGCCGAGACCGCCTATGAGCGTGTGCTCGCCTATGCCGGTGCCTGCAAGGTCCGTGACAGTTTCGACGAACAGATGGTGAGCGACGTGCGCAACGGTGAGGCCAGCGCCACCGGCAAAGGCAACCACAAAGGCATTGTGGACAGCCAGAACGACAACAAGCCCGAGGGCGCCGGCGACGACTGGAGCGCCTGGCCTGTGCTGAACAGCGAAACAGCCCCTGCCGACAGCGACGGCGACGGTATGCCCGACGCATGGGAGACCGCCAACGGGCTGAACCCCCAGGACGGCAGTGACGGCAAGCAGCAGGCTACCGACGGCTACACCAATTTGGAGCACTATCTCAACTCGCTGGTGGCCGACATCACCGAGCAGCAATATGTCGGCGGTGAGCAGGGCGGCTACATCGAGGAGGAAGGCGAGGCCCCTGTGACCGAGGTCTATGAGATATCTCCCAATACGTCCAACGGTGACTGGACTTTTACCAACGGCATCAAGATATCGGTGGGCAACGGCTACGCCGAGGGCAGCAGCTGCGGCATGAAAGGCATCAAATTCTCCCGCAACAGCAACTTCAAGATCAACCTGCCCGAAGGAGTGACCATTGTAGGCGCCGACATTACCGGCTACAGCAACTCCGACGACAGCGACGCCTATCTCCAGACCCTTGGCGACGACACCTTCACCTCGACCGACTACGTGTTTCCCTCCCGTTCCGGAGGGCAGTATGTGACCCACCACATCACGCTGACCACCCCCAAGAGCGGTCAGGTTTCTCTCATTTTCAAGGATGCCCAGGTAGTGGCCAACCTGTATCTGCATGCGCTGACCAGCCAGATACACGAAATCGGTTCTCTCACGGAATGCAACCAAAACGTATACACCCTTGACGGGCGTCTCATCCTACAAGAAGCCACTGACAAAGAATTGCGTCAACTGCCTAAAGGACTGTACATTATCGGCCGCAAGGCAGTGGTAGTAAAGTAACATACGATTTGAAACCTCTACAAAGGGAAAAGCCTTTCCGTCTCCACAAAAAAGGAGAATCGGAAAGGCTTTTTGATTGTTTTTACAGTAGAAAAGTAACAGATTGTAACATTCCGTTATTTAGGGAATAAAGGCTGTTCTTCACAACATTTTGAAGCCCCGTTGTGGAATATCATGCCACATTGTGTAAACAGCCATTCTACACACTCTACCAAGTGAACAAGAGAGAGAAACATGGTCAGCCATAATTATCTAGGGAGTAAACGTTAAAAAATGTATACTCAAGACAAAAAAGGAAATATTGGACACCAAAAACCAAAAAAAAACATTAATTTTGCCCAAATATAAGAATATTCCTAAAAAGACTGAAATTAGAAGAAAAGAATAGAGTAATCTGAATAGTCGGAGAAATCTAAATATTCGGAATAATTTGAACAATCAGAGTAATCTGAATAATTGGAGAATCGAGAACCACTGTTTTGAAAAGAATTTATTATAATCAACATAATCCATCAACATGAAAAAGTTTACATTAGTTACCTGCATGATGCTTGCTGTCTCCAGTCTTGGAGTTTGGGCCGGCCCTGTAGATGAGGCGACTGCGTTTGACAAGGCGAAGGCCTTCCTTTTGTCGCGCGGCAGCAGCATGACGCTACAGCAGACCAGGTCCCATCGGGCACCTGCACAGCAAGGGAACGGTACCACGGTGTCACCGTTCTATGTATTCAATTCTGAAGACGGGCATGGTTTCGTTCTGGTGAGCGGCGACACCCGCGGTGAGAGCATTCTCGGCTACTCAGAAGAAGGCAGTCTTGACCTGGACAATCTTCCTCCCGCCCTTCAGATGCAACTGGACTTCTACGCCGAGCAGATCAACATGCTTGATGAGAGTCAGACTTCAGAAGAGGCATCTCCCCGCCGCTCCATGTCGCTGACCCGCGAGTATGTAGCTCCTTTCCTGAAGACCAAGTGGGGTCAGGGTTTCCCGTACAACAAGTTCTGCCCCACCGATCCTTCGAATCCCTCCATTACCTGCCCTACAGGTTGTGTGAACACCGCTTTTGCCCAGGCACTGGCCTGTTTCCCCGGTTCGTTCGACCGTATTGAGGCCATTCCCGGCTACACCAGCTACACCGACATGGGTGCAGTGGGTCAGCAGCTGGAGGACCTTGATCCCTACGACATGGACTGGAGTCTGATTAAGGAGACCTATACCGCTACGGACGAAGCCGGTCACGATGCCGTGGCCAGCCTGATGCAGCGTTGCGCCTGGTCGACCGAGACCTCGTTCAAGGCCACTGAGTCGGGCGGTTCTACTTCCTTCATCAAGAAAGCCATGCGGGATTATTTCCACTTTGCCGATGATGTGCGCAGCATCCATGTAACCGGTGCCCGCGACATTGAGGCCTCTATTGAGGAGATATACAATGAGATGAGCCATCACCGTCCTGTGATTGTAGGCGCCTCCGCCTATGCCACCCAGACGACCAGCACGGTGGGTCATGCCTACCTGATTGGCGGTTATGACCGTGACGACTATTTCTACATCAACTGGGGTTGGGGCGGTTCTGCCGACGGTTGGTTCCGTTTCTCCGCCATGAGCGAGTATGACGCCCCTGTCTACATGAATTTCTCGTTCAGCATCTACTGTGTGACCGGCATCCAGCCCGCCAACCATGTGGAGAGCAATGATGTGGACTACTATCAGGCCGAAGACAAGAGTCTGCAGTATGTAGGCACGAAGATGGCCGATGACGGCAGCACTGTGACGATATACAACTGCAACATGTATCCCACCGAGGAGACCTTTGAGCAGGCACTTGGCGCTTTCGACAAGGACTTCAACCTGAAGGCCGTGATTCGCAAGCACGAGACCACCTATCCCGCCGGCGTATACACCGAGTTGCCCGTATTGCCCAAACCCCGTCAGGGTGAGGAGGTTACCGATGAGGACAAGGAAGTGAAGAACGTCCGTATCGAGAACGTATACACCATTCCTTCAAAGGTGACCGCCGGCATGCGTCTGCTTCCTGTGAGCCGCATCAAGGGCTGCACCGAGTGGCACTATGACCGTTGCGCGTGCGACACCGCCTACTTTGAGATGACCGCCAACGGTCTGCAGGCCGTTCCCTCGTACGAGGTGCTGGGTTTTGCTCCCAATGAGGCCGATATGAACCAGCCCGCCGGCGCCCCCGTCGACATGGTTCTGAAGATTCGCAACAACGCCTTGAATCCCCAGACCCTTCAGATGCGTCTGGCCGCTTCTTCCACCTCTTCCCAGCATGCCGCTCTCACTTATTCAGAGGAGCTGAAGATCCTTCCCCACAGCAGTGAGGTGGATTTGGTATTCCCGTTTGTCCAGTACAGCAGCGACACCTACAAGACCGACCTTTGGATTTACCGCGAGGCCGCTTCAGGCATCGGCAGTTCTGCCCAGGGCAAGTGTAATGTCACTATAGGCGGCAAGAAGACCTATTGGAGCACCGCAGCCGACCGCTACCTCAAATTTGAAATAGTGGACGAGAGCATACTGGACGGCGACGGCACCAGCAACAAGACGAAGACTTACTCCGACAAGTACTACATCAAGTTCAAGGTGAAGAACACGGGCAGTGAGCCTTACAACGACTACATGCGCTTTATCTGCACCCAGAGCGGCAAATGGATGAAGACCCAGCTTTATCACCTCCGCTTGCAGGCCGGTGAGGAGAAAGAATTCGAGTACTATGTAGACAATCTGAAGTTCGGCACCCAGGTATTTGTGTTTGTCGCCGCAAAGAACGTGAGCACCAGCAACTGGGACGCCAAGGGCAGCGACTTCAAGGACTATGAGTATCTGCTGAAGCGAATCTTCAAGCCCACCCAGAGCGGTGTGCGCTATTGGGATGCTTCCGGCCGTGGCATGGGTGTGGAATACGCCGCCAGCTTTGAGACCCCGGAGAATGCACTGGCCGTGATGACCACCGACTCGAAGAAAGACGTTGTGATAACCCCGAACGCCAATCCGAACACCGTCTACTATGTGAAGAACGCCAATGAGGCCGCCAGCCTTGAAGGCAAGAATGTAGTAATGATGGACGGTGACGCGTTCAGCGCCAACAGCGACATCACCTTTACCGACGGCCAAGCAGCCTTCGTTCCTCAGGAGTTCAACCTGAACGGTCACACCGCCAACTATGTGCGCACCTTCGACAAGGGCAATATGGGAGCCGACGACAGCAACTGGAACACCGTGGTATTCCCCTTCGCCCCCAGCGCCGTCAAGGCCGGTGAGGAAGCCCTCGACTGGTTCCGCGACAAGACAGAGAAAGACAAGAACATCTGGATGGGTTACTTCTACGGTGCCGAATACAACAAGGTATATTTCAAGATGCCGCAGGAGCTTCTTGCCAACAAGCCCTATATCATCACTGTAGCCGGTGACAAATGGGGTGAGGAATGGAATCTTGTAGGCAAGGAGATTACCTTCAGCCAGGACGGCAGCGACTACGTGGTACCCGCCACTCCGAAAGAGATTTTCAACGAGGCCCGCGACCTCTGCTTCCTGGCCACCACGACAGGTGTCAACCCGAAGGAGAGTGTATACAACTGCCTCTACTTCATGAATGAAGCCGGCAATCAGTTCGACTATGTGAAGGGTTCGAAGGAAGTTGAGCCGTTCCGCTCGTTCTTTGCCTCGCGTACAGATGCCTCCAGCGTATCGACGACAACCTCGAGCGTACAGGTGGTGTTCTTAGACGACAACAGCACTTCTGCCATCCGTGACCAGTTTATTGCCAACGGTGCCGGTGAGAGCGAGGTGGTGAACATCTACACCCTCAGCGGTGTGAAGGTAATGAGCACCAGCCAGCGCCATCTGGAGAATGTTGTGAACAGTCTGCCGAAAGGTCTGTACATCATAAACGGTAAGAAAATCATCAAATAAGTAATGGACATGGAAACAAAGAAATCATATATTCTTCCCCAGATTAAAACGTTGTATTGTGAGCCGATAGCCGGTCCTGCCGGTGAAAGTGTGACCGACCCCACTGTAGGCGGTGGCGGCAGCAAAACCGAAGACGATGTGGAAGAGTGGACCAATGCCCATACTGTTTGGGACGACGAACTGGACGACAAGTTGTAAACTTACAACACGATTATAGAAAGAGCCCTGCACGGATTCGTGCAGGGCTCTTTCTGTAGAAGTGAAGGAGTGTAGACATTTGCCTTTTTCAGGAGTGAAGGAGTGTTGGAGTATAGACATTTGTGTGGCTTATGCCAGGGCTTTAGCAATTTAGGCTCTGGTTGTCGAATATAGGGCAAGATTATTGGTAAAAACGGTCGACTCAACGACTTTGCTTCCACACTAGACAATTTGCCATGCAAAATGCGATGGTTTATGCCACCAGTGTTCAAAACTCTTATTGGGTATCCAGCCAAGCCCGAGTTTGCCAAGAAAGGTACGCTCAGAATAGTCTCCCAGTATTCCTGGCTGTTCAGCGATAAAACAGCTGACATAGTTCTGTTGATATACCCTGAAAACTTAAAGTAGAAGCAACAAAATCGGCATATAAATCACATAATCACTCCTCACCAAAACAACATATGTCCTACACTCAAATACTTCTACACACCTATAAAAAACAGCCGCTCTTGGAGGAGCGGCTGTTTTTAAGTATTTAAGTCGTGTGGACTTCAATTAGTCTTCGTCCCACAGGTTGACTCCCTTGACATTGGCCCAAGGATTGATGTAGTCATCGTCTTCATCGTCGAAGCCGAATGAATTGCCAAGCTGAACATCATCCATATAGAACTGGCTTATCATGATAACGTCGTCGAGCTGGCTGGGGCCCATGACGCTCTCATTGGTGTTTACGATGTAAACTTCAGGTGCAATATACTTTTTCATTGTGTTGTTCCTCCTTTAATTATTTGATAACCATTTTCTTTCCATTCACAATGTAGATGCCCTTCTGAAGTTTCTGTGCGTCAACACGGACACCTGAGAGTGTGTAGACACCCTGAGCATTGACCTCGGCCACCTTAGCCTGGTTGATACCATCTGTAGTACCGAAGAAATCGAAGGAGAAGCTGTTGGCACCCTGCGACAAGCTCTTGGGAACAGCGAGATAAGCCTTGTGTGCAGCACTGGTGAATGCAGCTCCGTGCTCAGCGCCGAAGCGGAAAGTAGGATGAGAATCGCCAGCTCTGTAGGTAAGGCGATAGAAATTGCAAGGCTCGTCGGCTACGGTAAGAGCATCCTCATCGAAACCATTGAGAAGGTTGGTGTCGTCGGTTCCGTACACATCCTCATAAGCCTCGTCCATCACAGCGAAGTAAGCATCAACAGGAGTCTGCTCACTGGTAAACTCCCAAGGATAGAATTCGTTTCTGGTAGACTCGATACCGGTCACCACAGCAGTACCAGCGGGGATGACCTCACCGGGCAGATAGCAACCCGTGAAGAAGGCGCTGCCTCCGAGCGGTTTGGGCTCATAGGACATAGCGTTGGGGTTGCCCAGGAAGCTGGCAGCCACCACACGGAGCTGAGCCTCACCACCGAGGTCGCTGCAACCGACACGTGCCAACTTGGTCTCACCGGTCACCTCGTCCTTTTCGGATTCCTCACTATAACCTACACCGAAAGCCATCATGCCGTTGGGCACCACGAGGTTCTTGTCGCTGTAGAAGAGTGTAGCGTAGAAGCTGGGGTTCTGCGGAACCACGATATAGTCTGTGGGAGCCACGCGGCGGTAGATGTAAACACCTTCCTCCACATTGTCGCCCGGCTGGTCATTGTTGTTGAAGCTGGTGAAGCAGACGGCCTCGTTGTCATAAACGATAGACACTTCGGGATGAGCAGCGAAAGTCAGGGAGAAGGTACCGTCTTCGTTGGACAGAATCATGATTTCGGCAGTTTCCGTCGGCGTAGTGATGGTTCTCATGCCGCCTGTCTTGTCGTCGAGCTGATAGAGGTAGCCACCGTCATGATTTCTGTAGTTCATGGAGAGGCACTTGAAGAACCATCCATTCTGTCCCTGTTCGAGGGTGATGCGGTTGGTGTACATGTTACGATAAAGAGCCTGTTTCTGACCATTGTCGAACGACACCAACGGAGTGGCATTGAAGTAGTTGTCGTAGCGGTTGTCGGCAATCTCCGAACCAGTGAGCTCAGTAGGATCGCTGCCGGCGGCTCCGTAGTTGCCACCGTCGCGGGTAGTAGCCATGGCCACATACGACTTGGAGAGGATTACAAGCTGGTCGCCACTCTTGAGGGTGCTGGGATCGGTGAGGAGCTCATAGCGCTCAAACTGATCGGTGATGAAATCGACAACGGGCTCGGGCTCCTCGACTCCGGTAGGGTTAAAGTAGATTGTCACTTCATCGAAATCAAATTGTCCGGCCTTTTCGCCGCCATCGGTACCAAACTCGGCTTTCTCGCCCACGGTGAAGGTCACCGAATTGACGGTGGATTCTGCATACCAATTGAAGGTCTCGTCAGATTCGCTCTGTTCCCATGTTCCACTGTTGGCCTCGATGGGACAATACCTTTTCTTGCCTTGTTCAGAGAGGAGGAAGGAAAGCTCCATGATTTCCACACCTTGACCCGACACGGTCAGGGTGTTGAGGGCATAAGTACGGTAATCTAACGACCTGCCGTTCTGGGTCGGTACCGATGCACCGTCCGCCTTGAGAGCCTTGATAGTGAAACCGTCTTTTTCAAGTTTGAATCCGACAGCATTACCTTCAGCGTCGTTGATTACCTCAATAGCATCCTCCGTCCCCACAAATTTAACCTCCATGTAGCCCGGGTCAGCCATTGCCACATTGAACACTATGCTTAACAGTGCCAATGTAAGGAATCGTAGATTTTTAATCATAGTTTTGTGTTAAAATTAGAATTATTAATAAGTGTTAAATGATTATCTTAGCGATTATATCCTTATC